>JAAYLR010000076.1 GCA_012521815.1 Acidobacteriota bacterium
TGACCGCCGGCGGCAGCCTCGGGCTCCTCTTCCCGCCGAGCCTGCCGGTGATCCTCTTCGCGGTGGTGGCGAGCGCCCCGGCCGATCAGCTCTTCCTCGCCGGCTTCTTCCCCGGCCTGCTGCTCGTGGTGCTGACCGCCATCTACGGGATCGTGGTCGGGCGGCGCGAGCAGCGCGGCCGTCACCCCTTCTCCTGGCGGGAGCTCGGCGGCGCCGCCTGGGCGGCGAAGTGGGAGCTCTCGGTGCCGTTCGTCATCGTCGGCCTCTTCGCGAGCGGGGTGGCGTCGATGGTCGAGGCGGCGGCGGCCGGCGCCCTCTACGCGCTCCTGATCGAGGGCGCGATCACCCGGGAGATCCACCCCCGGCGCGACCTGCCGCGGGTGCTGGTCAAAGGAGGGCGGCTCGTCGGCGGCGTGCTGGTCCTGCTCGCGAGCGCGATGGGGCTGACCTCCTGGCTGGTTGATGCGCAGGTTCCCGACCGCCTCCTCGCCTTCGTGCAGGCGAACGTCGACTCGCGGATCCTCTTCCTCCTCTCCCTCAACCTCTTCCTGCTCGTCCTCGGCTCGGTGCTCGAGGTCTACTCCGCGATCGTGGTCCTCACCCCGCTCGTCATCCCCCTCGGGGCGGCGTTCGGGATCGACCCGCTCCATCTCGGGGTGATCTTCCTCGCCAACCTCGAGCTCGGCTACCTCTTCCCGCCGGTGGGGCTGAACCTCTTCCTCTCCGCCTCCCGGTTCGAGACCCCGATCACCCGCCTCTACCGCGCGGTGCTCCCCTTCCTCCTCCTGCAGGGTGTCGGGCTGCTGCTGATCACCTACTGGCCGGCGCTCTCCCTCTCCCTGCCGGTCTGGCTCGCCCGCTGAGGCGCCCGGAATCCGGGTGCCGGAGGCTCCCACCCGGGGGGGTGGGCGGCGACCACCCTCCAGGCGGTTGTCCGGAATCGGCCCAGTTGCGAGTATCCCGCCGACATTCGCCGAGGGACCTTGGACTTCTCTTTCCGTAATCTCGCCACCTGGGACCGCATCGTACGGATCGGTGTGGGCCTCACCGCGCTCGCGCTCGGCAGCTCGGGAGTGCTTCCCGAGCTGGGAGGGATCGCCCTCGTCCTCTTCGGCTGGGTGCCGCTCGCCACCGGCCTCCTCGGCTGGTGTCCGATCTACTCGCTGCTGCGCTTCCGCACCTGGCGCCGCTGAGCCGGCGCCCGCGCGAGCGCGTGCTAGACTGCCGCGCGCTGGTCGGCTCGGAGCCGGCCGGCTCGGAGAGTGTGCGGACGGCGGCGGTGACCCTCAGGCGACTCAAGCTCTACGCGTTCCTCAGCTCCGCTTTCTTCGTGGTCGTGCTGGAGATCAGCCGGCACCTCCTCTACCCGTATCTCCTCTCGCTGCCCGGCCGGCTGCTGATCGACGGCATCCTGATCGTCGTCGCCCTCTTCTTCTTCGGCGCCTTCTTCCACGTCCTCGACTCGCTCCAGGCCCAGCTCGAGCGGCAGAACCGGGAGCTGCTGGCGCTCCACCAGGCGGGGCTCGACATCGGCGCCGAGCTCGCTCTCGACACCGTCCTCCAGAAGGTCGTCGACCAGGCCCGGCAGCTGATCGAGAGCCGCTACGGCGCCCTCGCCGTCTACGCCGAGACCGGCCAGATCTCGGCCTTCGTCACCTCCGGGATGAGCCCCGAGGTCCGCGCGGCGATCGGCGATCCGCCGACCGGCAAGGGGCTGCTCGGGCTTCCGCTCGGGCCGGGCGAGCACCTCCTGGTGGACGACATCGGCGCCGATCCCCGCGCCGGCGGCTTCCCGCCGAGGCACCCCCAGATCCGCTCGCTGCTCGCCGTGCCGATCGTCTGCAAGCGGCCGTTCCGGGGGAACCTCTACGTCTCGGAGCGCCAGGACGGGCAGATGTTCACGGCCGCGGACCGGGAGACCCTCGCCCGCTTCGCCGTCCAGGCGTCGGTGGCGATCGACAACGCCCATCTCCACGAACGGGTCCGCGAGCTCGCGGCGGCCGAGGAGCGGCTCCGGCTCGCCCACGAGATGCACGACGGCCTCGCCCAGGTGCTCGCCTACGTCAACACCAAGGCCCAGGCGGTGCAGGGCTACCTCCGGCACGGCAAGAACCAGGAGGCGAGCGAGCAGCTCAACCAGCTCGCGGCGGCCGCCCGCGAGGTCTACGCCGACGTCCGGGAGGGGATCCTCGGGCTGCGGGTCACCTCCGCCCCGGGTCTCTCGCTCCCCGAGGCGGTGCGCGACTACGTGGAGCGCTGGGGCGCGCAGGCCGACGTCGCCGTCGAGGTGGAGATCGACCGCCGTCTGCGGCTGCCGGCCGGCATCGAGCTCCAGGTCTTCCGGATCGTCCAGGAGGGGCTCGCCAACGTCCGCAAGCACGCCCATGCCGGGCGGGTCGTCGTCCGCTGCCAGGCGCTCGACGACAGCGTCCGGGTCACGGTGGAGGACGACGGGGTAGGATTCCGCCCCGAGGCACTGGGACGCAGCGAGTTTCCCCGGTTCGGTCTCGCCACCATGCGCGAGCGGGCCGAGAGCCTGGGCGGCCGGCTGGAGGTCTCCAGCACTCCCGGAACCGGCACCCGCGTGGAAGCCGAGGTCCCGTTGCTCGTCTCGCGAGGAGTCTGACCATGCGCATCCTGATCGCCGATGACCATTCGCTCTTCCGTGACAGCCTCCGGAGCCTGCTCGAGGCGCAGGGTTACGAAGTGGTGGGTGAAGCCCGCAACGGCCGCGAGGCGGTCGAGCTCTCCCGGCGCCTGCGTCCGGAGATCGTGCTCATGGACCTCTCGATGCCGGAGATGGACGGCCTCGCGGCCACCCGGATGATCTCGGCCGAGGGGCTGGAGGTGAAGGTCGTCGTGCTCACCGCCTCCGACGACGACGCCCATCTCTTCGAGGCGATCAAGTCCGGGGCCCAGGGCTACCTGCTCAAGGACCTCGAAGCGAGCCAGTTCTTCGCGCTCCTCGAAGGGGTGGAGCGCGGCGAGCCCGCCCTCACCCCGAGCCTCGCCCGGCGCCTCCTCGCCGAGTTCGCGCATCCGGCCAAGACCGTTCCCGCCCAGCAGAACCCGGATGCCCTCACCGACCGGGAGCGGGAGGTCCTCGAGCTGCTCGTGCGGGGGATCACCTCGAACCGGAAGCTCGCCGCCCAGCTCGGCGTCTCCGAGAACACGGTGAAGTTCCACCTGCGCAACATCCTCGACAAGCTCCACCTCAACAACCGCGCGCAGGTGGTCAGCTACGCCCTGCGCCACCGGATGGTGGAGCTGCCCGAAGACGGGCACTGATCCGCGCCGCGGAGAATCCGGAGCGAGCGGCAGGAGCCGGCGCGGGGGCGCCGCCGGCTCAGGGGTTGAGGGTCCTGAGGATCTCGGGGTCTTCCTCTTCCATCGCGAGCAGGCTGTGGCAGGTGTCGCAGTCCTGCGAGATCACCCGCGAGCCGTCGGCGGTCGCGTGGAGGTCGTCGTGGCAGCGGAAGCAGCCCGGCGACGCCTCGTGGCCGATGTGGTTCGGGTAGGTTCCCCAGGTGACGTTCATCGCCGGGTGGACGTTGGCCCGGTAGCCGTCCCAGATCGCCGTCGCGGCCTCGGCGATCGCCCCATCCCGCTCCGCCGCGATCTCCGGGAACTCCTCGGAGTAGAACGCCCGCAGGCCGGCGAGGATCCCCTCCCGGGCCGCCTCGTGCGAGGGGTAGTCGAGCCGCGCGAGCCGGACCCCTTCCCGCCGCACGAACGGCAGGTCGCGCGCGATCCGCCCGGCGAGGATCTCCCGGTCCACCTCGTCCTCCACGGTGTGGAAGGTGTGGCTCGGCCGGTTGTGGCAGTCCACGCAGTCCATGGTGCGCCAGCCGCTCGCCGCCGCCAGCTCGTCCCCCTCGACGCCGGGAGCGAAGAACCGGACCGGTTCGCCATCGGGACCGTGCATCTCGACCTCGTAGATCGTCTCCCGCTTCTCGTCGGCGCGGTAGCGGATCTGGTGGTCCGGATCGACGTGCCAGTGGATGCCGTGGGAGGCCCGCCCCTGGAGGCCGCCGACCCGCAGCAGGAGCACGGTCTTCTGCTCGGTCACCTCCTCGTCGTCGCCGTACGAGGTGATCACCTTCAACCGGTCGCCCACGAACTTCTGCGGCCAGTGGCACTGCTCGCAGGTCTCGCGGGCCGGGCGCAGGTTGTGCACCGGGGTGGGGATCGGCCGCGGATAGAGGTTCAGGTTCACCGAGATGACCTGCCAGGAGCCGGAGAGCTTCGACTTGACGAACCAGCCCGCGCCGGGACCGATGTGGCAGTCGACGCAGGCCACGCTGGCGTGGGCGCCGCGCTGGTAGGCGGCGTACTCCGGGCTCATCACGCTGTGGCAGGTTTCGCCGCAGAAGGAGGTCGACTCCATGACCTCCATCCCCTTGTAGGTCGCCACCGCGAGCAGCAGCCCGTTGATGACGGTGAGGACGAAGACGAGCACCACCCGGTTGCGGATCTCGGCGCGGTTGAGATCGATCACCGGGAACGCCCGCTCGCCGGCGCCCGCCGCCCGGCGGCGCCGCTCGAAACGGGCTCCGAGCGGAATCAGGAGGAGCCCGAGGACGAAGAGCGCCGGGAGGATCAGGTAGGCGATGATCCCGACGTACGGCCCTCCCTCCATCCCCACGAGCTCGAGCGCGAAGAGCGCGAGAAAGACGATCGCGGCGCAGGTGGTGAGCACGGTCCCGGCCAGGCTCAGCGGATGGCGGGTCAGGGCGGCGATGAACCCTTTCATCGATCTCCTCCTCCGGGCCGTTCGGAAACCGCTCCCCGGCTCCCACGCCCAGCGGCGACGCTACTCAGCGGCCGGGCCCGATGCAACGCCCGCTCCGGTACCCGTCCCCCCCACCCCACGGGGTAGTCCGCGCCCGGCGCGCCGGCAGGCCGGCGACCCACCCCAAACCCAAACGGCCTCTCGTCCGTATCACTCCATGAACCAAGACCGGCGCGTGCCGGTTCTCGCCGGGCTCCCACCGGACCGCGTCCGCGGCCGGCAGACGCGGGGGCCCAACCCGGCGGGGCGCTGCCCCGACCGTCCCCCAGCCCCAGAGCACCCGCGACCCTCCGGGGTCGCGCGGATCACCCCGAAGGGGACCGGCTTCCGGTCCCCTTCGCCACGTCATTCGTACCGGAGGCCGTCGGCCGGGGCGAGACGGGCCGCCCGGCGCGCCGGGAGCCAGGAGGAGAGGAGGGTGAGCCCGAGGGCGAGGGCGGCGATCGCCGCCACGTCGCCCGCTGCCGGGCGGAACGGCACCGCGCTCAGGAAGTAGATCTCGGCCACCTCCGGCGCGAAGCGGATCACCTCGAAGCGGGTCAGCAGGAAGCAGATCAGCAGCCCGGCGCCGAGCCCCAGCGCACAGCCCGCGGCGCCGAGCAGGGTGCCGGCGGCAAGCACGGCGCGCGTCAGCTCGCGGGGGGCGAGCCCGAGCGCGGCGAGCACCGACAGATCCCGCCGCCGCTCCCGCACCAGGACGACCAGGGTCGAAGCGACGTTGAACGTCGCCACGAGGACGATGAGCCCGAGCAGCAGGAAGAGCGCCATCTGCTGCAGCGCCAGCGCCGCGAACAGCTCCCGGTTCAGCTCCTTCCAGTCGATGACGTGGAAGCCGGGGCCGAGCCGCTCCGCCACCCGCACCGCCACCTCCGAGGCGCGGCCGGGGTCGGTGATCGCCATCTCCAGGCTGGTGACCGGCCGTTCGCTGAGCGCCATCACGAGCTCGCGGGAGGCGACGATCCAGGAACGGTCGAACTCGGAGAAGCCGCTCGCGAACAGCTCGGAGCAGACGAGCGAACGGAAGCGGAACCGGGGACCCGACGGCCCGATCCCGAGGGCCGTGAGGCGCACCGGCTCGCCGGCCGCGATCCCCAGCCGGGCGGCGAGCTCCGCCCCGCAGCGGGCCCCGGCGACCCCGTCCCGGGAGGCGAGCGCTCCGGCGCTCGCGGCGAGCAGCCCCGGCCCATCCGGCTCGACGCCGCGGAGGGTGACCTCCACCTCCCGGCCCGCGCTCGAGGTCACGATCCCCTGCCCGTAGACCACCTGCTCGACCGTGGTCACCTCGGGGATCCCGGCGAGCCGCTCGAGGGCTGCCGCCACGTCGGCGTCGCCGCCCGGATAGGCGATCACCGCCGCGTTGCCGCCGACGATCTTCCGCTGCAGGTCCCGCCGGTAGCCGGTGAGCAGCCCCATCGCCACCACGAGCGCCGTCACCCCGAGCGCGGTGGCGAGCAGCGCCGTGCGGGCCGTGGCTCCGAGCAGCCGCCCCCGGCGCCGGCCGGCCACCAGCCGCCAGGCGATCTCCCAGAGCAGCGGGCGGGTGGTCATGCCCGGCCGCTCGCGCCGCGCTCCGGCAGGGCGGCAAGGAAGCGGCCGAAGAGGCCGCCCGCGGGGTGCGGCCCGAACGCCACCCCCGGCTGGTACTGGATGGCGAAGACGGGGCGTCCGGTCACCATGAACCCCTCGACGCTCCCGTCGTTGAGGTTCACCTCCACCACCTCGCAGCCCGCCGGCAGCGACTCCGGAACGAGCGCGAAGGCGTGGTTCTGGCTGGTGATCGCCACCCGGCGCGCGAGGCGATCGAAGACCGGCTGGTTCGCGCCGTGGTGGCCGCCCCCGAGCCGGAAGCCGCGGGCGCCGAGGGCGAGGCCGAGGAGCAGGTGCCCGAGACCGATGCCGAAGAGCGGCGTGCCGCTCGCGAGCAGCTCGCGCACCGTCTCCACGCTCGCGGCGAGCGGCGCCGGATCGCCGGGGCCTTGGGAGAGCACGATGCCGTCGGCGCCGAGCGCGAGCGCCTCCCGGGCCGGCGTCAGGGCGGGCAGGAGCACGAGCTCCGCGCCCCGTTCGGCGAAGGCGCGGAGAGTCGAGCGGGCGACCCCGAAGTCGTAGAGCGCGAGCCGCCAGCGCGGACCGTCCGGCGTGGCCGCCGGCCACTGGCCCGCACGACGGCAGCCGGCCTCCAGGGCGGGTGCCTCCCCGGTCGCGGACGGCAGGTCGCGCACCTCGGCACGCAGCGCCGCGGCGTCGCTCCGCTCGGTGGTGAGCACGCCCCGCATCTCCCCATGGCCGCGCAGCCGCCGCACGACCGCGCGGATGTCGAGGCCTTCGACCGCGGGCACGCGGTGCGCGCGCAGGTAGCCGCGCAGCCCGCCCTCGGCGGCGCGGTTGGCGGGCTCCGGGGTGAACTGCCGGGCCACGACCCCCGCGGCGCGGGGCCGGTCCGACTCGGCCCAGCTCGCGCTCACTCCGTAGTTGCCGAGGTGCGGCTGGGTCATCACCACGATCTGCCCGGCGGTGGCGGGGTCGGTGAGGATCTCCTGATAGCCGCTCATCGCGGTATGGAAGACGACCTCGCCGAAGCGGGTACCGGGCGCCACGGCTCGCGCCGGGAAGACCGATCCGTCCGCGAGCACGAGGAGGGCGTCGTGGGGGGGAGCCGGGAGCATCGGGTGGTCCGGGGCGCGCGGCCGCGGGCGGGCGGAGTCTAGCAGAGGGCTCGGGTCCGGCCCCCCGCTTCCGCTATAGTCGGCAGCAGATCCCTGCGGAGGTACCGATGCGCACTCCCCGCCCCTTCTCCCTCCTCCTCGCCGGCCTGCTCCTCGCGGCCGTGACGGCCGCCCCGCTCGCCGCCTACACGATCTACCTGAAGGACGGCACGCAGATGGTCGCGAAAGAGAAGTACCGGATCGAAAACGGCCGCGCGATCATCACCCTGCCGAGCGGCACCCAGACCTTCCTCGACGCCTCGGAGATCGACGTCCCCCGCACCGAGCAGGCGAACCGCACCAACCTCGGCACCGCGGTGCTCGTCGACGGAGGGCAAGCGACCGAGCTCTCCCGGGCCACGCCGCCGCCGCCCAAGCCGCAGCTCTCCGACCTCATCGCCGCCCGGCAGGCCGGGCAGCTGCGCGAGCTGCCCGAGCAGCGGCGCACCGCGCAGCCGGCCCGGGCCCCGGTCAGCGTCACCGCCGCCGGCTACAAGGACCTGCTGACCTTCCCCCGTACGCCGTACGGCGATCCGGCGATTCCGGTCGTCTTCTCGCCCCTCTTCCACAACACGGGTGCCGATGGGGTGCAGTTCTTCCAGGGGACGACGGCGAAGCGCCTTCTGGTGGAGGCGATCACCCCGTCGGAGGCCTCCGTCTTCCGCACCCTGCTGGCGGCGGCGAGCGGCCTGCACACGGTGCGTGAGAAGCATGGAGCCGGGGCTCTTGACGGGGTCGAGCTGGTGATGACCACCCCCCAGCGCAGCCGCGCCGGGCAGTTCCTCATCACCCCCGACGACGCCGCCGGCCTCCTCGGCCGCCAGCTCGACGTCAGCGACTACTACGTCCGCAACGTCCAGTTCTGAGCCGGGGCCCCCTCGGGCCGCGGGAAGGCGCCGCTCAGGCGCCGCGCAGCAGCTCGAGGGCGGGGCGGCCGACGCGGCGCTCGAGACGCTGGCAGTGGCTCTCGACGCTGCCGGCCGGCTCGTCGAGGAAGAGCCGCTCGACGCGGTGCATCGGCACGAAGGTGACCACCGGGCCGCTGCCCGGCGTCTCCCCCTTCGCGAGCTCGCCGATCCACTCCTCGAGGCTGTCGAGGTTGAGGGCGCGCAGCGTCACGCCCGCCGGGGCGAGCTCGAGCAGCTCCCCCCAGAGCTTCTCGGTGGGCTGCACGAGGTGGGCGAGGATCACCGCCCCGGGCGCGAGGCTCACGAGGGGACCGGCGCCTCGGAGAGCTCGAGGAGCACGCCGCCGGTGCTCTTCGGGTGGACGAACTGGACCCAGCAGCCGCCGGCGCCGCGGGTCGGCGCCGGACGGAGCATCTGCACCCCGCCCTCGCGCAGCGTCGCGTCGGCGGCGCGCACGTCGTCGGCGGCGAGGCAGAGGTGATGGATCCCCGGGCCGCGCTTCTCGAGGAACTTGGCGATCGGCGACTCCGGCGTGGTCGGCTCGAGCAGCTCGATGAGGCTCTCCCCGCAGGGGATCATCGCCACCCGCACCCCCTCCTGAGGCACCTCCTCGATCTCCCGGATGGCGAGCCCCAGCAGCTCGTAGAAGCCGCGGGCCTCTTCGATCGAGCGCACCGCGATGCCGATGTGGTCGATCTTCCCGATCATCTCTCCTCCCTCCGGCCGTCCTGCGGCCCGTTCCGTTCGTTGCGCACCACGTCGGCGAAGAGCCGGTTCGCGAGCGAGTACGGATCCTCGCCCGCCGCGAAGCCGGCGGCGACCGTCGCGTCGAGCCCCGCCTCGCTGCGGGCCGCCGCGAGCACCCGCTCCTTGAGGAGCGTCTCGACCCGCAGCCGCAGCTGACCGAGGCGCCGCTCGCGCAGCGCTCCCGAGCTCTCGAGGTAGTCGCGATGGCGCAGCACCGCCGCGAGCAGCTCGGCGATCCCCTCGCCGCGGCTCGCCACCGTGCGCAGGATCGGCGGGAGCCACGCCGGATGCTCGCCCGCGAGCGCCAGCATCATCTCCAGATCCCGCACCGCACGCTCCGCGCCGTCGCGATCGGCCTTGTTGATCACGAACAGGTCGGCGATCTCGAGGATCCCGGCCTTGATCGCCTGGATGTCGTCGCCGAGCCCCGGCACCGTGACCACGATCACCGTGTCCACGGTCCGCACCACGTCGACCTCGTCCTGCCCCACCCCGACCGTCTCCACGAGGATCCAGTCGAAGCCCGCGGCGTCGAGCAGATCGACGCCGTCGCGGGTCGAGCGCGAGAGCCCGCCGAGGGCGCCGCGGGTCGCCAGCGAGCGGATGAAGACGCCGGGATCGGTGGCGAGCGCCTGCATCCGGATCCGGTCGCCGAGGAGCGCCCCCCCGGAGAACGGGCTCGAGGGATCGACGCAGAGCGCGCCGACCGTCTCGCCGCGCGCCCGGCAGGCCTGCGCGAGGCGATCCACGAGCGTGCTCTTCCCGGCGCCCGGCGGGCCGGTGATCCCCACCACCCGGGCCCGCCCCGAGCGGCCGTGGAGCCGCTGCACGAGCTCGGCCGCCGGCTCCCCGCCGGCCTCCAGCACCGAGAGGCCGCGCGCCACCGCCCGCGGCTGGCGCGCGAGGATCCCCGGCAGCAGGGCGTCGAGATCCGGGCGGGTGCTCATGCCGTCTCGGCCATCAGCTGGCGCGCGATGACGAGCCGCTGGATCTCGCTCGTCCCCTCGCCGATCGTGCAGATCTTCGCGTCGCGGAAGAACTTCTCGGCGCGGTAATCCTTGATCAGGCCGTAGCCGCCGTGGATCTGCACCCCGCGCTCCGCGCAGTAGACCGCGGTCTCGCCGGTGAGCAGCTTCGCCTCCGCGGCGAGCCGCGTGACCTTCCCCGTCCGGTCCATCTCCGCCGCGGCCGCGAAGGTGAGCGCCTCGGCGGCGGCGATCCGCGTCGCCATCTCGGCGAGCGTGAAGCGGACCGCCTGGAAGTCGGCGATCGGCCGTCCGAACTGCTCCCGCTCCCGGGCGTAGGCGAGCGCCGTCTCGTAGGCGCCGATCGCGGTGCCGAGCCCGAGCGCGGCGATCGAGATCCGCCCGCCGTCGAGGACCGCGAGCGCCTGCTTGAACCCCTCGCCGCGCCGTCCGAGGAGGTTCTCGTCGGGCAGGAAGCAGTCCTCGAAGATCACCTCGGCGGTGTCCGAGGCGCGGATCCCGAGCTTGTTCTCCTTCTTGCCGGTGCGCAGCCCCGGGGTGCCGCGGTCGACGGCGAACGCCGACATGTGGCGCCCGCGCGGGGCGTCGGGGTCGGTGACCGCCATCACCACGACCACGTCGCCCACCGAGCCGTGGGTGCAGAAGACCTTCGAACCGTTGAGCCGCCAGCCGTCCGGCACCTTCTCGGCCCGGGTCCGGCCCGCGGCCGCGTCGGAGCCGGCGCCGGCCTCGGTGAGGCCCCAGGCGCCGATCTTCTCCCCCCGCGCGAGCGGCGTCACCCAGCGGCGCCGCTGCTCGGCGTTGCCGAACTTGAAGATGTGGTTGGTGCAGAGCGAGTTGTGGGCGGCGACCGAGATCCCCACCGCGGGATCGACCTTCGAGAGCTCGGTGACGATCAGCACGTAGTCGACATAGCCGAGACCGGCGCCGCCGAGCTCCTCGGGGAAGATGACCCCCAGGAAGCCGAGCTCGCCGGCCTTGCGCATCACCTCGCGGGGAAAGCGCTGCGCCTCGTCGGTCTCCTCGACGATCGGGTCCACCTCGCGCCGGGCGAAGGCCCGGGCGGTCTCCTGCACGGCGAGCTGCTCGGATGTGAGGGTGAATTCCAAGTTCGATTCCTCCGGTGCGGCGGCGAACCCTCGAATCGTACCCGAGGGTCCGGAGGGCGGCAAACGCGGGCGGCTCAGCCCTTCCCCGCTCCCGCCGGCCGGGCCGGAGGCCAGCGCTCGACGGTGATGCCGCGGTAGTAGTGGCGCAGGATCGTCCGGTAGTCGTGCCCCCGGCGCGCCATCCCGAACGAGCCGACCTGACAGAGCCCGACCCCGTGCCCCCAGCCGCGGCCGCTGAACTGCCAGCCCGCCGGGCGATCGTCGGGGGTGAGGCGGCGGGCGGTGAACCAGGTGTCGGGCAGGTCGAACGTCCAGCGCACCGCGAGCCCGTCGACCTCGACCGTCTCGCCGCCCGCGCCGTGCAGTCGCAGCTTCCCCACCCGGCCGGAGACACCCCGGTCGAGCAGCTCGAACCGCTCCAGCCGGAAGCCGGGGTAGCGGACGCGCACCAGCCGGGCGAGCTCCTCGTCGCTGCGGAAGCGCCGCCACGAGGCGCGGGAGCTCGTCCGGTCGTTGGCGGCGCCGTCCGGATCGACCTGGTGGCGCACCGCGAGCAGCTTTCCGCCCTCGAGGTAGAGCTGCATCCGGTCGCCGGGCAGGAGCGCGAGCGGTCCCGAGATCGTGCCGAGCCCGGCGTCGCGGAAGGTCGCCAGCCTGCCGGGGAGCGCGAACGTCCGATCCTCGCCCTCGAGCCGCAGCCGCAGGCTCCCGTCGCCCAGGCTGAGCAGCGTGCCGTCGAGCGCCTCGACGACGCGCAGGTAGAGCGCGAGCCGCAGGAGCAGCTCCTCCTGCTCGTCCGGTCCGAGGAGCCGCTCCCCGTCGGCGGCGAGCAGACCGCTCTTGACGAGATAGGCCGCGAGCGCGAGCTCGCCCGCCTCCCAGTCGGCGGGCGGGTTGGCGAGCAGGTAGGCCACGTCCTCGCGCGGCAGGAAGAGGCGGGCGTCGGCCGCGAGGTCGAAGAGCGAACCGAGGAAGCGGGTCACCTCGCGCCGCGCGAGCGAGCCGAGGCGGTCGGTGCCCACCGCGAGCCCGGCGCGGGTGGCGAGCGCCCGCAGGCGGGCCTCGAGCACCGCGGCACCCGACGCTCCCGGCGGCGGCGGGAGCAGCCGCGTCGTCAGCCCGCGGGGGAAGGTCACCCCGGAGGGGAGATCGCCGGCCAGCCGCGAGACGCCGCCCTCCATGCACGGCACGCCGCGCAGGTAGGCGGCGCGCTTGAGCGGGAAGACGACCTCGACGTTCTCCGTGTGGCCGCCGCAGGTCGAGCTGTAGAGGGCGTCGATCGGCCGCCCTTCGTAGAGCGCCACCTCGCCGGCGGTCGCCGCCACCGCGCGGTCGGAGAGCGGATGCTCGTCCTCCACCCCGCCGTAGACCTGACAGCGGGGCGTCGCGCAGATGTCGTACCCCTCGTCGCGGAACTCGCCGAGGTTGGCCACCGCGTATGTCCGCGCCGCCACCGCCTGCGCCTTGAGCGCTTCGAGCTCGTCGAAGACCGCCGGCCCCATCTCGCGCGGCACCACGCCGCGCAGGTACTGCTCGACCGGCAGCTCGTTGATGACGTTGAGCAGCCCGCGCTCGTTGAGGAAGATCTCGATCCGGCCCCGGTAGCGGCGCCCCTCGACGCGGATCGCCCCGTCGCCGGCGGCGTCGAAGGCGAGCGTGCGGCCCGGGACCGTCCAGCTCCGCCCGCGCTGCGTGACCCGCAGCGCCGGCTCGCGCAGCCCGCCCCCCTCGGCCACCACCCAGGCGCCGGTCAGCCCGCGCTGGGCGAGGCGGCGCCCCTCCCGCTCCGCCGCCTCGCGGGAGGCGTACCGCCCCACCCGGACCCGGTAGAGATCGATCCGGGGGTCGAAGCGGGCGTCGGCCGGCGCCTCGGCGATCGCGCCCGCCCGCTCGGCGAGCCCGCGGGCCTGCACCTCGTCCTTGAGCGCGCCGACCTGGAGCCGGAAGTACGCCGTCCCCACCGCCGCCGGCGCCGGCTCGACCCGCACCGGCGCCATCGCCGCGAGCGGCGTGCCGTCGCCGAGCACCGTGCTCACCTCGCCGTCGCAGCAGGGAACGGTGACCGTTGACAGGTCGGTGGCGAGGCCGACCCGGATCTTCAGTTCCCCGGCCGGCGGCAATGCAGGCTCTTGCGCGAACGGCTCGGCGACCACGGCCGGCGGCGGCGCGGGGGCCGGCCCGGGGGCCGGCGGCGGCGGCGCGGGCGTCGCCACGGGGGTGGCGGCGGGCAGCGGCGCCGGCGGCTCGACGCGCGGAGCGCGCCCGAACCGCGCGCAGGCGAGCGCGAGCAGCAGCCCGGCCGCCAGCACGGCGAGCCGCCGCAGGCCGGAGTCAGATCCGGTGCTGCTGGAGCCTGATCTCACGGCGGTAGTCGTCGCAGTCGAGCACGACCGGCTGCGCCATCTCGCAGAGCCGCGAGACGAGCGCCGCCGGGATGCGCGTGGAGAGCGGCTCGCCCGCCCACCGCTCGCCGGCGCGCTCCTCGAGCCGGTAGTTGGTGGTGAAGAGCGTCGGCAGCCGCCGGGTGTAGCGGGAGTTCATCACCAGATAGAGGATGTCGGTGACCCACGCCGTCGGCTTCTGCGCGCCGAGCTCGTCGAGCACGAGCAGCTCGGCCTCGATGACCGGGTCGAGCACGTCGTGCTTCGACTCCGTCGAGCCCGGGTCGAAGGTCGACTGGATCTGGTGGAGGAGGCTCGAGAAATCCACGAACCGCCCCCGCACCCGGTAGCGGGTGACGATCTCGGAGAGGATCGCCACGGCGAGGTGGGTCTTGCCCACCCCGGGCGGGCCGATGAAGAGGAGCCCGGTCTCCCGGAACCGGCCGTCGAGGCCGAGGAAGCCGTCCACGTACCGCCGCGAGACGGCGAGCGCCTCCTGCAGCCGGGGATCGGAGCGCTGGGTGCCGGAGCTGACGGAGAAGTTCGCGAGGGAGCAGGCGGAGTAGCGCGCCGGGATGCCGGCGGCGGCGAGCAGGCGTGGCCCCCGTTCCTGCCGCCGGCAGGCGCATGGCCGCGCCACCCGGCGCCCGTCTTCCACGGTGGTGATCCAGCCCTCGCCACCACAGCGTTCGCACGTCGCCTGCGGGGGCACGGGGGCCTCGACCATGCCCGGGATCGTAGCACGCGCCCCCGCGCCGTCAGGGCCGGGAGCGCGGGCCTCAGAGCTTCATCAGCGCCCCGCGCACCACCGGCACGAGGGCGTGGGAACGGGCGACGCCCCGCCCCTCCGCGAGCAGCTCCTCCCGCATGTTCTGCAGCAGCCGGTCGAGCTCGTCCTGCGCCTGCGCGAGCTGTTCGCGCAGGCGCAGGATCACCTCGACGCCGGCGAGGTTCACCCCGAGATCGCGGGTGAGGGTGAGGATCGCCTCCAGGCGGGCGAGCGCCGCCTCGTCGTAGAGGCGGGTGTTGCCCGCGCTGCGGGCGGGGGTGAGCAGGCCCTCGCGCTCGTAGAGCCGGAGCGTCTGCGGGTGGATCCCGTACCGCTCGGCCACGGCGCTGATGAGCACGTAGCGGGCCTGCCCGCGCTCCCCCTTCCGCGTCCGCGTACTCATGAGGTCGGCCTCAGTTGTCCTTGCTGTCGACGTCCACGAACTCGGCGTCGATCACCTCGTCCGAACCTCCGGCCGGGCTCTCCGGAGCCGCCCCCGGAGCCGCCCCCGGCGCCGCGCCCTGGCTCGCGCTCTGGCGATAGATCACCTCGGCGAGCTTGTGCGACGCCTTCGTCAGCTGCTCGGAAGCGGCGTTGATCGCCGCGACGTCGTCGCCCTCGAGCGCCTTCTTCGCCGCCTCGAGCGCCTCGTCGAGCTCCGCGCGCTCGGCCGGGCCGAGCTTCTCGCGGTGTTCGCCGAGCCCCTTCTCGGTCGAGTAGACGAGGGTGCTCAGCCCGTTGCGCGCCTCGGCCGCCTGCCGCCGCTGCTTGTCCTCGCTCGCGTGCGCCTCGGCATCCTGGACCATCCGCTTGATCTCGTCCTCCCCGAGACCGGAGGAGGCGGTGATCGTGATCCGCTGCTCCTTGCCGGTGCCGAGGTCCTTCGCCGAGACGTTCACGATCCCGTTCGCGTCGATGTCGAAGGTGACCTCGATCTGCGGGATCCCGCGCGGCGCGGGCGGAATGCCGACGAGGTGGAAGCGGCCGAGGGTGCGGTTGCCCGCCGCCATCTCCCGCTCCCCCTGCAGCACGTGGACCTCGACCGAGGTCTGGCTGTCGGAGGCGGTCGAGAAGACCTCGCTCTTCTTCGTCGGGATCGTCGTGTTCCGCTCGATCAGGCGGGTGAAGACGCCGCCGAGCGTCTCGATGCCGAGCGAGAGCGGGGTGACGTCGAGCAGCAGGAGGTCCTTCACCTCGCCGCGCAGCACGCCGCCCTGGAGCGCCGCCCCGAGGGCGACGACCTCGTCCGGGTTGACGCCCTTGTGGGGCTCGCGGCCGAAGAGCTCGCGCACCAGCTTCTGCACCGCCGGCATCCGGGTCTGGCCGCCCACGAGGACGACCTCGTCGATCTCGCGCGCCTCGAGCCCGGCGTCGCGGAGCGCCTGCCGGCAGGGGCCGACCGAGCGCTGGATCAGCTCGTCGACGAGCTGCTCGAGCTTCGCCCGCGTGAGGCGGAGGTTGAGGTGCTTCGGCCCCGCCGCGTCGGCGGTGATGAACGGCAGGTTGATCTCGCTCTCCATCGCCGTCGAGAGCTCGATCTTCGCCTTCTCGGCCGCCTCCTTGAGGCGCTGCATCGCCATCGCGTCCTGCGCGAGGTCGATCCCCTGATCCTTCTTGAACTCGGCGAGCAGCCAGTCGATGACCTTCTGGTCGAGGTTGTCGCCGCCGAGATGGGTGTCGCCGTTGGTCGACTTCACCTCGACCACCCCCTCGCCCACCTCGAGGATCGAGATGTCGAAGGTGCCGCCGCCGAAGTCGTAGACCGCGATCTTCTGATCCTTCTTCTTGTCGAGGCCGTAGGCGAGCGCGGCCGCGGTCGGCTCGTTGACGAGCCGCTTGACCTCGAGCCCGGCGATCCGGCCGGCGTCCTTCGTCGCCTGCCGCTGGGCGTCGTTGAAATAGGCGGGCACGGTGATCACCGCCTCGGTGACCTTCTCGCCCAGGTAATCCTCGGCCGCCGCCTTGAGCTTCTGCAGCACCATCGCCGAGATCTCCGGCGGCGAGTACGGCTTGCCGTCGATCATCACCCGCACGTCGTCGCCCGCAGCCTCGACCTTGTACGGGACCATCCGCATCTCCTCGGAGATCTCCGAGAAGCGCCGGCCCATCAGGCGCTTGATCGAATAGACGGTGTTGACCGGGTTGGTGATCGCCTGGCGCTTGGCCACCTGGCCGACCAGCCGCTCCCCGGACTTCGTGAAGGCGACGACCGAGGGGGTGGTCCGGCTCCCCTCGGAGTTGGCGACGACCTTCGCCTCGCCACCCTCCATGACGGCCACGACGCTGTTGGTCGTGCCCAGGTCGATTCCGATGATCTTGCTCACGGGTTCCTCCTCGTCTGCCCCGAGTCTCTCGAGGAAATCTCAGTGCGCCGCCATCAATTCCGGCGCTCAGTATTCTTGACAATTATAGACGCAGATTTATTCCAGCGGCCAGCGCCGCCACCGGGAAACGTCCCGAAAGGGGGGGTCAGTCGAGCAGGACGAGGGCCCGGGCCGCCTCGGCACCCTCGAAATGGACGAAATCGGGATCGAGCAGGAAATCGCCGGTGATCCCCTCCGTCACCGCCTCGCCGGCGGCGGCGCCCCTCGGCAGGAGCTGGTAGCTCGCCGCCGACGGCACGATCTGCCACGCCCGGCCGGCGGCGTCCCGGGGGGTACCCGCCAGGAGCCCGAGGTCGATCAGCTCGCCGGTATCCTCGGGGTAGCGGCCCTCCACGAGGTAGAAGGCCCGCGCGGCACGGTCGATCCCGAGCGTCGCCGCGGCCCGGTGGAGCCGTTGCGCCTGCTCCCGGATTTCGGCCTGCCACGGGAAGGGCGTCGCGATCCCGAGCGGCATCCGGACCGCGCTGGCGAACAGGAGGAGGGCGACGGCGGCCGCGAGCAGCGCGGCGAACCGCCGCAGCCGGACCGCCACGAGCGCGGCGGCGGGCGTCTCTTCGTCCCCGGCGGCGGCCGGACCGGGCACCTCCGCGAGCACCGGCGTGGCCGGCGCCGCGGCCGCCGCCGGCGCCGGCGCCGGCACCGACTCGTGCGGGACGAAGACGCGCACGAGGCCCGCGCGCGCCAGTCGCAGGTAGCCGAAGAGCGCGAGCGGGGCGACGAGCCCGAGCGAGGCGGCCACCTCGCCGGCCGTCTGCTTCCCGTCGGTGGCCTCCAGCAGGCGGGCGTCGTCGGCGGGGAGCCAGAGCTCGCCCGGAGCGTCGGTCGGGCTCTCTCCGTCGGTCCCCAGCACCCGGAGCGTCCCGGCGTACGGGACCTTCTCGAGCCGGTCGGCCGGATCGAGCGCCCGGGGCGCCCCCGGGATCCACTCCCGGGAGAGATCCTCGATCGCGCGGTTGAGCACCGCCTCGACCGGGATCGGTTCGAACCCCTCCTCGAAGGAGACCTCCTCGCCGACGTAGAACTTGAACTCCCCCTCGCGCCACTGGAGGGCGAGAAGCAGCAGCCGGTAGGTCTGTTCGCGCAGCGCCCGGAGCAGGCGCGGGCGGTCGAGCAGCCCCCGGGCGAGCAGCAGATCCACGAGCCGCTCACCCCCCGCCTGGTGCTCGGCGACCACGCTCGCGAACTGATCGGGGGGCACCCAGCCCGCCCCCATCAGCACCTGCCCGAGACCGTCCTCCACCGACTGGTTCAGGGCGTCGGCAGCCACCACCGCCCCCTCGAGGAACGAGATCGCGATGATGTCCTGCTCGCCCTGGATGGTGAGGATCCCGGTCTTCTTCTGCAGGCTCACCACCTGCAGCATGTCCGGGAGCTGGAAGATGCGGAGATCGCCCTCGAGTGCCATCGCCGCTCCTATCGCGTCCGCCGCCGTTCGCGCCAGGCCCGCACCGCGACGAGCAGGGCGATCGCGAACACCGAAGCCCACCCGAGCCCCTGCCAGCGCACCGTCACCGCCGCCGGCGGGAAGACCGCCAGCCGGCTCGCGAACGGCAGCATGAGCAGCGCGAGCGGGCCGATCACCCCGGCGAACGCCCGCCCGCCGGCCCCCTCCTCGGCCGCGCGCCAGGCCGGCAGCACGAGGCCGATCAGCCATTCGAGCCAGGCCGGCCGCGCGGTGGCCAGCGAAACCGGCCGGCCGCCCCCGAAGCGCCGCAGGAGGCGCTCCCAGAGGAGCGCGAGCAGGGCGCAGACGAGCGTCGCGGCCAGCGGCAGGCAGTCGGCGAGCCGCAGCGACGTCGCGTAGCCCCGGACGGCGGCGAGCTCGGATCGGATCTCCCGGACCCGGGCGAGACCGCCGTCGAAGACGACCGCCCGCCTGCGGTCGCCCGTGCGCACCCACTCGGCCACCTGCTGGCTGTCGAGGCGCCGGGCCTTGTCGAGCGCCTGGCGCGACTCGTCGAACTGGTAGACCTCCGAGTAGGCGAGGCTCATGTTGTAGTACGCCGCGGCCGAGTTGGGATCGACGGTGGCCGCGCGCTCGTAATACTGCGTCGCGGTCGCGTACTCCTCCTGCCGGGCGTGGAACGCCCCGAGGCTCAGCAGGGCGTCCACCGTGCCGGGATGGGCCTCGAGCAGTTGCCGGTAGACCGAGCGCGCGTACTCCCACTGCCCCAGATGGCGGTGCAGGTCGCCGACCAGCAACTGGACGCCGACGCTCTGGGGCAGGCTGCTGCGCAGCACCCCGAGATCGGTGAAGAGCGAGCCCTCCAGCCGCCCGGCCTGAAGCGCCGCCATCGCGCGCGCCGGCGGCGAGAGCTCGAGCGCGCTGTGCGGTATCTGCTGCGCCACCAGCACCGGCATGACCCCGGCCAGCAGCCAGAGCGCCGCCTGCACCCAGCGCTCGCTCAGCGAGGAGTGGACCCAGAGCAGCGCCGAGATCCAGAGCAGCCACCAGACGAGCCCGCCGGGAAGGGCCAGCGGCCAGACGAGCGCCGCGAACGCCACGGCGTGGCTCGCCCCGCCCGGCAGGCGGCGGGCGCAGAGCGCCTGCAGGTTCCGGTAGACGTTGGGGCCCTTGATCGCGAACTGCAGGAGGAGATAGAGCCCGGCGGCGGCGAGCAGCAGCGCCGATGTCCAGGCCACGAACGCGCGCCAGAGCATCCGCCGGGCCGGCGGCTCGCCGGCGAGCCGCCGCCAGCCGGTGGCCTCCCAGCGGAGGGCCGCGAGCGGCGCGCCGCTCGCCGCGGCCACCCGGGAGTGCGCGAGCGCGATCTCCGGCTGTCCGGGCCAGAGGCGATCGGCCATCTCGAGCGCCCAGGCCGCCCGCTCCGGATCGCCGCTCCGGGCGCTGTCGACGGCCTTGGCGGCCATCGCCTGCGCGAGATCCGGCAGCTGGCGCATGCCGAGCTGGCCGGCGATCCGCTCCATCTCGCGAGTCGCCGCCTCGGCCATGTCCGGGCGTCCCTGATAGAAGGCGGTGACCCACTGCGCCCAGAGCTCCTGCAGACGCACGAGGTTCTGGCCGACCGCGGGGCCGATCTCGATCCCGGTCGCCGCCACCGGCACCTGCGCGGCGAGCGGCACCGCCAGCGCGAAGAGGAGCAGGGCGAGCAGCCCGAACCGGACCGGGCGCCGCGGCGTCCGCCTCCGGCCGGCGCTCAGCCTCCGCACGGGCTCATCCCCATTTCTGGACATAGCGCATGCGCGCCCGCGCCAGCAGGTCCTCGAGCACCGCGAGCTCCTGCGGATCCAGGTTGCCGAGCGTCTTGCGCAGCAGCACGTCGAGCAGATCGATGTGGAGCCGCGCCATCTCGGGGTTCTCGATCTTCTGGCCGTCGGGCAGCGTGGCGTCGCCGAGGTAGAGCGGGATCGGCTCGGCGAGCAGCCCGACGAGATCGTAGAAGGTCGGGCCCGTGCCGGGGGGCGGCCCGGGGATCTCCACCCGTCCCGCGGGCGGCGGCAGCTCCGGGGCCGCCGCCGCGGCCGGCGGCGCGGCGGGTTCGGCCGGCGGCGGCGCGGGAGCCGGCGGCGCCGGCACCGGGGCGTCGGCGAGATCGCGGTACTCTTCGCGCAGCTCGCCGTCGGGAGTGAACATCCGCTTGTCGGTGACCTTGATGCCCATCTCGCTCGCCGCCTCCCGGTCCGGAGATCCCGCTCCGCGCTTCGACCCTGCCGATTCTCCGCTATCGTACCGCGAGCCCGCCCCCGGTGGCCAAGGAGGACCGAACCGATGCCCGCATCCGCCGCCCCCCGCTCCGGCGACTTCGCCGACCTCGTGGCGCTCGTCGCCCGCCTGCGCGCTCCGGACGGCTGCCCGTGGGACCGGAAGCAGACGCTCGGCGACCTGCGCGCCTACCTCCTCGAGGAGGCGCACGAGCTCGCCGCGGCGATCGACGCGGGCGACTGGGCAGAGATCGCCGAGGAGCTCGGCGATCTCCTCTTCGAAGCCGCCTTCATCGCCCGGCTCGGGGAGGAGGCGGGCGCGCTCGCGCACCCGGAGGTGGTACGGGCCGCCCACGCGAAGCTCGTCGCCCGCCACCCGCACGTCTTCGAGGGGGAGCCGCTCGCCGACGCCGACAGCGTCAACCGTGCCTGGGAGCGCCGCAAGGCGGCCGAGCGGAGCGGCGGCCAGCTCGCGGGGGTGCCCACCTCGCTGCCGGCGCTCCTCGCCGCCTACCGGATGACCCAGAAGGCGGCCGGGGTCGGCTTCGACTGGCCCGACGCCGCCGCGGTGATCGCCAAGGTGCGCGAGGAGCTGGCCGAGATCGAGGCCGAGCTCGCGGCCGGCGGCGCGCCGGTACGGGTCGGCGAGGAGGTCGGCGATCTCCTCTTCGCGGTGGCGAACCTCGCCCGCCACCTCGGCCACGATCCGGAGGCCGCGCTCGCCCGGACGAACGGCAAGTTCCGGCGCCGCTTCGCCGCCGTCGAGGCCGGTCTCGCGGCGCGCGGCGTGCGGCCCGGCGCGGCGACCCTCGCCGAGATGGACGCGCTCTGGGAGGAGGCGAAGCGCGCCGAGCGCACCCCGGCGGACGAGTAGCTCCCGCCGCCGGGCGCCTCAGCGCGCGAGCAGCTCGGAGAGCCGCACGAACCGCACCCCCGCCGCCTGCGCGCGCGGCACCTCGGCGGCGAGCTGCGCGAAGGTGACCGGGTGCGGATGGCCGATGGCGATCGCGCTCCCCTCCTCGAGGGCGAGCGCGCGGAGCCGCTCGAGCTCGGCCTCGATGTCCGCCGCCGAGAGCGAATCGTCGAGGAAGACCTGCCGCTCGGCGGCCGGCACCCCGAGCTCGCGGGCGAGCCGGAAGCCGACCGTCGCCGCCGTCGTCCGCGAGTCGAGGAAGAAGAGCCCCCGCTCCCGCGCCACCCCGAGCACCACCGCCATCGCCCGCCGGTCGGCGCTCAGCGCCGAGCCCATGTGGTTGTTGATCCCGACCGCCTCGGGCACCGCCGCGAGCGCCGCCCGGGTGGCTGCGGCGAGCGCCGCGTCGTCCATCCCGAGCCGGAGCGCCCCGGGGCCGGGGTCCTCCCCGTCGAGCGCCTCCATCGGCAGGTGGAGCAGCACCTCCGCGCCGGCGGCGGCCGCCGCGGCGGCCATCGCCGCCGAGTGCGGCTCGTACGGGAGCACCGCGTGCGCGACCGGCACCCCGAGCGCCGCGATCGTCGCGAGGTCGGACGGCCGCCGCCCGAGGTCGTCGATCACCAGGGCGATCCGGCCGCCGGCGGGCCGCGGCGTGGCCCGGGGGGTGACGCGCGGCGTCTCGCGCGGCGCGGGTGCCGGCCGGGGCGTGGCCTCCCGCGCCGCCACGTCAGCGGGCACCGGCCGCGGCTGGCGCCAGAGCGCCCCGCCCAGGAAGCCCACGGCGAAGGCCGCCAGGAGGGCGGCCAGCACGTAGAGCGGCGTGCGGGAGCGGCGGCGGCGGCGTTTCATCCGGCGGCGGCGCCGGGCGGCGCCCGGCGCGGCTCAGGCAGCCTGCTTCTCCGGCAGCTTCTCCTCGCCGAGGAGCAGGGCGAGGCCCTTGCGGAGGGTCAGCTCGGAGAGCGGCACGTCCTTGTCGCCGAACCGCCCGCTCTCCTCCTCGACCTTCAGATCGGGAACCAGCCCGGCGTCGGAGACCTCGCCGGTCGGGCCGGTGTAGAAGGCGGTCGCCAGCCGCAGCCGGCCGCCGCCGGTGAGCGCGACGTTCTCCTCGCGGCCGGTGTAGCCGAAGGTCCGCCGCCCGACCAGACGGGCGCCGGCCCGCTCCCGGAGCGCCTCGGCGAGCAGCTCGCCCGCGCCGATCGTCGCCCGGTCGACGAGCACCACCAGCTCGCCCCGGAACCGGTCGGGGCTCTCGTCCGCGAACCGCTCGAGCACCTTGCCGCGCGCCGTGAGCCGCCCCAGCTCGCCGTCGGCGAAGAGCCCCGCGACCCGGTAGGCGAGCCGCTCGTCGCTGCCGTCCGTGCCGCGCAGGTCGAGCAGCAGGCGGCGGGGCCGGCGCTGCACGAGCGGCGAGGCGAGGAGGGTCTCGAAATGCGCCACCTGCGCCTCTCCCAGCCAGGGGAGCCGGATCACCGCCACCCCCCGCTCCTCGCGGAGCGTCGGCGCGGCCGCCGGGTAGGGGCCGAGCTCGAGCGTCACCTTCCGCGGCTTGCCGTGATGGATCCATTCGGTTTCGAGCCGCGTGCCGGCCGGCCCGGCGAGCCGCGCCTCCACCTCCCAGTGCGCCAGATCGCGCGTGGAGTCGGGGCCGATCATCGCCAGGATGTCGCCCGGCTCCACCTCGGCCGCCGCCGCCGGGCTCCCCTCCTCCACCCGCACCGCGAAGGTCACCCCGCGCTCGCGCCCGAGGCGCACGCCGCTGTGGCCCGTCCCCACCTTCGCCGCCGCCAGATACGGCTTCACCCCTTCGGCGGGCACGAAGAGCGCGAACGGCCCGAGCGCATCCATCGCCCCGTCGAGCGCCCGGGCGAGCAGCCGCTCGGGATCGGTCGGCTCGACGTAGGCGTTGCGCACGAGGCCGAGCGCCTCGGTGAAGACGGTCAGGTACTTGTAGAGCGAATCGTCGTCCGGCTCCTTGCCGGGGCGATCGAGGGCGACGAGCGCCCCCCCGAGCGGCAGCACCAGGGCGAGGGAGAGGAGGAGGAACGGCAGACGCCGGGAGAGGGGGCCTTGCATCGGTCTCAGCGGATCCAGGAAAGAGGGTCCTCCGGGCGGTTGTCGACGCGGATCTCGAAGTAGAGCCGCTCGCCGGCCGCCCCGAGCGGCGCGTGCAAAGCTACCACATCGCCCCGCGCCACCCGGAGCTCGGAAAGGCCCGCGTAGAGGGTGAAAACCCCGCCCGTGTGCTGCAGCACCACCGTCGGCCCGTACCCCTCGAACGGCGCCGCGAACGCCACCCGGCCGGCGAAGACGGCCCGTACCTCCGCCCCCGCCGCGGTGCTCATCTCGACGCCATGGTGCGGCGTCGTGGTGCCGTAGCGCCGGTCGCGCCGCGGCCCGAACGGCACCGTCACCGCCCCGGCCACCGGCCGCTCCAGCAGCCCGCGGAAGTCGCGGATCGACCGCCCGCTCGCGAGCGGATCGGAGCGCCCGTAGAGGAAGTCGAGGAAGTTCGCGAGCTTCCGTTCCCGCTCGGCGAGCTCGTCGGCGCGCCCGCTCAGCAGCCGCTGCTCGCGCTCGGCGGCGGCGAGCAGGAGCCGCTGGCGCTCGCGCGCCGCGTCGAGATCCCGCCGCCGCTCTTCCTCCCGCGTCACCCAGGCCGCCGCGAGCCGCTCCTGCTCGGCCAGCTGGTCGCGCTCGAAGCCGAGCCGCGCCCGGGCCTCGGTGAACCGGGCGAGGAGCTGCCCGTCGCGCCGCGCGAAGAAACGGAGCTGCCGCAGCGCCGGGAGCAGGTCGGTCCCCGGCCGGGCCGCGAGGAAGAGGCGCAGGTAGCCCGGACGGCCGAGGCGGTAGAGGGCGAACATCCGCGACCGCAGCTCCCGCTGCACCGCCGCGACCTCCCCTTCCACGGCCTTCACCGCCGCCGTGGCGCGCTGCAGCCGCTCGTCGGCGAGCGCCCGCGCCGCCTCCGCCTCCGCCAGCCGCTGCTCCTGGAGCGCGAGCTCGACCCGGGAGCGCTCCAGCTGTCCGGCGAGCCCCGCCGCCTCGTCGCGGAGCCGGTCGAGCCGCCCCTGCAGCCGCACGATCTCGAGCCGGACCGCCTCGAGCTCCTGCTCCCGGCTCCCCCGAGCGGGCTGAGCCCCGGCTTCCCCCGCGAGCAGGAGGGCGAGCAGGAGCCCGGCGGAGAGCGAGCGAACGGGCGGCATCGGCGCCTCAGCCTACCGCGCCCGGCTTCCCCCTCGCCTACAATCGCCCCCGCCGTGTCCCCCGCCATCGCCGCCCGCCGCCCGCCGCCCGCCGCGTGGCCCGCGCTCTTCCTCGCGCTCGCGCTCGCCGGCTGTGCCCGCCCGCCGGCGCCGCTGCCGCCGGCCGACGGCGCGCTCGTGGTCGCGCTCGAAAGCGCCCCGCTCCAGTACGACCCCCGCCTCGGCACCGATCAGGCGTCGAGCCGCCTCTACGAGCTCGTCTACTCCGGCCTGCTCGCCCTCGACCCCGCGGGCGCGCTCGTCCCCGACCTCGCCCTCGGCTGGGAGGCGCTCGACGACGGGCGGCGCCTCCGCTTCCACCTCCGCCACGACGCCCGCTTCCACGACGGCGCGCCGCTCGACGCCGCCGACGTCCTCCACACCTACGAGAGCCTCCTCGACGGCCGCGTCCCGTCGGCGAAGCGGAGCGCGCTCGCCGCCGTCACCGGCCTCGCCGCCCCCGACCGGTGGACGGTCGACTTCCTCCTCGCCGAGCCCCAGGGGGCGCTGCTCGCGACCCTCACCTCGTATCTCGGCATCGTGCCGGCCGGCGCCACCCCGGAAACGCTCCAGCGCCGGCCGGTGGGCAGCGGCCCGTTCCGCGTCGCCGCGGCCAGCGCCGCGGAGATCGTCCTCGAGGCGTTCCCGGAGTACCACGGCGGGCCGCCCCGCCTTCCCCGGCTGGTGCTGCGCGAGATCCCCGACGCGATCGTGCGCGCCCTCGAGCTCGAGAAGGGGTCGGTCCACCTCGCGGTCAACGCGCTCCCCCCCGATCTCGTCCCCCGCTTCCGGCACCGCGACCGCTTCCGGGTGGTCGAGAGCCCCGGCGCGAACTACGTCTACCTCGGGCTCAACCTGCGCGATCCCCGGCTCGCCGACGTGCGGGTGCGCCGGGCGCTCCTCCTCGCCCTCGACCGCGAGCGGCTCGTGGCGACCCTCTGGCGCGGCCTCGGCGTGGTCACCGAGACGCTCCTCCCCCCGGGGCACTGGGCGCGCGACGAGAGCCTCCAGCCGCGCCCCCGCGACCTCGCCGCCGCCCGCCGTCTCCTCGACGCGGCCGGCCACCCCGACCCCGACGGCGACGGCCCCCGCCCGCGCTTCCATCTGACCTACAAGACCTCCACCGACGAGACCGCGCTCCTCCAGGCGCAGATCGTCCAGGCGATGTGGGCCGAGGCCGGCGTCGCCACCGAGGTCGTCTCCCACGAGTTCGCGACCTTCTACGACGACGTCCGCCGCGGCGCCTTCCAGGTCTTCAGCCTCACCTGGACCGGCGTCCACGACCCCGACCTCTACCGGCAGATCCTCCACTCGGCGAGCGTGCCGCCGGCCGGCGCCAACCGCGGCGCCTTCTCCGACCCGCGCTTCGACGCCCTCGTCGCGGCGGGCGGCCGCCTCCTCGACCCCGCCGCCCGGCGGCCGTACTACGTCGAGGCGCAGCGGCTCCTCGCCGAGGAGCTGCCCTACCTCAGCCTCTTCACGAAGGTGAATGTCGCGGTGATGCCGAGCGAGCTCGCCGGCTACGTCAACTACCCGAGCGGCGAGCTCCACGCCCTCGCCACGGCCCGCTGGGAGCCGGGCCGCTAGAACGAACCGATCGCCTCTTCCTCGTCGTTGAACGTCTCGAAGACGGTGATCAGCTGCGTGATCTGGAGGATGTCGTTGACCTTCGGCGGCAGGTTGACGAGCTTGAGCTTGCCGCCGCGGTTGGTGACGGTCGTGTAGGCGCTCACCAGCTCGCCCACGCCCGAGGAGTCGATCGTCGAGACATCCTTGAGGTTGATCAGCAGGCGGGTCGCGCCGCCGGCGAGCTGCTGCTGCACCGCCTCCCGCAGCGCCACGTCGCCCCGGCCGATCGTGATCTTCCCTTCCACGTCGAGGATCTGCACCCCGCCGCGCACGCGCACGTCGATCTTCATCGCTGTTCCTCCTTCTGGTTGGTATCCGTATCCTGAACCGTATCGAGCCGCTTGACCAGCGTCACCATCGTGCCGCCCTCGGGCCCGAAACGGAACTCGACCTCGTCCATCAGCCGCCTCATGTAGAAGATCCCGCGGCCATCGGCGCGGAAGCGGTTCTCCTCGCTGAGCGGATCGCGCACCGCGTCGGGCACGAACCCCGCCCCCTCGTCGCGGATCCGGATCCGGATCTGCCGGGGGCTGACCCGGGCCTCCACGTCCACCCGCTTGGCCGGATCCTGGCGGTTGCCGTGCTTGATCGCGTTGGCGAGCGCTTCGCGCAACGCGAGCCCGATCCAGTGGCGCTGGTCGTCGGAGGCCGCGGCCTGCCGCAGCGCGTCCTCGATCACCACGTGCACCAGCTCGATGTTCTCGAACCGGCTGGCGATGACGAGGTGGTACTCGCGGGCGTCGGCGTCGGTCATCGGCGTCTGCTGGCCTGAGGCGGCAGTCTACCAGAGCCGGCCGCGGCTCAGGGCGCCGGGAGCGCCCCCCCTCCGGGCAGGTAGCGGAGCGCGACCGGGATGACCACCAGGAGCTGGACGGCGTCGAAGAGGGCGTGCGCCACGATCGCCGCCCAGAGGCTCTGCCGCCACCGCACCAGCAGGCCGTAGAGGAGCGAGAGGAGCGCCACGCCCACGAGCATCAGCGGCTGGTCGTAGGAGACGTGGGCGAGGACGAAGAGCCCCGAGGAGGCGAGGAGCCCGATCCGGGGCTGCAGGAAGCCGCGGAAGAAGAGCTCCTCGACCACCCCGGCCGAGAGCGCGAGCGCGAGCCGCAGCGCCACCGGCAGGGCGGCCATCCAGGGGATCACCGCCGGGGGGGTCTGCGGCAGCGCCTCCGGGCCGGCCACGAGATAGATCAGCCCCGCGACCCCGAGCATCGCCGCGAGCACGCCCGCCCACCCGGCGAAGCCGGCGGCGAGCCCGATCGCCACCTCCCGGCCCGGCCGCGGGGCGTAGAGCCCGAGCTGGGCGGCGAACGAGCGCGCCGCCGCCCCCGGCGTCTGGGACCGGCGGCCGAAGGCGAGGGCGTACCAGAAGACCAGGGTGGTGAGGAAGAGGAAGTGGAGCTGGAAGAGCTGCGCGGCCTGCAGGCTCTCCAGGTCGATCTCGACCGGGCCGCCGAAGCCGCCGAAGACCCCGAGCGCCAGCACCAGGGTGAAGAAGACCAGGAAGAGCACCCGCCGCACCGGGTTCGCGAAGCCCGGCGGCCGCAGCCCGCGCCGCGCCTCGGCGCGGTCAAACGCCACCACGGCGGCGAGCGCGAGCAGCGGCGGCAGCCAGGGCTGGAGCAGGTGCAGCATCGGGGAGGAGGCGGGCGCGGCGCTCAGCCCGCCGGCTTCTTGCCGCCGCCGGGCGGGCTCGCGGGTTCGGAAAGCCGCCCCCGCCGGGCGCGCTGCTGGGCACCGCGCAGCATCGTCGTCGCGCCGGTGAGCCGCTGGAGCTTCCGGTTGCGCAGCTTGATCGCCGGCAGGTCGTCGAGCGCGGGCTGGTTGCCGCGCACCTCCCGCTGCATCCGGTCGAGCTCGAAGGCGAGCTGATCGAGCTCGCCCGCGGAGAAGCGCAGGAAGGTACGGTCGGTACAGATCAGATAGCCCTCGGCGATGTCCTTCGCCATCGCCCAGGCACTGCCCCCGGGGAAGCTGGCCATGCCGGGGATCCTACCCTTTCCGGAGCCGGGCCGGGGCGCGTGCTAGCATGATCGCGGGCTTCGGCCCGGCAACCCCCCTTTCGTCACGACCGTCGAGGAGGACCGCCTTGAGCCGTTTCCCCGGAGTCGATTTTCTCGATCTCGACGCCCTGCTCACCGACGAGCAGCGGCTGGTCCGCGACACCGTCCGCGCCTGGGTCGAGGATCGCGTCAAACCGATCATCGAGGAGTGCCACCGCGAGGCGCGCACCCCCCTCGAGCTCGTCCCCGAGATGGGCGAGCTGAACTTCTTCGGCTCGACCCTCAGCGACTACGGCCTGCCCGGCCTCGACAACGTCTCCTACGGCCTCATCATGCAGGAGCTCGAGCGGGGCGACTCGGGGCTGCGCAGCTTCGCCTCGGTGCAGAGCTCGCTCGTCATGTACCCGATCCACACCTTCGGCTCCGCGGAGCAGAAGGCGCGCTGGCTGCCGCCGCTCGGCAGCGGCGAGGCGATCGGCTGCTTCGGCCTCACCGAGCCCGACTTCGGCTCCAACCCCGGCGGCATGCGCACCACCGCCCGCCGCACCGCGAACGGCTGGCTCCTCAACGGCGCCAAGCAGTGGATCACCAACGGCACGCTCGCCGACGTCGCGGTGGTCTGGGCGCGGACGGAGGAGGGGGTCCGCGGCTTCCTCGTCGAGAAGGGGACCCCCGGCTTCACCTCCTCCGACCAGCACGGGAAGTTCTCGCTGCGCGCCTCGACCACCTCCGAGCTCGGCTTCCACGACTGCGAGATCCCGGCCGACGCCATCCTGCCCGGCAGCCGCGGCCTCAAGAGCCCGCTCATGTGCCTCAACCAGGCCCGCTACGGCATCGCCTGGGGCGGCCTCGGCGCCGCGATGGAGTGCTACTGGACGGCGCTCGAGTACGCCAGGCAGCGGGTCCAGTTCATGGGCCAGCCGATCGCCGCCCACCAGCTCGTCCAGGAGAAGCTCGCCTGGATGCTCAGCGAGATCACCAAGGGGCAGCTCCTCGTCCTCCGGCTCGGGCAGCTGAAGGACGCCGGGCGCCTCACCCACCCGCAGATCTCGCTCGGCAAGCGGAACAACGTCTGGGTGGCGCGGGAGTGCGCGCGGCGCGCCCGCGAGATCCTCGGCGCCAACGGCATCGTGGACGACTATCCGGTCATCCGCCACATGCTCAACATCGAGTCGGTCTTCACCTACGAAGGGACCCACGACATCCACGGCCTGATCCTCGGCGAGGCGATCACCGGCATCCCCGCCTACAACCCGCCGCGGGTCTCCGAGAAGGCCGGACGGCCGAAGACGGAGGCGTGATGCTCCTCGACGATCTCGTTCGCGTCACCGAGCGCGCGGCGATCGCCGCCGCCAAGACGATGGGCCTCGGCGACCACGAGCGCTCCGACCGGGTCGCGGTCGAGGCGATGCGCGCCGAGCTCGATCGCCTGCCGATGAACGGCCGGGTGGTGATCGGTGAAGGGGAGCGGGACGAGGCCCCGATGCTCTACATCGGCGAGGAGGTGGGCGCGCGCAAGGGGGACCCGGCGGCGCCGGCGGTGGACATCGCGGTCGATCCGCTCGAAGGCACCAACCTCTGCGCCACCGGCACGCCGGACGCCACCTGCGTGCTCGCCGCCGCCGAGCGGGGCGGCCTCCTCCACGCCCCCGACTGCTACATGGACAAGCTCGTGGTCGGCCCCACCGCCCGCGGCGTCGTCCATCTCGACGCGCCGGTGGCCGAGAACCTCCGCAACCTCGCCCGCGCCTTCCAGCGCGACGTCGAGGATCTCGTGGTCGTGGTCCTCGACCGCCCCCGCCACGCCCAGCTCATCGCCGACATCCGCGCCGCCGGCGCCCGCATCCGCCTGATCGGCGACGGCGACCTGTCGGCCGGCATCGCCGCCGCCGTCCGCGGCACCGGCATCCACGCGGTCATGGGGATCGGCGGCGCCCCCGAGGGGGTGATCGCCGCCGGCGCCATGCGCTGCCTCGGCGGCGAGATCCAGGGCCGCCTCACCGCGCTCGACGACAAGCAGCGGGCCCGCCTCCACGCCCTCGGCTACGACGACCTGACCCGCATCTACCGCACCGAGGACCTCGCCCCGGGCGAGGAGATCGTCTTCAGCGCCACCGGGGTGACCGACGGCGAGCTGCTCAAGGGGGTCCGGTTCTTCGGCGGCGGCTCGCGCACCTCGACCCTCTTCATGTCGCTCCAGCGGCGGATCATCCGCTTCGTGGACACCATCCGGCGCGAAGACCTCTCGATGCCGGTACAGTTCAACTAGAAAGGAGCCTCGCCCCCGCCCGCCGCGACGGCGCGGTCGCGATCGCCTGGTAGCCATCATGGGTATCACCGGAAACCTGCGCACGATGGAGCTCGCCGAGCTCTTCCAGTGGCTGTCGCAGGCGCGCAAGACCGGCACCCTGGTGGTCCGCAACGCCGCGGTGGAGAAGCGCGTCGTCTTCCAGGACGGGCGGATCCTCACCTCGAGCTCCACCGATCCGAACGAGTACCTCGGCCACTTCCTCGTCAACCACGGCTACCTCACCGAGCTCGAGCTCACCCGTGCGATGCAGATGCAGGAGTCGAGCCGGATGCTGCTCGGCAAGATCCTGGTCACGCTCGGGGTGATCTCCGAGGAGGATCTCCACCGGATGCTCCGCCTCAAGTGCGAGGAGAGCCTCTACGAGCTCTTCACCTGGCCGGAGGGGGAGTTCCGCTTCCTCGACGGCGAGCTGCCCGCGCAGGCCCTCGTCCCCCTCTCGCTCGACGTCACCGCCGTCGTCTTCGAGGGGATGCAGCGGGTCGACGAGTGGCGGCGGCTGCGCGAGCTGATCCCCGACGCCGACGCGCTCCCGGTGCTCGTCGCCCCGCTCGACGAGACGGTGAACGATCCCGCCACCCGCCAGGTGCTCGCGCTCGTCGACGACCAGCGGACCGTGGCCGAGATCGCCACCGCCCTCCACGCCGCCGAGTTCTTCGTCTGCCGCCACCTGCGCCCGCAGATCCTCGCCGGCCGCGTCAAGATCATCCGGCCGCGCCGGATCGTGATGAAGGCCGCGCCCTCGGCGGCGCCCCCGGCGGCAGCGCCGGCGGCGGCTCCGGCGGCGCCGCCGGCGCCACCCGTCCCCGACGCCGACGCGCTCGCCGGCGCCGCCTCGCGCTACCTCGCCGCCCACGACCTCGAGAGCTCCCTCCGCTACCTGCGCGCCGCCCGCAGCCTCGAGCCCGAGAGCCGGAAGCTCGAGGCGCTCGCCCAGAAGATCGAGGAGGGGGTGCGCGCCACCGTCGAGGCCGCGGGGGTCGTCTCCGGCGCCATCCCGATCCTCGCCCGCTCGCTCGAGGAGCTCTCCCGCGAGCGCCTCTCGCCGCAGGAGGGGTTCCTCCTCACCCGCCTCGACGGCTCCTACGACGTCCACTCCCTGCTCAACATCAGCGCCCTGCCCGCCCTCGACACCCTCGTCCAGATCTGGAAGCTGCTGCGCGCCGGGCACATCAAGATGCAGGAGTTGTAGCGCGTGGAGCCGAGCGGCCCCCTCCCCCCCCGGCGCCGCTCCTGGCTCCCGCGCGCCGGGCTCGTCGCCGTGGCGCTCGCCGTGGCGCTCGCGCTCGTGGCCACCGACTGCGCGCGCCGGCGAGGCCACGACGAGCTGCTCGCCCTCGCCGCCACCCTCGGCTTCGACGCCACCCCGAAGCGGCCCGGAAGCCGCCCGCTCGGCGAGCGGCTCCGCGACGAAGAGAGCCTCCCCCGCGCCCGCCTGACGCTCGCCCGCGCTCTCCTCGCGCGCGAGCTCGACGCCCGCCGCTGGCGCGCGCTCCCGCCGGAGGAGGCCGCGGCCGAGAGCGCCCGCAGCGAAGAGCGCCTCGCCGCCGCCGAACGGCTCGCCGCCGCCGCGCTCGCCGCGCTGCCCGCGAGCTGGGAGGCGCCGTACCTGCTCGGCGGCGCCCGCCTCGTCGGGCTGCTCGGCCGCCGCGACGTCCGCCTCGTGCGCGCGCCGGAGCGCTGGGAGGCACCGCTCGCCCTCGCCCGCGAGCGCGGCCCCGTCTTCCGCGAGCCGAGCCAGCTCCTCGCCGCCGCCTATCTCGAGATCTGGCCGATGCTCAGCCTCGCCGCCCAGGGCCGCGCCCGCACGGTGCTCGGCGAGGCGTTCACCGACCCGGCGACCTTCGACCGCTTCTTCCCCGCCTGGGCCCGGATCGCCCGCACCCCGCGCGAGCTCGCGCAGCCGCTCCCCGACCGCTCCGGGGTCTGGAGCCGGGTCGCCTCCCACTACGCCGCGCAGGCCGACTGGCCGCACTGGCTCGAAGCGCACGACCTCGCCACCCGGGCCCGGACGCGGGAGATCGAAGAGCTGCTCGCCGAGAGCCGCGTCCGCCAGCGGGGCGGCGACCGCGCGGGCGCCGCCGCCGCCGCGGTGCAGGCCGGGGCCCGGACCCGCCCCGGCCGCGCCGAGGCGCCGCTCTTCGACCAGGCGGTCCGCTCCCGCCCGGCCGGAGCGCCGGCCGCCGCCCTCGCCGGCGCCGCCCGCGCCTGGCTCGAATGGGGGGCCGCCCTCGCCCCGTTCGCCCCCGTACCGCTCGCTCCCGAGACCCTCGAGCGCACCGCGCGCGGCACCCCCGGCCTCCCGCCGGAGCTCGTCGCCTGGGCCCTCGTCGCCGCCGGTGACCTGCCGGCCGCCGAGCTCGTCGAGCGCCGCCAGGAGTCGCAGTGGAGCGAGGCGTGGGGCGGCTACCTCCTCGCCAAGGCCGCCCTCCTCCTCGACCGCGGCGACCCGGTGGCGGCCGCCGCCGCCCTCGCTCCCCTCCACCGCGAGTGGAAACGGCGTCCGGCGGGACTGGCGCTGCGCCTCCGGCTCGCCCGGACCGACCCCGCCCTCGCCCCGCGCGGCGAGGCCGAGGCGGCGTTCGCCGCCGCCCACCGGGACCGCTGGGAGGCAACCGACTGGCGGTGGCGCGGCGGTGCGGCGCTCCTGGAGCTCCTTCCCGCGACGAGCGCCACCGGTCTCACGCTCGCTTTCGACGAGGTCCCCGCCGCCGGCGCGGTGGTCGCGATCCAGTGGCAGGGGGAGGCGCTCGCTCCCCGTGCCGTTCGCCCCGGCAGCGAGCTCGAGCTCCCGCTCGAGATCGCCGCCGCCCCCGGCCTCCTGCGCGTCGAGTCCCTCGCCGGCGGCCGGGTGCGCCCCGGCCGGGTCACGCTGCGGTAGCGCGTTCCGGCATCTGAGAGAGCGACGGCGCGGCGTCGCCTCAGGGCTCGCGCGGACCCGGCGCGAGCCGCTCGCGCAGCTGCGCCCGCTCGGCCGCCGCCAGCCGCCGCGCGGCGCGGGCGAAGCCGAGGCGCCGGAGCAGGACGATCGCCACCACCTGCACCGCGATCAGCACGAGCCCGAGCTCCGGCTCCCCTTCCATCACCACCACGAGCGCCATCACGCAGAAGATCGCCGCCACCCCCCAGAGCCCGAGCACGATCTGCCGCCGCCGCGGCATCAGGTTGCCGAGCAGGTGGTGGAGGTGCTGCCGGTCGCCCTCGACCATCCGCCGGAAGCGCGCCGGCAGGCTCCGGCCCGACGCTTCGAGGAAGCGCACCGCCATCACCAGCAGGGTGTCGACCACCGGCAGCCCGAGCGCGAGCAGCGGCAGCAGGATTGCCACCGTCGCCTCGGCCTTGAAGGTCGCGTGCAGCGAGATCGCGGCGAGCAGGAAGCCGAGCACGAGCGAGCCCGAGTCGCCGAGGAAGATCCGCGCCGGCTCCCAGTTGTGCCGCAGGAAGCCGAGGCACGCCCCGGTCATCGCCGCGAGCAGCGCGACGCTCCCGGCGTTGCCGACCCAGATCGAATAGGTCGCGAGGCTCCCGGCGATGATCGCCACGATCCCCGCCGCGAGGCCGTCGAGCCCGTCGAGGAGGTTGACCGCGTTGGTCACCCCGACGAGCCAGAGCACCGAGATCAGCCCGCCGAACGCGCCGAAGTGGATCTGGCCGAAGACCGGCAGCCAGAAGAACGAGAACGACCAGCCCGCCTGCACCAGCAGGATCGCCGCCACCGTCTCCCCGGCCAGCTTCTTCAGCGGCCCGAGCCCGTGGAGGTCGTCCACGAGGCCGACGAGGAAGACGATCGCGAGCGCCAGCACGAAGGCGACCAGCTCGCCGCGCGGCACCACCGCCCGCCACCGCTCCCAGTGGAAGGCGAGCGGCACCACCGCCCCGAAGGCGAGCCCGGCGGCCACCGCCACCCCGCCGAGGCGCGGCACCGCCGCCGCGTGCCGCTTCCGCTCCCCGTCCGGTCGGTCGAGCACCGAGAACGCCCGCGCCAGCCAGAGCGCGAGCGGCATCACGAGGTTCGTCACCAGCCCCGCCACCACCGCGGCCAGCGCCGCGATCTGGAGCAGCGTGGGGAGCTTCATCGCCCCGCCCTCCCGGCTCCCGGCGCGCCGCGGCGGCCGGCGGCGGGCGAACCAGACGGAGTCGAGCGCGGACCGGTCACGGCTTGCGCGCCACCGCGAGGAGCCCGAGGCCGGGCCAGGGGAGAACGCGATCGAGGCGGCGCCAGAGGGGCACGCCGAGGTCGTAGAGCTTGAGCTGGAGACGCGGGATCCGGCGGCGCCGCAGCAGGAGCCCGTTGACGAGCCAGCCGACCACCCCCATCCGGTTGAACCCCCGGAGGCTCTCGATCGCGAGCCCGGCGGCGGTGAGCTCCCGTTCGAGAGCCGTCCGGGTGTAGCGGCAGCGGTGCTCGAGCACCTCGTCGAGCCGCGAGTAGAGCCACGGCCCGGCGGGCACGTAGAGCACCAGCCGCCCGCCGGGGGCGAGCGCCGAGACCATGTTCGCGAGCGCCGCCGCCGGGTCGGCGACGTGCTCGAGGACGTTGAGGCAGACCACGGTGTCGAAGCCGCCGGCCAGCTCCCGGAACGCCGCGCTGTCGGTCGCGTCGAGCTGCCGGGCCGCGAGGTACGGCCGCCCCCGGGCGAGGGTCGCGAGGTAGTCCACGTAGAGCGGCTCGAGGTCGGTCGCGAGGTACCGGTCGCGCGGCACGAGGTGCATCGTCAGGTTGCCGATCCCGGCGCCGATCTCGAGCACCCGGTCGCCCACGTGCGGCCGCACCGCCGCCGCCATCCAGCCGTTGAACCGCCGCGCCCGCTCCAGGCTCCCGAGGATCTGCGAACCGTAGGCGTCGGCGCGGTAGACGTCGTCCACGAGCCAGTAGCGCACCATCGTCGCGACCGCGACGACGGCGTCGCGCCAGCCGATCTTCTTCCCCTCCTGATAGGTCCGCCCGAGGTAGCTGACCGGCACCTCGAAGAGCGCCGCCCCGCGCTTGGCGAGCTTCGCGGTCAGCTCCGGCTCCACCCCGAAGCCGCGCGAGCGGAGCGGGATCGACTTGAGCAGCGGCGCCTTGACCGCCTTGTAGCAGGTCTCCATGTCGGTCAGGCCGAGGTCGGTGAACCAGTTGCTGAGCGCGGTCAGCAGCCGGTTGCCGGCCGTGTGCCGGTGGGAGAGCACCCGCCGCCGCCCGGCGACGAGGAAGCGCGAGCCGTAGACCGCGTCGGCGGCATCCTCGAGCAGCGGCGCGACGAGCGCCGGCAGATCCCGCGGGTCGTACTCGAGGTCGGCATCCTGGAAGACGATGAAGTCCCCCGTCGCCGCCGCGATCCCCGTCTGGAGCGCCGCCCCCTTCCCGCCGTTCGGCTGCCGCAGCAGCCGCATCCGTTCCGGCCACCGCGCCGCGAGCCGGTCGAGCACCTCGGCGGTGCCGTCGGTCGAGCCGTCGTCCACCACGACGAGCTCGATCTCGTCGATCCCCGGCACCGTGACCGCGGCCACCCGTTCCAGACAGGCCTCCACGAGGTACCGCTCGTTGTAGACGGGAACGACGATGGAGAGCCGGGTCATCGGAGTCCTCGCAGAAGGGTGGCGGGCTACCCGGCCGCCGGCGGTACGGCGAACCCCCGCACCGGCTCGCCGCGGGCGAGGGCGTCGCGGAGCCAGGCGTAGGTCGTGGCGATCCCCTCGCGGAGGCCGATCGTGTGCCGCCAGCCGAGGGCGTGGAGCCGGGAGACGTCGAGGAGCTTGCGCGGCATCCCGTCCGGCTTCTCCGGATCGAACCGGATCGCCAGGCCCGGCGCCACCGCGTCGCGCACCGCCTCGGCGAGCTCACGGATCGTCACCTCCTCGCCGGTGCCGACGTTGAGGTGCTCCGCGCCGTCGTACCGCCGCATCAGGAAGAGGCAGGCGTCGGCGAGGTCGTCCACGTGCAGGAACTCCCGCCGCGGCGCGCCCGTTCCCCAGACCACCACCTCGCTCGCCCCGGCCGCCTGCGCCTCGTGGAAGCGGCGGATGAGCGCCGGCAGCACGTGCGAGCTCGCGAGGTCGAAGTTGTCGCCGGGGCCGTAGAGATTCGTCGGCATCGCCGAGATGAAGTCGCAGCCGTACTGGCGCCGGTACGCCTGACAGAGCCGGATGCCGGCGATCTTCGCCACCGCGTACGGCTCGTTGGTCGGCTCGAGCGGCCCGGTGAGCAGCTGCTCCTCGCGCATCGGCTGCGCCGTGAGCCGCGGGTAGATGCACGAGCTGCCGAGGTAGAGGAGCCGCCGGACGCCGGTACGCCACGCCGCGTGCACCACCGTGGCGTGGATCATCAGGTTGTCGTAGAGGAACTCCGCCGGCCGCGTCGAGTTGGCGAGGATCCCGCCGACCGTCCCCGCCACGAGGAAGACGTACTCCGGCCGCGCCGCCGCGAACCAGGCCTCCACCTCGGCCTGATTGCGCAGGTCCACCTCCTCGCGCCCGGTGGTGAGCAGGTTCGTGAACCCCTCCCGCGCGAGCCGCCGCACGATCGCCGACCCCACGAGCCCCCGGTGCCCGGCCACGTAGATCCGGGCGTCACCCGGGATGTCGAACATGGAAGCAATCTTACCGGCAAACCCCCGCCGGGCATCACTCTCCTGCCGCCCCACCGCACGCCCGGAGCACAGCCTTCACGTACCGCTCTCCCACCCGCATGGCGCCGTTCTCGGCCGCGCTCACCATCGCCTGCGACCGGCGCAGCCGCCTGCCCAGCTCGGCCTGCGTGAGCCCCGCCTGACCTGCCCCCGAAAGTAGGCACAGAGATTATGAGAGTCCCGGCGGGTTGGTCGAGGTCCCCGGAGTTTGTGGCGCGCCGGGAGCCGGAGGCGACCAGAGCGCCACAAACTCCGCCGGCGGCCGCATCCCCAGGGACA
>JAAYLR010000077.1 GCA_012521815.1 Acidobacteriota bacterium
CCGCGAGCTGGCGCGGCGCACGCTGCGGAGCGGCGAGCGGGGAGCGAGCGGGGCCCACGACGACTCGACCGCCCGCTTCGCGGCCGAGTACCGGAAGCTCGCGGCGCTCGCCGGGGGTGGCCGGATCGACCACCGCGCGGTGGTCGAGGCGGTGGAGGATCGCGGCGAGCAGGACGTCTGGCAGGTGCTCGACGCGATCGGCGAGGGGCGTCCCGCCGAGGCTCTCGAGCGGCTCGAGCGGCTGCTCGCCGGCGCCGAGGAGCCGATCATCGCGCGCCTCTCCTTCTTCACGCTGCTCGCCGGGCTCTGCCGGCAGCTCACCGCCCTCGGCGGCCTCGCCGAGCGGCGCGGCGTCCCCCCGGCCGAGCGCGACTACGGCCGGTTCAAAAGCCGCTGGGCGGCGCGCCTGCAGGCCGCCGACGAGGAGCTCGGCGCCAGCCCGCTCGCCGGCCTCCACCCGTTCCGGCTCCACCGCGCCTATCTGCTCGCGTCGCGCCTGCCCCCGGCCCTCCTCGAGGAGCTGCCGTGGCGGGTGCTCGAGACCGAGCGGCGGCTCAAGGGGGAGTCGGGAGAGGCGGCGACCGCCCTCGCCGAGCTCGTGCTCGCCCTCTCGCCCCGCTGACCCGCGTCTTCAGGTGCGGCCGGCGAGCGGCCGCGGGAAGCCGTGAGCGAGCCGCAGCCGGCGGAACGGCGCGAGGAGCCGTTCGCTCGCGGCCCGGTCGAGCCGCGTCCGGTTCCGGTAGAGCTGCCGGTAGCGCGGGAGGAGAGCGGGGCGGTGCGCCCCGAGCCAGGCGAAGAACCGCTCGCGCGCCGGGGAGCGGAGGAAGAGCGGGCTCGCGACGAGATCGCGGACGCCCGCGGCCGTGGCGGCGGCGAAGAGCGGTGCGAGCACCGCTTCGTCGTCGTGGATGCCGGGCAGGAGCGGCTGGCAGAAGAGGTTCACCGTGAGCCCCGCCGCCGCGAGCCGGGCGGCGGCCTCGAGGCGCACCCGCGGGGAGGGCGCGCGCGGCTCGAGCGCGCGGGCGAGCTCCGGGTCGACGGTGAGGAGGCTCAGGTTCACCTCCACGTGATGGCGCCGGTCGAGCGCCGTGAGCAGGTCGAGATCGCGCAGCACCAGCGGCGAGCGGGTGGTCAGCGAGAGGTGGAGACCGGCGGCCGGCAGGAAGAGCGCGAGCAGCTCCCGCGTCAGCCGGAACCGTCCCTCGGCGGGCTGATACGGATCGGAGGCGGTACCGATCGCGATCGGCTGCCCCTGCAGCACCCGGCGCCGGAGCTGGCGGCGGAGCGCCTGCGGGGCGCGGTGCTTGACGAAGATCCGGGTCTCGAACGCCCGCCAGCCCGCGGGCTCGAGGAAGTCGTGGGTGTAGCGGGCGTAGCAGAACGGGCAGCCGAACTCGCAGCCGCGGTACGGGTTGATCGTCCAGGCGAACGGCAGCCGCGGGCTCGTGACCCGGTTGAGCAGCTCGCCGACCGCCAGCTCGAGGTAGGCGACCGGGCCGCGCCGGCCGAGGGGAGGGGCCTCGCTTCCGGCCGCGAGGGGCGGGGCGAGGGGGAAGGGGAGGGAGGCCTGACGTATCATTTACGCCATTTTTACGCTTACGCTCTGGCCTTGTCAACCCACCCGCCGCGGGCGAGGATCGATCCGTGCCCGAGCTGCCCGAAGTCGAGGTCCTCCGCCGCAGCCTCGAACCGCGCCTGAGCGGGCGCCGGATCGAGCGGGTTGCCATCCACGTCCGCGCGTTGCGCGCCCCGCTCGCCCGCCGGCCGCTCGGCGCGCTCGCCGGCCGCCGCTTCCTCCACCTCGACCGGCGCGGGAAGTACCTCCTCGCCGCCCTCGAAGGGGAGCGCACGCTCGTCGTCCATCTGGGGATGAGCGGGCGGCTGACGCTCGTGCCGGCGGCGCTCCCGCGCGAACCGCACGAGCACCTCGCCCTCTTCCTCGACGGTGGCGAACGGCTGCGGCTCCGCGATCCGCGCCGCTTCGGCCTCGCCTTCGTGCGGCCGACGGCGGGGGTGCTCGCGGCGCCGCCGCTCGCGCACCTCGGCATCGAGCCGCTCGGCGGGGCGTTCAGCGGCGACGATCTCGCGCGCGCCGCCCGCGGCCGCCGCTGCCCGGTCAAGAGCCTCCTGCTCGACGCCGGGGTGGTCGCCGGGATCGGGAACATCTACGCCTGCGAGGCGCTCTTCCGCGCCGGCCTGCGCCCCGACCGGCCGGTGGACCGGATCTCCCGGCCGCGGTGGCGGCGCCTCGGCGAGACGGTGATCGCCGTCCTCGAGGAGGCGATCGCCGCCGGCGGGACGACGATCCAGGATTACACCGACGGCGCCGGCCGCGAGGGGCTCTTCCGGGTCGCGCTCGCGGTCTACGGCCGCGACGGCGAACCGTGCCCGCGCTGCGGCCGCGCGATCCGGCGGGTCGTGCTCGCGGGGCGCGGCACCTGGTACTGCCCCGGCTGTCAGCGCTGAGACCGGCGGCCGTTCCCGGCGCCGGCGGGCTATCATGAGCCATGGCTCCGCGCCCGCGCCCCCTCCGGGCGGTGCTCCTCGACATGGGCGGCGTGCTCCTCGATTTCGGCAACGCCGAGGGGCTTCCGGTGGGCCGGCACGACTGGCGCGGGCGGGAGGCGCTGCTCGTCCTCCTGCGCCGGCCCGGCGGTCCGCCCCTCGAACAGCGCCACCTCGACGAGCTCCTCTTCGATCCGTGGAAGCGCGAGCACGCGCGCCGGTACGAGCGGGTGCGCGAGGCCGACTGGCGCCCCCATCTCGTGCGCCTGCGCCGCTACGCCCGCCGCCGCTTCTCCGACCGCCGGCTCCTCGCCACCTGGTTCGCGCCGTTCGCCGAGACGGTGACGCCGGTGCCGGAGGCGCAGGCGGCGGTGGCGGCGCTCGCGGCCGCCGGGGTGCCGCTCGCGCTCGTCTCGAACATCCCGCTGCCGAGCCCGCTCTACCGCGACCTGCTCGCCCGGCACGGCTACCTGCCGGCGTTCCGTCACCTGGTCTGGAGCTACGACGAGGGGTCGCGCAAGCCGTCGCCGGCGATGCTCCACACCGCGCTCGCCGCGCTCGGGGTGGCCCCGGAGGAGGCCCTGATGGTCGGCGACCGCCGCTCGGCCGACGTCGTGGCCGGGCGGGCCGCGGGCGTGCCGACCGCCTGGCTGCGCTCGGCCGACGCCACCGGCCCGGAGCCCGATCACCGGCTCGACTCGATGGCCGAGCTGCCGCCGCTCGTGGCGCGCCTGCGGCGCGGCGCCACTGCCCGGGCGCGCGGATAGAATCGGGACCATGACGGCACCGCGACAGCGTGGCCCGGAGGGCGCGGTTGGCCGTCCGGACCGGATCCTCGCTCTCGGCGTGGCCGGCGGCACCGGCTCGGGCAAGACCACGGTCGCGCGGGCGATCCTGGAGGCCGTCGGGCCGGGCCGGCTCGCCTTCCTCGCCCAGGACAGCTACTACCGCGACGTCGCCTGGGCGAACGAGGCGGAGCTGCTCGCCCACAACTTCGACCACCCGGACGCCCTCGACACCCCGCTGCTCGTCGCGCACCTGCGCGAGCTGAAGGCCGGCCGCGCCGTGGAGGTGCCGGTCTACGACTTCGTCCATCACCGGCGCACCGGCGAGACGGTCCGCGTCGAGCCGCGGCCGGTGGTGCTCGTCGAGGGGATCCTGCTGCTCGCCGAGCCGGCGATCCGCTCCCTGCTCGAGCTGAAGATCTTCGTCGACACCGACGCCGACGTGCGCCTCGTGCGGCGGCTGCGCCGCGACATGGCCGAGCGCGGCCGTTCGGTCGGCGACGTGCTGCGCCAGTACGAGGCGACGGTGCGGCCGATGCACCTGGAGTTCGTCGAGCCGTCGAAACGGTGGGCCGACGTGATCGTCCCCGAAGGTGGGGAGAACCGGGTCGCCATGGAGATGGTCGCGGCGCGCCTCAAGGAGCTCCTGCGGCCCGGCCTCGGCGCGGGGGAGGCGGAGCGGCTCGCGCTCGCGGGGGATCCGGCGTGATCCCTCCGGCCGGCAGCCGCTTCGTGCTCCGGGTGCGGAGCCGCTTCGAGGCGGCGCACCACCTCACCTCCTACCGCGGCCACGCCGAGACGCCGCACGGCCACTCCTGGCGGGTGGAGGCGGAGCTGCACGCGGCGGGGCTCGACGCCGAGGGGATGGCCTACGACTTCGTGGCGGTCAAGCGGGCCCTCGACGAGCTCGTCCGGCCGTTCGACCATGGCGATCTGAACCGGGTGCCGCCGTTCGACCGGCTGAGCCCGACGACCGAGCACCTCGCGGCCTGGCTCCTCGGCGCGCTGCGCGAGCGGCTGCCCGGCGCGCCGGTCGCGGCGGTGACGGTCTGGGAAGGGCCTGACTGCGCGGCGACCTGTTGCTGTCCGGAGGCAGAGGGATGAGACGACGCTCGCTGGTGCTGCTGCTCGCCGCCGTGGCGCTCGTGGCCGGCTGCCGGCGGGGTGAGCCGCCCGTCGCCGAGGTGCGGGTCACCCCGGCGACGCTCACCCTTCCCTACCCCGAGTTGCGCGAGCTCGAGCTCGAGCTCGTCCCCCGGGTCGAGCGCGAGGCGCTCGGCGAGCAGCCGGTGGTCTTCGTCCACCTCCTCGACGAGCCGGGCTCGGTGGTGCGCACCTTCGACTACCCGCTGCCCGCCGACTGGCGCCCGGGCGAGCCGCGCCGCGACCGGGTTCGCCTCCTGCAGTCGGCGCTGGCGCCGCCGTTGCCGGAGGGCAGCTACGAGCTCACCGTGGGGCTCTACGACGCCGCGAGCGGCGCGCGCTTCCCGCTCGCCGGTGGGCACCGGGAGGTGGACCGGTACGAGTACGCCGTGGCGCGTGTCGAGGTCCCGGCGAGCCCGGGGCCGCTGCCGCACTGCGAGTACTCGCCGGAGTGGCGGGAGGTCGAGGGGAGCCCCGACCGCCAGATCCTCACCAGCCGCTGGCTCGGGGCGCAGAGCGGCCGCCTGCGGGTTGCGCAGCTCGCCGCGGGCGGGTTCGTCTACGCGCAGCTCTACGTTCCTCCGGGTCCGGAGCCGGGCGGGCGGTTCGTGGTCCTGCCCGGCGAACATGGGCCGGTGGTGACGCTGCGCTCCACCTGTGGTCCGGAGGAGCTCGTCATCTCCGGCGCGGGGCGTCAGTGGCTCGAGTGGCAGGTGCCCGCGGGGCTCACCAGCTGCGACTTCGACCTCGAGGCGAACCTCCTCTTCGCCGGTGAGCGTGGCGAGCAGCGCCGTTCGGTGCGGCTCGAGCTCCTCGCCTGGCAGCCGCCACCGGGCGGCCGATGAGCCGCCGCCGCGAGCCGCTCCTGCGGCCGGCGCAGGGCCGCTATCTGCGTCGTCTCCTCTCGCCCCGCGACCGCCTGCTCGCGGCGGTCGAAGGCGCTTCCGAAGCGGGACCGCCGGGCCGGGATCCGGCGGTCGTCCGCCTCTTCGAGCTGCTCGCCGCCGCGACGCGGCCGCGCCGGATCCTCGAGCTCGGCGCCGGCCGGGGCGACGGCACGCTGGCGCTCGCGCGCGGCGCGCCGGAGGCGGAGCTGATCGCGTTCGAGCCGGAGGAGGCGCTGGCCGCGCCCGCCCGCGAGCTGCTCACCGCCGGCCTCGTGGTCGAACGGGTCGACTGGCGAGCGGCCGATCCCGGCGCCGAGCTCGCCTCCCTCCGCGGGCCGTTCGAGATCGTGGTGCTCGACGCCTCGCGGCCGGCGGCCCGGCGCTGGCTCGACTTCGTGCTGCCGCTCGTCGCGGTGCGCGGGCTGGTGATCGCCGACCGCTGTCTCGCCCAGGGACGGCTCGCCGACCCCGGGCCGGAGGATCTCGGCGACCCCGGCATCCGGGCCCTCGAACAGTTCAACCCGTACCTGATGATCCACCCGCAGCTGCGTGCGGTGATGCTGCCGCTCGGCGACGGGGTGGCGCTCGCGAGCAAGAGCCGCCCGCTGGTGCGCGAGCTCGGCGGTCCGTTCTGAGCGTCCGGCGCGAACGGTAGACTCGACGGCACCATGCGCCGCCGTCTCCTCCACGCCGCCATCGCGCTCCTCCTCCTCGTCGGTCTCGCCGCGCTCGCCGGCTGGCAGTGGCTCGGCCGCGGCGGCCGGCCGGTGCGCTCGGGCAGCCGTTCGCTCGGCGTTCTCTCGGCCCCGGTCGCGGTCCGCTTCGACGACTGGGGAGTGCCGCACCTGCGCGGCGAGTCGGGGCGCGATCTCGCCGCGGCGCTCGGCTGGCTGCACGCCAACGACCGCTTCTTCCAGATGGAGCTCGGCCGCCGGCTGGTGGCCGGACGCCTCTCGGAGCTGTTCGGCGAGCGGACCCTCGCCCTCGACCGGGAGATGGTCGAGCTGCGCCTCGCGAAGGCGGCTGCCCGGCTCTGGGAGAGCACCTCGCCCGAGCCCCGGGAGTGGCTCGAGGCGTACGCCGCGGGGGTGAACGCCTGGCTCGCCGAGCGGGGCCCGGACCTGCCTCCCGAGCTCCGGCTGCTCGGGCTCCGGCCCGAACCGTGGCGGCCGGTCGACAGCCTCGGCTTCGTTCTCCTGATGGCGCGCGACCTCTCCTTCTGGGCCGGACGCCCCGAGGAGACCCGGTACGGCTGGCTGCGCGCCTTCGGCGCCGAGCAGGCGGCGGCCCTCGCCGGCGTGCCGGTCGAGGAGATCCCGGCGGCGCTCGTCGAGCTCGCGGCCGGGAGCCCGGCGCCCGTCGCCGCCAGCGGCGGGGCCGCCGCCGAGATCGCGGCGGTCGGCAGCAACAACTGGGCGCTCGGCGGGGAGTGGAGCGAGAGCGGCGCCCCGCTCGTCGCCAACGACCCGCATCTCGCGCTGCGGCTGCCGGGGGTCTGGTACCAGGCGCACCTGCGGGCGCCGGATTACGAGGTCGCGGGGATGACGCTCCCCGGCACGCCGGGGGTGGTGATCGGCCGCACCGCGCGGCTCGCCTGGGCGGTCACCAACGTCATGCTCGACGACCACGACCTCTTCTTCGAGCAGCTCGACGAACGGGGCGAGCGGGTGCTTCGCGGCGACGGCTGGGAGCCGGTCACCTGCGAGACCGTCACGATCGCCGTGCGCGGCGCCGACCCGTCCCCGGTCGAGCTCTGCGACACCGACCGCGGCCCGCTGCTGCCGGCCGACGCCGGGCGCGGTCTGCCCCCCCGCTCGCTCGCCTGGACCGCCTACGAGCCGGCCGATCCGCTGGGCGCCCTCCTCGCCCTCGCCCGCGCGGAGGGGGTCGCCGAGGTGCCGGCGGCAGTCGCGCCGTTCGCGGCGCCCGCCCAGAACCTCCTCGTCGCCGATCGCGACGGCGGGCTGGTGCAGACGATCCTCGGCCGGCTGCCGGCGCGCCGGCAGGGGCACGGCCGCTTCCCCGCCCCCGGCTGGGAGCCGGGGTGGGGCTGGGAGGGGCTCCGCCCGGCTGCCGATACCCCCCGGCGGTTCGGGGGCCGGGAGATGCGGCTGGTGACCGCCAACGACGACACCTGGGGAGCAGCGCGCCCGGAGTTCTTCGCGGGCGATTTCGACAGCCCCCACCGGGCCCGGCGGATCGCCGAGCTGCTCGCCGGTCAGGCGCGGTGGACGCCCGAGGGACTGGCCGGGGTGCAGAACGACGTGCGCTCGCTCTGGGCGCGCGAGATCGTCGCGGCGCTCGGCGGCCCGTTTTCCGGCGACGCCGAGCGTGCCCGCGCCACCCTCGCGGCCTGGGACGGCGAGATGACGGCGCGGGGGCCGGCGGCGCTCTTCCTCCTCGCGGAGCGGGAGCTCGGCGCCCGGATCTTCGTCGACGAGGCGCGCGCGCACGGGCTGCCCCCCTTCGCCAGCCGGGAGCGGCTCCTCGCGCTCCTGACCGGCCGTCTCGACCCGGTCTTCTTCGACGACGTCACCACCCCCGAGGTCGAAGGGCGCGACGAGATCGTGGCCGCGGCGCTCGCGGCCGCCTGGCGGACCGGGGTGAAGCGGTTCGGTCCGGAGGTCGCCCGCTGGCCGTACGGCGAGCTCCACCGGCTCCGGCTCGCGCACCCGCTCGGCAGCCTGCCGCTCCTCGGCCGCTGGTTCGACCGCGGCCCGTTCCCGCTCGGCGGCTCGGCGACCACGGTCGCGGCGTTCGGCGGGGTCTGGGAGGGGAGCCGGCAGGCGGTGGTCTACGGCCCCTCGATGCGCTGGGTGACCGATCTCTCCGATCCCGACGGCACCCTCGCCATCCTGCCCGGCGGCCAGGCCGGGCATCCGGCGGATCCGCACTACGCCGATCAGATGCCGCTCTTCCTCGCCGGCCGGCTGCGGCCGGTGCCGTGGAGCGAGGAGGCGATCGCGCGGGCGGCGGTCTCGACGCTCGAGCTCGTCCCCTGAGCGCGTCAGACGCTCAGCGGAGGCGGCGCCCCAGGCGCCGCCGCGGCTTGTACTCGACGTACGGCTCGACCCCGAGGGTGGTGCAGCGCGGCAGCTCGTGGCCGAGGGTCGCCTCGATCTCCTTGATCAGCGGCTTGTCGAGGAAGGTGGCGATCGTCGAAACCACCCCCTCGGCGTCGCCCCGCGCCGTGCGCCCGGCGCGGTGGACGTAATCCTCGACCGTGTCCGGGATGTCGTAGTTGATGACGTGCTCGATCGCCGGGATGTCGAGGCCGCGCGCTGCGACGTCGGTGGCGACGAGGATCCGGTGCCGCCCCTCCCGGAAGCCGTCGAGCGCGGCGAGCCGCTGCGCCTGCGTGAGATCGGAGTGGATCCGCTCGACCCGGTGCCCTTCGCGCTCGAGCACCCGGGAGAGCCACTCGGCGTCCACCTTCCGGCGGGTGAAGACGAGCGTCGTGCCGAGCTCGCGGTTGAGCAGCGAGAGGATGCAGGGGCGCTTGTTGTCGATGTCGACGAGGTAGAGGCGGTGGGTGATCCCGCGCGCGGCCTTCCCCTTCGGCGTCACGTCGAGCCGCAGCGGCTCGGTGAGGAAGCGCTGCGCGAGCCGTTCGATCGGCGGCGGCATCGTGGCCGAGAAGAGCATCGTGTGCCGCTGCTCCGGGAGGTGCTCGAGGATCCGGTGGATCTGCGGCATGAAGCCGAGATCGAGCATGTGATCCCCCTCGTCGAGCACGAGCTCGCTCACCGCGTCGAGGCGCACCGTGCCGCGCTCGAGATGGTCGAGCAGCCGCCCCGGGGTGGCGACGACGATCTGCGGCTTGCGGGCGAGCGCGTCCATCTGGTGCCGGATCTGCAGCCCGCCGATCAGCGCCACCGCGCGCAGCCGCCGGCTGGCGCCGAAGTAGTCGAGGAAGCTCTTCGTCTGGAGGGTGATCTCGCGGGTGGGGGAGAGCACCAGGGCGCGCACCCTGCCGTCGGCGGGCAGGCGCTGGACGATCGGCAGGCCGAAGGCGGCGGTCTTGCCCGAGCCGGTCGCGGCGAGGCCGATCAGATCGCGCCCGGCGAGCGCCGGCGGGATGACGAGCGCCTGGATCGGCGTCGGCCGCTGCCAGCCGAGCTCGGCGACGGCGACGCGCAGCTCGGGCGTGAGGCCGAGGTCGTCGAACGACTGGCTGCTCTCCGGGGCGGGTTGTCGGGGCAGATTCGATTCGTGCATGCGTCCCGCCATTGTACGCGGACTCAGAAGAGCCGCCGCTGACGGTCGTCGCCGGCCTCGTCGGCGAAGCCGGAGAGAGCGACGCCGGCGAGGCGGAAGCGCGTCTCCGGCGGCAGGCCGCTGGTGGCGAGGAGGCGCACCGCGAGGGCGGCGACCTCCGCGGCAGCCGCTGGCGGCCGCTCCGGCGTCTGGCTGCGGGTGTGGGTGCGGAAGGCCGCGGTGCGCAGCTTGAGGGTCACGGTGCGCGCGATCCGCCGGTGCCGCTCCGCCCGCGCCCAGGCGAGAGCGGCGAGGCGCGCGAGCTCGGGCCCGAGCGCCGGCGCCGCGAGATCTTCCGGGAAGGTGGATTCGGCGGAGAGCGAGCGGGCCGGCCGGTCGGGCTGGACGGGGCGCTCGTCGCGCCCCCAGGCGTACTCGACGAGCCGCGGCCCGAACCGCCCGAGGCGGCGTTCGAGCCGGCGGGGGTCGGCCTGCCGCAGGTCGCCCGCGGTCGCGAGCCCGAGCTCGGCAAGGATCCGTTCGGTGGCGCGGCCGACGCCGGGGAGCCGGCCGACCGGCAGCGGCGCGAGGAACGCCGCGGCCTCCCGCGGCCGGATCACGAAGAGGCCGTCGGGCTTGCGCCAGTCGGAGGCGATCTTCGCGAGCAGCTTGTTCGACGCCACCCCGGCCGAGGCGGTCAGGCCGAGCTCGGCGCGGATCGCGGCGCGGATCGCCTGCGCGGTCGCGGTCGCCGACGGCAGGCCGGTGCGCTCCACGGTCACGTCGAGGTACGCCTCGTCGAGCGAGAGCGGCTCGACGAGATCGGTGTGGCGGCGGAAGATCGCGTGCACCTCGCGCGAGACCGCCTTGTAGCGGGGGAAGTCGGGGCGCAACCAGACCGCGTCGGGACAGAGCCGGGCGGCGCGGGTCGCCGGCATCGCCGAGCGGACGCCGAAACGCCGCGCCTCGTAGGAGGCGGCACAGACGACGCTGCGCGGCTCGGGGCTCCAGGCGACGACCACCGGCCGCCCCCGGAGCTCCGGCCGGTCGCGCTGCTCGACCGAGGCGTAGAAGGCATCCATGTCCACGTGGACGATCTTGCGCGGCGCGGCGGGCGCCGAAGTCATGGCAGCTCCCGCGAGGAAGCGGCGGCGTCGAGATCCTCGGCGCGGAGCGGAGCGACCCGCACCGTCCGGAAGCGGGCGAGCGTGACCTCGCCGGGCGGCTGCCCCCGCCGCTTCGAGACGTCCCCGGCGCGGGCGACGTGGACGGCCACCTGCCCGCCACGGCGTCCCTTCGAGTAGCCGGCAGCGAGGGCCGCCGCGAACCGCTCGGTCTCCCGCGGCAGCCGGTCGCGCCCGCCGGGGTTGCGCACCACGACGTGGGAGCCGGAGTCGCCGGCGAGGTGGAACCAGAAGTCGCCGGGCGCGGCGAGGCGGAGCGAGAGGAGGTCGTTCTCCTCGGCGCTCCGGCCGACGAGGACCGTCAGGCCGTCGGGGGAGAGGAAGCGGCGGGCGATCCGCCGCCCCTGCCAGATCCCCTGGTCGGGATCGGAGGGGGGCGGCGGGCCGGAGCGGGAGCGAACGGACATGACGGGCGAGTATCCCCAGGGAAGGGCCTCAGGAGCGATTCTCTCCCGAGCGGGGCAGCGGGTTATCAGGGTTCAGGGCTCCTGTTTTGCGGTGCCTCGTCCGGGATCGCGGGGGTTGTGCCGGCGAAGCCGACGTGACAGGATGCCCCGGAATCCAATCTCGTGATGCGATCGACTCCAGACCAGTCCGTACGTCATCTCTTCCGGAGGGTAGGTTCGCTATGAACACCACGCGTGCACGCCTCGTCACGGTCTGTCTCTCGCTGCTCCTGCTCGGCGCGAGCCTCGGGTTCGCGGCCCCGCCGCACAAGGTCCTCGCGGCTCCGGGCCAGCTCGATGCCAACGCCCCCGGCGTCGTCCTCTGGCACGACTACGGCTCCTTCGCTCTCTACAAGGTGAGCGACGCGGCCCTCGACGCGCTGCCGGCGGCGGTGCGCGCGCGGGTCCAGGTGGATCCGGAGATGGACACGATCCTCTTCGACCGCCATCCGCTCACCGTGACCGGCGGCAGCCCCGACCTGCCCGCGCGGCTCGCGAGCAAGCCGCCGGCCGGCGCCGCGCTGCACCTGGTCGGCTTCGTCGGGCCGATCCAGCAGCGGTGGCTCGACGAGGTGGAGGCCACCGGTGCCCGCCTCGTGCAGTACGTCGCCAACAACGCCTACCTGGTCTGGGCCGATGCGAAGAGCCGCAGCCACCTCGACGCCCTCGCGGCGGCCGGTGAGTTCGTGCAGTACAGCGGCACCCATCAGACGGCCTACAAGCTCGGCGCCTCCATCGAGCAGCGGATCCTCACCGAGGCCGATCCCGACGAGCTGGTGCCGGTGGTCGTCCAGATGTACGCCCACCCCGGCAAGGCCGCCTCGCAGAGCGTGATCGCCGGTCTGGCGACGGAGGTGATGGCCGGCTGGTCGCCGATCCTCGCCTTCGAGAACATCCGGATTACCGTGCGCGCCGGCGCCCTGCTCACCATCGCCAGCCTCCCGGACGTGGTCTGGGTGGGCGAGATCTTCCCGCGCGAGCTGATGGACGAGGTGCAGACCCAGATCATGGCCGGGCACCTCAACGGCAGTCAGACCGGCCCGAGCGGCACCGGCTACAAGGCGTGGCTCGACGGCTTCGGCTTCAGCCAGAACCCGGCCGATTACCCGATCCTGAGCGTGGCCGACGACGGCGTGGGCAACGGCGCCATCGCCGCCGGCGCCGGCGACCCGACCCTGACCGTCCTGGGTGCCGGGACCACCTCCCGCATCGCCATGATCAACAACTGCACCAACGACCCGCTCGGCGACGGGCTGGAGGGTCATGGCCACATCAACACCAGCATCGCCATCGGCTACGACCAGCGCGACGGCTTCCCGTTCAAGGATCCGAACGGCTACCTGCGCGGCCAGGGGGTGAACCCGTACGGGCGCTCCGGCAACACCAAGATCTTCAACAACGCGGGCTCCTACAACATCTCGAATTGCGGCGGCACCGACACCGGCGTGATCCAGCGCGAGCAGCAGAACGGCGCGCTGATCAGCACGAACTCGTGGGGCTGCTCGGGCTGCGCCGGGACCTACGACGACTCCTCGCAGGCCTATGACGTCGGGGTGCGCGACGCGAACCTGACCGTCCCCGGCAACCAGCAGATGATCTACGTCTTCTCGGCCGGCAACAGCGGCTCCAGCGCCGGCACCATCGGCACCCCGGGCAACGGCAAGAACATGATCACCGTGGGCGCCTCGGAGAACTACCGTCCGAGCGACGAGGGCGGCAACTGGAACGACGGCTGCGGCGTCGGTCCCACCGGCGCGGACAACGCGATGGACATCATCAGCTTCTCCAGCCGCGGCCCCGCGCCCGGCGGCCGGGTGAAGCCCGAGGTGATCGCCCCCGGCACCCACATCCAGGGCACCGCCTCGACCGCGTCCGGCTACAACGGCAACAGCGTGTGCGACATGTACCGGCCGAGCGGCCAGACCGTCTTCGCCGCCTCCTCCGGCACCAGCCACTCGACCCCGGCCGTGGCCGGCCTGGCCACGCTCTACTACCGCTGGCTGCAGACGACCTACGGCGTGAGCGAGCCGAGCCCGGCGCTGATGAAGGCGTACATGATCGCCCACCCCACCTACCTGACCGGCGTGGGCGCGGGCGGCAACCTGCCGACCAACAGCCAGGGCTACGGGATGCCGAACATGGAGCTGGCGTTCGACGCGACGCCCCGCTCGCTGCTGGATCAGACGCACGTCTTCGGCAACACCGGCGAGACCTGGACCTGGAACGGCGCGGTGGCCGATCCGTCCAAGCCGGTGCGGATCGTCATGGTCTACACCGACGCGGCCGGCGCCATCGGCACCAGCCCCCAGGTCAACAACCTGAACCTGACGGCGGTCCTGGGCGCCAACACCTACCTGGGCAACCGCTTCACCGGGCAGTGGAGCGTGACCGGCGGCACCGCCGACAACGCCAACAACTACGAGGCGGTCTTCCTGCCGGCCGGCACCATCGGCCCGCTGCAGATCACGGTGACCGCGGCCAACATCGCCGGCGACGGCGTGCCGAACCAGGGCGACACGACCGACCAGGACTTCGCGCTCGTCTGCTACAACTGCGCCCAGAACCCCGACTTCACCCTGACGGCGACGCCCGCGAGCCTGGAGATCTGCGCGCCGGCGAACGCGGTCTACACCGCCAACATCGGCTCGATCCTCGGCTTCACCAACCCGGTGACGCTCACCGCCACGGGCAACCCGGCGGGCTCCACCGCCACCTTCAGCGCCAACCCGGTCACCCCGGCGGGAACCAGCACGCTGACCATCGGGAGCACGGGCGCGGCCGCGCCGGGCAGCTACACGATCACGATCGGCGGCACCGCGAGCGGGGTCGATCCGAAGTCGTTCGACGTCGGGCTGAACCTGTACAACGCCGCGCCGGCCGTGGTCACGCTGACCAGCCCGGCCGATGGGGCGCTCAACGTCCCCGCGACGCCGACCTTCGTCTGGGACGCGGCGGCGCAGGCGGCGACCTACGAGATCGAGGTGGCGACCGACGCTGCCTTCACCAACGTCGTGGCGTCGGCCAGCGGGCTGACCAGCCCGACCTGGACCGCCAACGTGGCGCTGAACACCAG
>JAAYLR010000078.1 GCA_012521815.1 Acidobacteriota bacterium
CGTCTGCGTCCCGTAGCCCGAGAGGTAGACGTTGAACGTCAGCGTCGGAATCCCCCAGTCCGTCCAGAGCGTCCACGACGTGAGCACCGGTGCGGCCGACTCGTTCGACACCGCCACCAGCGTCGTCTCCGAATCCGTGCCCCTGGCCAGGTCCACCTCGAAGTACGGCACCAGGAGCGTCGCCGCCGGCGATGGCGAGAGCGCGTGGCTCGCGAAGGAACCGCCGGCGGAGACGCTCACCGTGTGCCTGCCGGTAGCCGTTCCGCAGGCGCTGTTCTTCGCGGTGATCGTCTTCTCTCCCTCCGTCTCCCAGACGAGGGTGATCGTGCTGGTCGTCGAGCTGCCCGCCGCGCCGTCGGTCGTCCAGAGCCAGCCGTTGGCCGATGGCGTGCAGTTGGTGGCACTGGCGGAGAAGCTCAGTGACTGCCCGATGCCGCCCGTCTGCGGCCCGCTCACGGAGACCACCGGCTGGGCGCCGGAGACCGTCACCGTCCGGGTCGTCGAGGCCGTGCAGATCCCCAAGGGGCACTCCTGCCCCGGCTTGCTGACCTCGAGCGTGACCGCGAACGTCCCGGCATTGGCGAAGGTGTGCGACGTCGTCGGGGTACCCGAGGAGACCGGAGCCGAGCCGTCCCCGAAGGTCCAGTAGTACCCCGTGGGGCTCCCGGTCGAGGCGGAAGCGTCGAAGCTCACGCTCTGTCCCGGCGCCGGCGTGGACGGCGAGAAGGTGAAGCTGGCGGCGAGGTTCCCGCCGCTGCCACCGCTGATCGCCACGCTCTTGCTTCCGATCGCCGTGCCACAGGCACTGTTCTTCGCGGTGATCGTCTTCGTTCCCGAGGTGCTCCAGGTGAGCGTGATCGTGTTGCCGGACGGGTCGCCCGTCCCGCCGCCCTTCGTCCAGGTCCAGCCGTCCGGAGTGGGCGTGCAGTTGGTCGCCGTGGCGGTGAAGGTCAACGGTTGGTTGACCTGACCGCTGGACGGGCCGCTCACCGAGATACTCGCCGGTGGCGGCGGCGTGCCGCTCCGGACGTCGATCTTCGGCCGCGCCTCCGGCGGGATCTCCGCGGACTCCGACCCTCGCCAGACTTTCAGGTTCGGCGTGAACATCCCGATCTGGGTATAGGTGTGCGTCGTGACCGGAGCGGGCTCATTGCTCTGTTCGAAGAAGCCGTCGCCGTTCCAGTCGTAATCCCACCGTTCGGCGCCGGAGGAGAGGTCCTCGAAGGTGATCGGCACGTTGACGGTCGCCTGATAGATCCCGACGACGTTGTTGAGCAGCGGCACGAACGCCGCGACGAGCGGGGTGAGCTGAGTGACGCTCACGACGAGCGGCGCGCTCGTCACCGGCCCTTCGGTGCAGTTGCGCACCTGCACCGTCACACTGTACTGACCGAGCGCGGTGTAGGTGTGGGTCGGATTCGGTCCGGTGACGGGATCGCTCACCCAGCCCGTCACGTGGCCGTCGCCGAAGCTCCAGTTCCACTCGGTGGCCCCGACCTCCGGGAGATGGAACTGCACCAACCCGGCGGAGAACGGATCGTGGGTCGGCGCGAAGGTACCGTTGCCGGGCAGCGGCGGGAGCGCGGCGAGCTGGAACTGGCGGCTCTCGGTGTCACTGCCGGCGGTGTTGCTCACCTGCAGGTCGACCACGTAGGCGCCAGCTGGGCAGGTGCCGGCGCCGGGACAGCCCGTCGCGCTGTTCCAGACCAGCGTGGTGCCGGAGCCGGTGGCGATCGGTCCTCCGCCAGCCGGCGAAAGGCTCCAGGCATAGGTGAGCGGCGGCTGCCCGGTCACGCTGCTCGGGCTGAAGGTCACCGTCTGACACTGCTTCGGCGCCGGCGGCGCGAGCTCGATCGTTCCGATCGCGGGCTGCGGCGAGAGGACCTGGACGCTCTTCGTCTTCGGCGCGCTCGTGCCGTAGACGTTCGTGGCCTCCAGGGTCACGCTCTTCGAACCGGGAGACGCGAAGCTCACGACCGGGTTCTGCGCGGTCGAGGAGGCCGGCGAGCCGCCCGTGAAACTCCACTGCCAGCTCGTGGGCAGGCCGCTCGACTGGTCGGTGAAGCTCACCGGCGTGCCGGGGTAGACCGTTGCCGGCTGCCAGGAGAAATCGGCGACCGGCGGTCCGGCCGCGGCCGGGGTGAACCGATGGGCGTCGAGGATCGTGAGATGTGACCGGTAGAGATTCTGACCGAAGAAAACCCCGTCCATGGGCGCCGAAAAGGCAAACCCTCGATAGAAATGGGCGTAGTACCAGCTCCAGTAGTCGACCGTGTACCCCTGATCCACCATCGTGCCCCCGGGACTCACGTCGACCGGGTGCAGGGCGTCGCTCATGTCGAGGATCTTGTGATACTGCCCGTGGGGCTGAGGGATCGACTCGAAACAGGTCTGGCCATGCCCTGCGAAGAGCATCGGCCGCCCCTCGTGCCATGAGAGCCTCAGGGGATAGGCGAACGAGCTCCCGGCTGCCGGTATGTCGTAGCGAGTCGGAGTCGGCAGAGTGCCACAGCCATTCGCGAGACAGTTCGTGAGCTCCCAGATCGCCACATGGCCGTTCGGCCGTGCGATGACGCGCGCGGCGGCGAAAGCACGACCCTGGTGTTCCCAGATCTCCACTCCGTAAACCACCTGATCCGAGAGCGCCGAAGCCTTCAGGACCGGCGCCGTGGGTGTCGAGACGTCGTAGATCTCCAGCCCCTTGGGCGCACCCGGGTTGGCCCGGATCAGATAGTGCTTCCCGCCGATCTGCGCACCCGAGAGGTAGTGCGTCGGCGTCGTGATCGGGACTCCCTTGTAGACGCCGGAACAGGCCGCGATGCCGGAGGCGCGGTCTTCCAAGCAGGGCGTCGTGGAGAGGGCGGCGGCGGCGGACAGGTCGTAGAGGTGAACGCCCGGCTGCTGCCAGCCAGGAAGCGCCCCGGCGAAGGCCCAGGCCCGACCGCCGAGGACCACGGTGTGGACGTACCGGTAGCTCCTGTAATCGCCCTGGACATCCAGATCGCCGTCCTGATAGAGCACTCGCAGCGTGGTGCCGTTCCACGACCAGATCGAGATGCCGGTACCGTTGTCGCCGACGAGCGCGATCAGATAGCTGCCCGGCTGGTTCGGGTCCGGAACGGCGTCGATCCCCCAGAGGTCGTAGGTGTTCTCCCGCGAATAGGCTCGAAAGATCGGGATCTCTCCCTTCCAACCGTCGATCGTCTTCACCTTGGCAGGACTGTCCGCCAGCGCGCCACGGGCATCCCAGATCTGGAAACCGGCGAAGATCGAGTTGAAGATCCAGCCGTCCACGATCGTGAGGTTGGTGGTGAGCGGGTACTGCGACGTGAGGGCCCGGGTGCCGTCGTACTTCGTGGCGTCCTGCATCAGGCTGAGCGGCTGGAAGACCGGCAGGCCGGAACCGGGGTCGAGACCGAGGGCCGGAGGGACCGGCACCGCCGGGGTCCGGCCGTGGATGCAACTCTGGCCGTGGGCCGGGAAAGCGGTACCGGCGAGGAGGAGGGCGCCGGCGAGGAGGCGAACGATCCCCTTCCCGAGCGCCGCTCGCAACGGCCGCCCGCGCTTCCGTTCGCGCACGGAAGCCGGTCGCACCGGTCGGATCATCGCTACAGCCATGACATGCCTCCTCGCGGCGCCTCCGGATCCCAGCGCCGGAGGCGAGCCTGACTTGATACTACACAACCCGTTCGACGACAACCCCGCCTCCATCCAGGGGACGGGGTCGCCTCTTCCCTTGCATACCTCGCGCCAGATCGAAACCGGGAATGCCAGCCGATCCTGTCTCGACGACGGAGCCGGTTGGTCAGGCCATGCTCCGCTCGCAGGCGAGAAAGCCGCTGCCCGGCATCTCCTGGACGCCGGACCAGCGACAGTGCGCGGCAAAGAAAAGCGGCGGGCCGGAACGCCTCCGACCCGCCGCGGACTGACTACGTCAGCCTCTCGAGATCGACGTCGATATCACTCGCCGTCGCCCTCGAGGGGCGTGAACTGGAAGTTCTGCCAGTTCGAGTAGACGTTGTCGAGCTGAACCGCCTCGTAACCGACCGCGTAGCGGCCCTCGGCACGCATCACCACCGAGACCCACGCCTGCGCGGGCAGGACGTCGCCACCGATCGCCGCCGGCGGGAGGTTCAGGTTGAGGTAGATCCAGCCGAAGTCCCACGGAGCCTCACGCTCGTCGACCAGCTTGTAACGGCCGGCCTCGAGCGGCAGACACGCCGGGTCATCCGAGCCCGGAGGCGGCGGCGAGATGACCGGATCCGGCGTATCAGGCGTGCAGATCTCCTCGGCCTGCTCCGCCTCGTCGAAGTACATCCACTCGACCTCGTTGAGCGGGAAGACGACGCCGTAGAAGTCGCAACGTCCGGCAACCGGAGCCCGATCGACGATCTTCGCCCGGGAGTCACGCCACACGATCAGCTCGGTGCCGCCGGTGAACGCGCCACCCTCGATGAAGCGGGTCGCGAACGAGGAGGCAAGCCCCTCGCGGCGATCGAACCCAGACCACTGGGGCGTCTGGTACCGGCCGTAGAAGGAGTAGTCGTCCTGGTTGAACTGCTGCGCGTCGCCCGCCTCGATGTGGACGAGCGTCTCGCCGGTCGCGAAGTTGTTGCCCGGCTCGACGTAGAAGTAGTCGCCCCAGAGGATGTTCTGGTAGCCGATGACGCCATCGTAGTAAATCGGCGTATCCGGCATCAGCAGGGAGCACTCGTTGACGAAGTCGATCGTGACGTAGCCACGGGCGATCTGGTCACCGAACGGCTGACCCCAGCAACGAAGGACGCCCGGAGCGGCCGGGCTGGCGACCGGGAGCCCGAGGAGCGCCTTCTGGATGTAATCCAGATAGGCACCCGTCAGGACGGGGTTGTTGTACGGCGCGATGCAGGGGCCGGACGGACCCGGGTAGTTGATGTCGTCGGAGAACGGACCCTGCGGGCTGATCATGTCGGTCGGGTCCGCGGGATCGTCGGCCGTGCGCGGCAGGATGCCGTACTTGACGATGTCGCGCATGTTGATCGTCTGGACGTCGTAGCCGGTGAGGTAGACGTCGAAGTCGATGATCGGCACCGACGTGTTCGACCAGACCACGACGTGAGCGACCGCCGCCGACTGCGAGGCGTTGTTGATCGAGAACAGGGTCGTGACACCCTGGTCGCTGGTCAGATCGACCTCGAAGTAGGGCAGCAGCAGCGTCGCCGCCGGAACCGCGTCGATCGTGCCGATCACCGCGGTGGCCGGAGTGCCGAGCGCCACGATCCCCACGAGGGCGAGACCGAGAGCAAATCTCTTCATGGCTTGAAGACTCTCCTTGGATGGTTGAACTGCAAAACGAACGCCGTCTGATAGAGACTCATCTGTGTTTTCTCTGGCCAGAAGCGTCATCACCCCCCGATCAAGATTTCGCTTGCTGACCCCACGAAACGGACCGGGACAGAGCTCCGATGCCGATCGCGCGGGGTCTGATCGGTGGCATCGTAGACGAGGGCGGACGGGCTGTCAAGCGCACCCGCCCGTCACTTCGCTTTCACCCGCCACGCCTTGATCGCTCCGGAAGAGGGGCAGCCGGAGAGGGTCACCACCGGCCCCCCGCCCCTGACCCCGGGCTCTCCCGCGAAGCTCGCGACGAGGAGAGCGCCTTCTCCGGGGCCGAGATCGGCGATCGCGACCGCGAAGGCAGCGCACTTTTCGTGTCCGGTCAGCCCCGGGCTCACCTCCCGGGTCCAGGTACCATCCTCTCCCTGGAGGAAGACGAGGATCTGCCCCTCGTCCCCGGCCGCTACCAGGTCCAACCGGCCGTCGCCGTCGAGATCGCCGGCTCCGAGCGCCCGCAGCGGCGGCGTATCCAGCGCGTTCCAGAGCGGCCGGCTCGACCAGGAGCCTTCGGTGTCCTGCAGCAGCAGGTCGACCCCGGTCCGCCGGTGTCCGCTCTCCACCCGCGCGAAAGCGACCGCCACGTCGCGGCCGCTCCCGCCCCCGAGATCTCCATTCGCCACCGCGGCGACCGTGGCCTGACGCCGGAGGGTGTCACCGGGCGTGACCGGCGCGACCGTGCCGTCGTCCCTCTGGAGGTGGAGCAGATGGCGCGAGCCGCGCCGGGAGGTGCCGGTGAAGATGTCGGGCCGCCCATCGCCATCGAAGTCGGCGAGCGCGAGGCCGCTGCCGAAGCCGGCTCCGTCGTCGATCGCAACCGGCTGCCAGCTCCCGTCGCCACCATTCAGGTAGACCCGCAGCCCCCGGCCACCGGCGGAGACGCCACGGCGGCCGCTCGCGTCGGGCGAGAGCGCGAGCGAGCCGCCTTCGCCGAGGGCGACGAGGTCGGGCCGTCCGTCGCCGTTCCAATCCGTGACGGCGATCGCCCGGCTCGAGAACTCGGTCACCTCCGCGCTGCTCATGCGCAGCGGCAGCCCCTCGTCCCAGCGCCGGAAGCTCCCGGCACCGTCGCCCACGAGAACGATGAGCCCCCGCAGGTGGATGCCGAGTGCGAGGTCGAGGTGGCCGTCGCCGTTGAAGTCGGCCACGGCGACGTCCCCGTAGTCGTAGGGCGCCGGCTCGAAGCGGGCGGCAGCCCACCGGCGCCAGTGTCCCTGTCCGTCGCCGAGCCAGATCGCCGGCTCGGGCCCCCCCTTGCGCGCCGGGCCGTGCACGATGTCGAGGTGACCATCCCCGTTCATGTCGGCGAGCACGAAGCCGTTGCGCCACTGCCCCGACCCGGGGAGGCCCTTGTCGAACGATTCGAACCGGAGGCGGCTGCTCTCCGGCGTGTCGAACTCGTTCAGTACGGCCGCTCGCGACACGCTTCCGGCCGCGGCCTCTTCCGCCGCCATCCTCGCCATCATCTGCTCGATCGACTCGGTCCGGTAGATGCGGAGGCGGAAAACGTTCTCGTCGTACGAATCGACCCGGAAGACGCCTTCCCGAATCCGGATGCTGCGTCCGTCGTCCTCCCAGAGGTAATGCCCCTCGTGGCGTGGCAGCTCGGTCAGGAAGTACTCGGCCCCCTCCTCGTCACGGAGCCAGACCCCATCAGGGGGCTGGACGCCTTCACGGCGAACCTGCTCGGTGAGCTCCCGCTCTTCCGGCGTGCTCGTGTCGAAGGTGAGATCTGTCTCCGGCTCCGCGCTCGGCGCCGTTGGGGAAGCAGCCGGCGCGGCCGCCAGCGTCGCAGCGGGAGCCGGGGTCTGCCGTGGCGGCTGGTTGGCGGCGCAGCCGACCGCCACGCTCAGGACGAGGACGAGGAGCAGCAGCCGCTGCCCCGGCACGAGCTTGCTGGTCATCCGGGACCTCCGATCGGGTCGGGGGCGGTGCCCCCGTCTGTGCGCGAGCCGCTGTTGCATGAAACCTGCCACCATCACCGCCCGGAGAGACCGGAGCACGTTCCGCTCAGATGGCCGGGAAGAGCTGCAGGCCGTGCGCGGCCGCCACCGCGGCCAGCCGCTGGCCTCCCGCCGCCTGCCCGGCGGCGGCGACCTCGGCGCGGCGTTCGGGCGGCGCCAGCACGGCGACGCAGCCGCCGCCCCCGGCGCCGCACGCCTTCCCGCCCCAGGCGCCGGCCGCCGTGGTGGCGGCGAGGATCGCCTCGATCTCGGGGGTCGAGATCCCGGGGGCGAGCGTCCGGCGGGCGCGCCACTCCTCCCCGACGAGGCGGCCGGCCTCGGCGAGCCGGCCGGCGCGCAGGGCGGCGGCGAGGGCGGCAGCGCTCTCGGCGATCCGCGCCAGCGCCGCGGTGACCGCCGGGTCGCCGTCGAGGCGGGCGCGCACGATCCGCCAGTTGTTGCCGGCCGAGAAGTGGCTCACGCCGGTGTAGAAGAGGTGCAGCGAGGCGCCCAGCCGCTCGAGATCGAGATCGAGGCGCTCGACGGCGAGGCCGCCGGGCTCGTGATGCAGCGCGAGTACGCCGCCGAGGAGCGCCGGCAGGTGATCCTGCATCCCCGTCGGCAGCCCCATCAGCCGCGCTTCGAGATCGCGCGCGAGGGCGGCGAGCCGCTCCGGTTCGATCGCTTCCAGACCGAGCAGCCGCCGGCCGGCGGCGAGCAGGGCCACGGTGAGCGCCGAGCTCGCGCCGAGGCCGGCGCCGCGCGGCGAGGCGCTCCGCCAGCGGACCGCGACCGGCGGCAGGCCGAGCGCGCCCACCACCACCCCGAGCAGCGCGGTCTCCGGGTCGGCGGCGAGCGCCGCTGCGTCTTCCACGACACCCTCTGCCCGCTCGGAGGCATAGGCGTACCCGTGCTCCCGGGGTGCCATCTCGACCGTGACCGCGACGTCAACGGCCAAATTGACGGTGCAGGCAGGGGCGTGCAGGAGCCCGAGCGGCCAGATGTCGAGGGTTCCTCCGGCGAGATCGACGCGACAATGCGCGGTGGCGCGCACGGCGGAGCCGGTCATGATCGCGTCAGCGGGCTGCGGCCGGGTCGGAAACCGTTCCCCTCTCGACCGGCAACGCCGTGGCGGCCGCGAGACGGCTCTCCGGCGCGGGGATCGCTGGCGGCGGGAACGGGGCATCCCCCGTGAGGCTCGCACGCATCGCGTCGCGCAGCTGCTGGTACTCCGCGAGCCGGGTCGTGGGGACGGGATCGGCGGGCACGCTTCCGAGGCGCTGGGGGTCGATCCAGCGGCCGTGCTGCTGGACCCGGTAGTCGAGATGGGGGCCGGTCGCGAGCCCCGTCGCGCCGACGTAGCCGATCACCTCTCCCTGCCGTACCCGGTCGCCGGCCTTCAGCCCGGCGGCATAGTGGGAGAGGTGGAGGTAGGCGGTGAGGTAGCCGTTCGGATGCCGGACCTTCACCGTCTGTCCGCCGCCACCATCCCAGCCCAGGAACGAGACCACGCCCGCGGCCGTCACCCGGACGGGCGTCCCCTTCGGAGCCGCGTAATCGACGCCGTAATGCGGCCGGTGGACCTTCAGCACCGGATGGAGACGCCGCCCGGAGAAGCGGGAGCTGATCCGCGTGTACTGGAGCGGAGCGCGCAGGAACATCTTCTGCAGCGGCCGCCCTTCGGCGTCGTAGTAGGCGCCCTGGGCAAACCGGTACGCCTCGATCGACCGCCCCCGGTTGCGGTAACGCACCGCGAGCACTTCTCCGAGCCCGGCGGGGTCGCCCTCGACGAACCGCTCCTCGAAGAGGATCTCGAAGGTGTCGCCCCGCTGCAGACCGCGGTTGAAGTCGAGATCCCACTGCAACACCTCGGCGACGGCGTAGGCGAGGTCGGCCGGAGCGCCGGCCCGGACTACCGCGGCCTCGAAGCCGCCGTCGAGCTCACCTCGCACCGCGCGCGTCGCCGTCGTCCGTTCGTAGTCGCGCCAGACGCCCTCCCAGCTCTCGGCGGCCCGCGCGAGCGCGAGCACGCCCTTGCCGTCGAGGGCGATCTCCAGCTTCTGCACCGCTTCTTCCGAGTCCCGGTGGGCTGCGAGCCGGACGCCCGGGCGCAGGCGGCGCAGGTCGAGCCAGCGCGCGGCGGTGTTGCAGGCGTCGTGGATCAGGTCGCGATCGAGCCCCATCGCGGCCAGCGCGCCGGAGAGCGTCTCGCCGGGGCGCAGCTCCCGTTCGTGACGCGCCAGCAGGGGCGCCGCCGCTTCCGGCGCGGCCGCCGCCGCGGGTTCGGCCATCAGGAGATCGGCGGCCGGGCCCGAAACCGCCGCGCCGTCGCGCAGCGCGAGGCCGGCGAGGAGGAGCACGATCCCGGGGAGGGTGACCCCCCACCGCCAGAACCGGTTGCCGCCTTCCGGGAACCACTCCATGCGTGCGTTCGCTCTCCGGGGTTTCGGCCCGCATCCCGCCGGACCGGATTGGCCTGCAAACCGGGGAAGTCTACACCACCGGCCGCGGCCGGCCGGCGCCGCTCCGCACGCGCGCGGTTGGCGCTACTTCAGGAGATCGGTGAGGAGCGCGTCGGGGTCGCCCGGCCAGCGGCCGCTGTAGAGGCTCTTGCCGTCACGCAGGACGAGCAGCGCCGGCAGGCTGGTCACACCATAGGCGCGGCCGAACTGGCCGTCGCTGTCGAGGTAGACCGGCGCCGGCATCTCGCGGCCGCGCAGGAACTCCTCCACCACGCTCCGCTCCTCGGAGTAGTTGACGGTGAGGATCCGCGCCCGCTCTCCCCAGCCCCGCACCAGCTCGCCGACCTGCGCCGGAATCTCACGGCCCCGAGGCGACCAGGAGGCCCAGACCACGACCACGACGGTGCCCGATTCGAGCTCGGCACGGCTGAGCTCGCCGCCGCCGAGCCCGATCAGACGGAACCCCTCCGCGGCCTTGCCCGGTTCCGCAGCGGACACCGCCATGAGGAGAACCAGCAGCACCAGCACGAGCCAGCGGGACAACGGGCGCTCAGCCATTCTCGTCCTCCAGCGGCTGGCGGGAGACGCTCGCCAGCAGGGTCACCACCCGGGTACGCAGATGCGCCGGCGCCGGGGCGCGGCGGCAGCGGGCGCGCAGGAGCGCGAGCAGCCGCTCGGCCGCTTCGAGCTCGCGCAGACAGTGCGGACAGGCTTCGACGTGCGCGCGGAAGGCGATCTCCACGGTGCCTCCGAGCTGCCCGTCGGCGAAGAGGAAGATGGCGCTGCGAACCCTCCTACAGTGCATCGGCGCGCTCGCTCTTCCGGTCCATGACGGTCGTGACTCCGGCTTCCGCTCTGCAAAACACGACGTTCTCGCCCGCTATTCCTCGAGCCGCGCCGGTGGCGGCTCGGCGTCGCGGCTGCGCATCTTCGCCGGCGCTTCGGCACCGCGCAGGTAGCCGTGCTCGCGGGCGTAGCGCAGCATCTCGGCCTCCAGCCGCTTGCGGCCGCGGTAGAGGCGGCTCATCACCGTGCCGACCGGGATCTCGAGGATCTCGGCGACCTCGCGGTAGCTGAACCCTTCGAGATCGGCGAGCAGGATGACCATCCGGTAGTCCGGAGGGAGCGCGTCGAGCGCCCGCTGGACATCCTCGTCGAGCACGTCGGCGAGGGCCTCCTCCTCCGGCGTCCGGATCTGCCGCGTCGCCTCGTCGCTCACCTGGCTCTCGAACGCCCCTTCGATCTCCGCGAAATCGCTCTCCGGCGGCTGTGCCTGCCGCTTCCGATAGGCATTGATGAAGGTGTTCTTCATGATCTTGAAGAGCCACGCCTTGAGGTTCGTCCCCGGCTCGAACTTCTCGTAATGCCGGTACGCCTTGAGGAACGTCTCCTGGACGAGATCCTCGGCGTCCTGCGCGTTGCGCGTCATCCGGAGCGCGGTGTTGTAGAGCGCGTCGAGAAACGGCAGCGCCGCCTCCTCGAACGCGGCTCGGGGAACGCCCGGCGGCGACGGTTCGGGCTTCGGCCCGGGCGGGGTTCCGGTTGGCTCCCTCACGCTGCCTCTCCGAATGCACGATCGGCGCCACCGGCCGGAACGGCCGGTGCGCGCTTCCGAGCCATGGCGGTGCGAATCAGGGGACGGGCAGCGCCGCGGCCTGGGTGAGGGCCACGAACGGCCCGGGCAGGATGCCGAGCACGAGGGTCATGACCGCGCAGACGGCGATCACCCCCACCAGCGAGCGGGCGGCGAGCGGAACCGGGGTCGCGTCGGTCGCCTCCCGCTGATACATCCAGACCACGAGGCGGAAGTAGTAGTAGAGGGAGAGCGCGCTCATCAGGACGCCGACCACGGCGAGCCAGCCCCACCCGGCCTGCACGGCCGCCCCGAAGAGGTAGAGCTTGCCGACGAAGCCGCCGGTCGGCGGGATGCCGGTCAGCGCGAGCAGGAAGACGAGCAGGCAGGCGGCGAGGAAGGGGGCGCGGCGGGCGAGCCCCGCGTAATCCTCGTACGTCTCCCCCGCGTACTCCCGGCGTTCGAGGACGATCACCACCGCGAAGACGCCGAAGGTCACGAAGAGGTAGCTCAGCAGATAGAAGAGGAGCGCCCAGGAGCCCACCCGGTTGATCGCCAGCAGGCCGAGCAGGATGTAGCCGGCGTGGGCGATCGAGCTGTAGGCGAGCATCCGCTTCACGTTGCGCTGGGTCAGCGCCGCCAGGTTCCCCCAGACCATCGTCACCGCGCTGACCACCGCGAGCAGGAGCTGCCACTCGCCGGCGAGGGCCGGCAGGCCCTGCACGAAGATCCGCGCGAGCAGCGCGAACGAGATCGCCTTCGAGCCGGCGGCGAGGAAGGCGGTCACCGGCGTCGGCGCGCCGGTGTAGACGTCCGGCGTCCAGACGTGGAACGGCACCGCCGCCACCTTGAAGAGCAGGCCGGAGAGCAGCAGGATCCAGCCGATGGCGAGCAGCCGCGACGCCGCCGCCCCCGGTGCCGCCGCGGCGGCGGCCATCTCGTCGAGCCGGAGGGTGCCGAGGCTGCCGTAGACGAGCGAGATCCCGTAGAGCAGGATGCCGCTCGAAACCGCGCCGAGCACGAAGTACTTGAGCGCCGCCTCCTGCGACCGCCGCTCCTCGCGGAAGTAGCCCGCGAGGACGTAGCTCGAAAGCGCCATGAGCTCGAGCGAGATCCAGAGCACCAGCAGGTTGTGGCCGCTCGCCATCAGCAGCATGCCGGTGCCGGCGAGCAGCAGGAGCGCGTAGTACTCGCCCGGCCGGTACCGCCCCTCGGCGACGAAACGGACCGAGACGACCACCGCGAACGCGGTGGCGAGGAGCACGAGCGCCTTCCAGAAGAGAGCGAAGCGGTCGAGCACGAAGCTCCCGGCGAGCACGACCTGCCCCCCGGTGAACCGCCCGGCGACGAGCGCGAGGCAGAGCGCCGCCACCCCCACCGCCCCGAGCGCGAGCGAGGCCGCGAGCCGGTGGCTCGGCCCCCGGCCGAGCACGCCGACGACCAGCAACAGGCAGCCGAGCAGCCCGAGGGCGATCTCGGGGGCGAGCGGCGCCAGCTCGGCCAGGCCGGGGAAAGGTCCGTTCACTGCAGCGCCTCGCCCTCGGCCCCGGCATCCGGCGAGGCCACGTCAGCGGGAACGTCCACCGCGAAGGCAGGATCGACCCGCGCCGCCACGTACGCCACCGGCTTCTCCAGCACCGCGAAGAACGGCCGCGGGTAGAGGCCGATCCAGAAGCAGAGGAGGACGAGCGGCAGCAGGTAGGCGAGCTCCCGCCGCCCGAGATCGGCGAGCTCCCGGTTCTCGGCGTGGGTGATCGGCCCGAAGAAGACGCGCTGGTACATCCAGAGCATGTACGCCGCGCCGAGGACGATCCCGAGCCCGGCCAGCACCGCCCACCACCAGACCCGGTTGAAAGCGCCGACGAGGATCGTGAACTCGCCGATGAAGCCGTTGAGCGCCGGCAGCCCGATCGAGGAGAGGGTGATGATCAGGAAGATCGTCGCGAACACCGGCATCACCTTCGAGATCCCGCCGTAGTCGGCGATCATCCGGGTGTGCCGCCGCTCGTAGACGATCCCCACGAGAAGGAAGAGGGCGCCGGTCGACAGCCCGTGGTTGATCATCTGCAGCACCCCGCCCTTGAGCCCCGCCGGGTTCAGGGCGAAGACGCCGAGCATCACGAAGCCGAGGTGGCTCACCGAGGAGTAGGCCACGAGCTTCTTCATGTCCTTCTGCGCCATCGCCACCAGCCCGCCGTAGAGGATGCCGATGATCGCGAGCCCCGCCATCCACGGCAGGAGCCGGACCGTCGCCTCCGGCAGGATCGGCAGCGAGAAGCGGACGAAGCCGTAGGTGCCCATCTTCAGCAGCACGCCGGCGAGGATCACCGAACCGGCGGTCGGCGCCTCGACGTGGGCGTCGGGCAGCCAGGTGTGGAACGGGAACATCGGCACCTTGATCGCGAAGCCGACGAAGAAGGCGAGGAAGATCCAGAACTGGAGATCGGGCGGGATCCGGCTCGCGATCTCGTGGAACTGGAGGACCGAGAACGACGCCGGGTTGCCGAGCCCCTGCCAGCCGAGCAGCCCCTCGCCGTTGAAGAAGTAGAGGGCGAGGATGCCGAGCAGCATGAGCACCGAGCCGGCCAGCGTGTAGAGGAAGAACTTGATCGCGGCGTAAAGCTTCCGCGGCCCGCCCCAGATGCCGATGAGGAAGTACATCGGCACCAGCATGACCTCCCAGAAGACGTAGAAGAGGAAGAAGTCCATCGCCATGAAGACGCCGAGCATGCCGGTCTGGAGCAGGAGCATGAAGGCGTAGTACTCCTTCTCCCGCTCCCGGATGGCGCTCCACGAGGAGAGGAAGGCGAGGACGCCGAGCAGCGTCGTCAGCAGCACGAGCAGGAGCGCGATGCCGTCGACCCCGAACTGGTAGCGGACCCCGATCGCCTCGATCCAGGGCACGTCCTCCACGAACTGAAAGAGCGGCCCCTCGCGGTCGAAGGCGAACCAGAGCGGCACCGACAGGAAGAAGTCGAAGAGCGCCACGCCGGTGGCGAAGCGGCGCAGGAGCGCCGGCCGGCCGCCGTCGAGCAGGAGGAGGATCGCCGCGCCCACGAGAGGCACGTAGGCGATCAGGCTGAGAATCGGGAGACCGTGGACCCACTCGAACATCGCTTCCCCCCGCCGGTCAGTGCAGAACGATGTAGAGACCGACCAGCGCCACCACGCCGGCGGCGAGCACCAGAGCGTACTGCTGCACGAGACCGGTCTGCGCGCGCCGCAGCGCCCGCGAGCCGGTCTGGGACAGCCAGCCGACGAGGTTCACGAGCCCGTCGACCACGTATTTGTCGAAAAAGCCGGAAAGCAGCGCGATCCCGACCGTGAGATGGCGCGTGCCGTTGACCAGCAGCCCGTCGATGATCCGCGCGTCGAAGCGGTGCAGCAGGGCGGCGAGGCCCCAGGTGCCGCGCACCACGGTGGCGTCGTAGAGCTCGTCGACCCAGTACTTGTTGGCGAGGGTCCGCTGCACGCCGGGCAGGCGCGCCGCGAAGGCGTCGTCCGCCGCCACCCCGCGCCGGCCCCAGAGCGACCGCGCCACCAGGATGCCCAGAACCGCCACCGCCACCGAGGCCACGATCAGCACCCACTCCACGCCGTGCGAGAGGCCCGGCGCCTCGCCGCCCCCGAGCGGACGGACCACCGGCGCCAGCCAGTGGTGCAGCCAGTTCAGGTCTTTCCCGAACGTCATCCCCGACGGGATCCCGATCCACCCCGCCGTCACCGCCCCCACCGCCAGCAGCAGCAGCGGCACCGTCATCACCCGCGGCGACTCGTGCGCGTGTGCCCGCGCCTCGGCCGTCCCCCGGAACTCACCCCAGAAGACCAGCGTCAGCAGCCGCCACATGTAGCAGGCCGTCAGACCCGCCGTCAGCAGCCCGATCCCCCAGAGCACGTAGTGGCCGCCCGCGAACGCTCCCGCCAGGATCTCGTCCTTGCTGAAGAAGCCCGCCAGCGGCGGAATCCCCGCGATCGCCACCGTCGCCACCAGGAACGTCCCGTACGTCGCCGGCAGCACCTTCGCGAGACCGCCCATCTTC
>JAAYLR010000079.1 GCA_012521815.1 Acidobacteriota bacterium
CGCCCCGGTGCCGCGCCTGAAGCCGTACGGCGAGGAGTTCGCCGCCCGCGGCTTCCGGATGGAGGATCCGTCCCAGGAGCCGCCCCGTGCCACCTACGACGTCGGCGATCCGCTCCTGAAGCTCGTGCGCGATCTGCCGCTCGCGGTACGTCTCGACCTCGCGGTGACAGCGGAGGACACTGGAAAAGGCGGCCGCGGCACCGATTTCGGGCAGCCCTGGATGGCCAAGCTGCTCTCCGGCGGACCGATCACCGAGAAGATCTCCTACTACTTCTACGCGGTCATCGAGGACGGCGAATCACTCAAGCTCGAGGACGCCTTCCTCTCTTTCTCCTCCCCGTTCGGGCTCCCGCTCTCCGTCTCGTTCGGCCAGTTCCAGGTCTCCGACCCCCTCTTCAAGCGCGAGCTGCGGCTCGAGCACAACGACTACGCGATCTACAAGACGCGGGTCGGCTACGCGCCGACCGATCTCACCTACGACCGCGGCTTCGTCGTCGAGTGGGATGCTCCCGGCGGCGTCGAGGTGGTCGGCCAGCTCGTCGCCGGCACCGGGATCGACAAGGCCAGGTACGGCGGCTTCGACAACGGCGGGCTCGAGAACGTCGCGCTGCATCTCGGCCGCGAGTTCGGACCGGTGCGCGTGGGCCTCTTCGCCTATCGGGGGAAAGCGGAGATGCACCGCGGCGGACCGGCCTCGACGATCACCTATTTCGGCCCCGACCTCGGAATCGGCTTCGGCGAGAAATGGGAACTCAACCTCTCCTGGCTCGCGCGGCGCGACGACGACCCGTTCTTCACCGGCCGGCGCGGCCGCAAGACGGCGACCGACGGCGGCTTCGCCGAGCTCCACTACTTCCCCCTCGGCCAGGACGGCCGCTGGGCGCTGACCGCCCTCTACAACTACATCGACTCCGACCTCGTCGAGGTCCGCCGGGAGAACGCCTCCCTCACCCTCACCTACCTCCTCGCCCGGAACTTCAAGGTCCTGGGCGAGCTCTACCACGACTTCGAACGCGACGACGACCGCCTGCTCCTCGGCTTCGTAACGGCCTTCTGAGGACGAGCGTCCGCATCCCCAGCCGCCGAACCCGGTCCAGCCTCGCTGCGGCCCGGTTCGGAGACGTTCCGAGCTGGCGCCTGACAGGTGCCAGCCGAATTGTGACGGAGCGCCTGACCTGCCGATCGGGTGCTAGGCGAATTGTGGCGAGGTGTCTGCCCGGTCGCCTACCCAGATGCGATCAAATCAGGCAAGGATCAGGTGCCAGCCGAGTTGCAAGACCCCGTCGACGAGGCGGCAGATCACCTGGCACTTTTCTCTGCGCGCTTCTCGGCGCCGGGCTGGGGCTGCCTCTCTCGGAGGCCGCGGTCACTCGTCAGCGAGTTCCGTCTTTCCGGCCGTTGCCGCGCGCAGCTCTTCGGCCGCGATCAGTCCCGAAAAGGTGCCAGCCGAATTGCAACGCCCCGAAAAGGTGCCGAAAAGGTGCCAGCCGAATTGCAACGCCCCGCTCGCCGGGTTCGCAAATCGCCTGGCACCTGTGTGCAGGACGCCCGCCCCACTCGGGGTGGCGGGCGAGCAGGAGCTGCAGCGGCAGCGCCGGTACGTAGGCGCAGGCGAGGCGGGACACGACCGCACCTCACAGGCCCGGCGGACCGGACCGGAACTCTTCGTGACTCCAGCCCGGCGGATGTCGCCGGTCCTTGATCGCCTCGAGTCGGCAGGTGTAGCGCCCGGGGCGCTGCGGCGGCAGGGGGGTGAGGCGGCTGGCCATCGCACGCAGGGAGACGGGCGATCCGAGGGACGGCCGGTCGGCGGCCCTGTCGGTCAGCACGACGACGGTGGCGTCGTGTCTGTCGGCGAGGCCGGCGAGGCGGGCGAGCAGGGGCTGCGGCACGGTCGCGATCGCCCGCCCCGCCG
>JAAYLR010000080.1 GCA_012521815.1 Acidobacteriota bacterium
CCGGGCTTCCGCGCCTTCCTCGCGGCGGTGGCCGCCGGCGGTCCGGCGACGCCGCCGGCCCTCGCCGCGCAGCTCGGGCGGGAGTGGCCCGCGCTCGAGGCCGCGCTGCGCGCCTTCGTGGCCGCCGAGGCGGAGCGGGAGCTCGCCGCGCGCACCGCTCCGGCGCGCACCGGCTGGCGCCGACTCTTCCACCGCCAGAGCGCCGGCCCCGGTCCGCAGCGCCCGCACCCGGCCGGTGAGCCGAGCGCGGCACCGTAGAATCGGCCGAACGCGAAAGGAGGCGGGCGTGGCGCGGATCGAGTCGAACCTCAGACGGGATCAGGCCTTCGAGCGCCGGGCGGCGCACTGGCGGCGGCGGGTCGAGGAGCTCGCGGCCGAAGAGGCGATCCTGCGCCTCGGCGGGGGCGAGAAGGCGCTCGCCCGGCTGCACGGGCAGGGGAAGCTCACCGCCCGGGAGCGGGTCGCGGCGCTCTGCGATCCGGGGGCGCCCTGGCTCGAGCTCGGCCTCTGGGCCGGCTGGGGGATGTACGCGGAGTGGGGGGGCGCGCCGGGCGGCGGGGTGGCGGGAGGGATCGGGCGGATCCACGGCCGCGACGTGGTCGTCGTCGCCGACGACGCCTCGGTCAAGGCGGGCGCGAAGTTCCCGATCGGGATCAAGAAGGTGCTGCGCCTGCAGGAGATCGCGCTCGAGAACCGGCTGCCGATCGTCTATCTCGTCGACTCGGCCGGCGTCTTCCTGCCGCTCCAGGAGGAGATCTTCCCCGACCGCGAGCATTACGGCCGGATCTTCTACAACAACGCCCGGCTCTCGGCGGCCGGCGTCTTCCAGATGTCGGCGATCCTCGGCTCGTGCGTGGCGGGGGGAGCGTACCTGCCGATCATGAGCGACGAGTCGCACATCGTCGAGGGGACGGGCTCGATCTTCCTCGCCGGCTCCCACCTCGTGAAGGCGGCGATCGGCGAGGTGATCGACAACGAGGAGCTCGGCGGCGCGCTCGTCCAGGCCGACATCTCCGGGGTCGTCGATCACCGCCACCCGGACGATGCCACCTGCCTCGGGAAGATCCGCAGCCAGATGGCGCAGCTCGCCGCCGGCGCCCGCGCCCCGTTCGCGCGGCGCGAGCCGCGGCCGCCCCGCTATCCGGTCGAGGAGCTCTACGGCCTGCTCCCGGAGGAGCGGACCAAGCCGTACTCGGTCCACGAGCTGCTCGCCCGGCTGCTCGACGACTCCGACTTCGACGAGTTCAAGGCGACCTACGGCCAGACGCTCGTCTGCGGCACCGGCTGGCTCGACGGCTGGGCGGTGGGGATCGTCGCCAACCAGCGGCAGGTGGTGCGGCGCCGGACGGGCACCGGCGCGAGCGAGGCGGAGCTCCAGATCGGCGGGGTGATCTACAGCGATTCGGCCGACAAGGCGGCCCGCTTCGTCGAGATCTGCAACCAGAAGGGGATCCCGCTCCTCTTCCTCCAGGACGTCACCGGCTTCATGGTCGGCTCCCGCGCCGAGCGGGGCGGGATCATCAAGGACGGCGCAAAGCTCGTCAACGTGGTCGCCAACTCGGTGGTGCCGAAGCTCACCCTCTTCGTCGGCAACTCGTTCGGCGCCGGCAACTACGCGATGTGCGGCAAGGCGTACGGGGCCCGCTTCCTCTTCGCCTGGCCGAGCGCGGCGATCGCGGTGATGGGCGGCGAGCAGGCCTCGCGCACGCTGCTCGGCATCCAGCTGAAGAACCGGGGGGGCGAGGTGCCCGAGGCGGAGCAGCGGGCGCTGCTCGCCTCGATCCAGCAGCGCTACGAGGCGGCGATGGATCCGCGCAACGCCGCTGCCCACCTCTGGGTCGACGCCCTCGTCGACCCGGCCGCGACCCGCGAGGTCCTCTCCCGCGCCCTTGCCGCGGCCGCCTGCAACCCGGAGCTGCCTCCCTTCCGGACGGGCGTCCTGCAGACCTGAGCCGGCCTCACTCCTGCCCGTCGGAGAGCCACTGGGTCGCCGCCTGGTTCGTGGCGGGGGAGGGGGCGTGGCCCCCGGAGCCGGTGGGGGCCTGCCACTGCCACCGCTCGCGGCGGGCGATCTCCTCGAGCCGTTCGACGACTGCCTGCGCGCTGCGCGGGCGGCGGCTCGGGTCGGCGAGCAGGTCGAGAAGAAACGCCTCGGCGTCGGGCGGCAGGGCGGGCTCGCTCGGGATCCGGCGCGGCGGCGCGCCGCCCCGGCCGAGGATCGGCAGCTCGCCGGCGAGGCTGGTGTAGAGCAGCACGCCGAGCGCGAAGAGATCCGCCGCCGGCCCGCCGGGGTCGCCCTGCAGGAGCTCGGGAGCGATGTAGCCGGGGGTGCCGAGGACCTGGGTGCCGTCGGGGCGCAACGCCTCCGCGATCGTGGCCGAGATGCCGAAGTCGACGACCTTGATCGCGCCGTCGCGGCCGAGGAGGACGTTGCCCGGCTTGATGTCCCGGTGGACGATCTCGTGGCCATGGGCGGCGGCGAGCGCCCGCGCCACCGCCGCCCCGAGCGGGATCACGAGCTCGGGTGGGAGGCGGCCCCGTTCCCAGAGGAACCGTTCGAGGCTCTGCCCTTCGACGAGCTCCATCGCCACGAACGCGCCGCCCGGGGCGTGGGCGGCGTCGTGGACCGCCACGATGTTGGGGTGCTGGAAGCGGGCGGCGGTGATCGCCTCGCGCAGCAGGCGGACGGCGAGCTGCTTCCGTTCGGCCTCGCCGAACTCCGAGCCGAGGCGCACGGTCTTGAGCGCCACCGGCCGCTCGAGCTTCGGATCCCAGCCCCGGAAGACCGTTCCCATGCCGCCGACGCCGAGGACCCCGAGCACCTGGTAGCGGCCGAGGAAGACCTGCGCGGTGCGGTCCCGGTCGCGCAGGCTCTGCTCGAGGGCGGCGAAGCTCCACTCGAGCTGACGGATCTCGTCACCCCCCTGCGGCTGGCGGCCGAAGAGCCCCGCGAGGCTGCGCTGCGCGGCGAGCAGCCGGCGCAGCGGCTGGACGAACTGGGCCCAGGAGAGACCGGCGAGCAGAGCGATGAGGAGGAGCGCCGCCGCCGTCGCCCAGGCGGCTCCCCGGCGCATCCGCAGCGCCGCCGCCTCGGCCACCGCGGTCGGCTGGCGCGAGAGCACCGCCCAGCCGCTCGTGCCCACCGGCGCGAAGGCGCCGAGGAAGGTGCCGCCGCCGGGGGTGGTCATCCGGCGCTTCGCGCCCATCACCTCGCCGGAGAGGGCGGCTTCCACGAGCTCGGCGGGCCACTCGGCGAGCGGTGTCCGGGAACCGGCGAGGCGGAGGCCTTC
>JAAYLR010000081.1 GCA_012521815.1 Acidobacteriota bacterium
CTGATCCTGCGCAGCAAGCATTTCCACCTCCTCGCCGCGCCGGTGAACATCTTCTTCCGCACCCAGCGCCTCGGCGATTTCCTGCCGCTCGACCTCTCCGACGAAGCACTCGGCGCGGAGGGAGCGGAGCTCGGCCTCGAGACGATGCGGACCACGCCGTGGAAGATGCGGTTCGACTTCTTCACCTGCGTGGAGTGCCGGCGCTGCACCGACAACTGCCCGGCGAACCTCGCCGGGCAGGAGCTCGACCCGCGCGGCTTCATCCTCGCCGGCCGCCGCACCCTCTCCGAGCTCGCCGCCGACGCGGCGGTGGTCGGCAACGTGATCACCGAGACGGCGCTCGGCCAGTGCACGAGCTGCGGCGCCTGCGAGGCGATCTGCCCGGTCGGGGTCGAACACCTCCAGGTCCTGCTCGGCGCCAAGCGCGCCCAGGCGCTGGCCCTCGGCACCGGCATGGTGGCCACCGACTACCTCCAGAAGATCGAGCGGTACGGCAACCCGTTCGGCGCCGCCGCCGACGTCCGCGCGAAGCTCGTCGCCGACCTCGACATCCCTCTCTACGAGGAGGGGAAGACCGAGTGGCTGCTCTGGCTCGGCTGCGTCTGGGCGTACAACCAGGATGCGCGGAGCGCGGTCACGGCCTTCGTGGGGGTGCTCCGGCGCGCCGGCGTGAGCTTCGGGGTGCTCGCCGACGAGGCGTGCTGCGGCCATCACTCCCGGCGCCAGGGCGAGGAGATGCAGTTCCAGACCCTCGCCACCCAGAACCTCGAGACGCTCGCGGCGCTGCCGAAGGCGAAGATCGTCACCCCCTGCCCCCACTGCCTGCACACGATCCGGCGCGAGTACCCGACGCTGCAGCCGGAGTACGCGCCGACGATCGTCCATCACTCGGAGCTGCTCGCCGAGCTCGTCGCGAGCGGCGCCGTGACCCTGCGGGCGAACGGCCATGGAGCGGTGCCGACCACCTACCACGATCCCTGCTACCTCGGCCGCTACGAAGGGCTCTTCGCGCCGTCGCGCCGCCTGGTCGCCGCCGCCGGCTGCTCTCTCCGGGAGCTGCCCCGGCACGGCGCCCGCTCCTACTGCTGCGGCGGCGGCAGCGCCGGCTTCGCCCGCGAGCAGGAGGTGGAACGCCGGGTCGACCAGGTGCGCAAGGAGGAGATCGTCGCCTCCGGCTCGAAGCTGCTCGTGGTCTCCTGTCCGGAGTGCAAGATGATGCTCGACTCGGCGGTCGAGCGCACCCTCGACATCGCCGAGCTCGTGGCCGAAACGATGGTCGCGCCGCCGCCGGCCAGCTGAGCGGGAGCGTCAGAAGAGCGCCGCGAGGCGCCAGAGCTGGGCGACGAGGAAGCAGAGCAGGAAGCCCATGCCGAGCGGCAGGAGCGTCGCCACCGTCGTCCACTTCACGCTGCCGGTCTCCCGGTAGATCGTGAAGATCGTGGTCGAACAGGGGTTGTGGACGAGGCTGAAGAGCATGAGGTTCACCGCGGTCAGCAGCGTCCAGCCGCCGGCTTCGAAGAGTGCCCGGTAGGCGAGCGGATCGTCGAGCTCGAAGAGCACCCCGGCGCCGCTGCCGACCCCGCCGAGGCGGGCGGTGAGCGCGGTGAGCATGAGGATGGTCGGGACCACGATCTCGTTGGCCGGGATCGCCACCACGTAGGCGAGCAGGATCACGCCGTTGAGGCCGACGAGGAGCCCGAACGGCTCGAGCCAGCCGGCGAGGTGCACGGCGAGCGGGGTGCCGGCGACCTCCAGATTCGAGAGCAGCCAGATCACCACCCCGGCCGGCAGCGCGAAGAGCACGGCGCGGCCGAGCACGAAGAGGGTGCGGTCGATGAGCGAGGTGTAGAGGGTGCGCAGGAAGCGGGGCGGCCGGAACGGCGGCAGCTCGAGGCTGAACGACGACGCCTCGCCGCGCAGCCAGGTGCGGGAGAGGAACCAGGCGGTGAGGAAGGTGAGCGCGATGCCGGTGAGCGCCACCGTCACCACCGCCGCTGCCGAGACGAGCCCGGCGAGCGCCGGCGGCGCCAGCGCCCCGATGAAGAGCGACGAGATCAGGATCTGCGTCGGCCAGCGGCCGTTGCAGAGCGAGAAGTTGTTGGTGAGGATCGCGATCAGCCGCTCCCGGGGGCTGTCGATGATCCGGGTCGCGATCACCCCCGCGGCGTTGCACCCCCAGCCCATCGTCATCGAGAGCGCCTGTTTGCCGTGCGCGCCCACGCGCCGGAAGATCCCGTCGAGGTTGAACGCCACCCGCGGCAGATAGCCGAAATCCTCGAGGAGGGTGAAGAGCGGGAAGAAGATCGCCATCGGCGGCAGCATCACCGCGACCACCCAGGCGGTGGCGAGATAGGCGCCGTCGCAGAGGAGCCCGAGGAGCCAGGCGGGGAGCCCCGCAGCCTCGCCGAGGCCGCGCAGCCAGGCGTGGCCGTGCTCGACGAGGAGCGCGGAGAGCCAGGCGGATGGGACGTTCGCTCCCGCCACCGTGATCCAGAAGACCACGGCGAGCAGCAGGAGCATGAGCGGGAAGCCGAACAGGCGGCTGGTCAGCAGGCGGTCGAGGGCCCGCTCCCAGGGGAGCTTCTCGGCCGCGCCCTCGCGGTCCACGGCCCGCTCGGCGAGCCGCGACGCCTCGGCGTAGATCGTCTCGAGCTCCTCGCGGTCGCGGGCGCGGAAATAGCGCCCGCCGGTCTGCCCGGCGATGTCGCGCAGGGTGTCCTCGTCGAGGTCCGCCGAGGGGTTCACGCGGCGCGC
>JAAYLR010000082.1 GCA_012521815.1 Acidobacteriota bacterium
TGCGCGACCGAGGGGGGCAGGGCGAGGAGGAAGCCGAACGAGCAGGTGGTCGAGAGCGACCAGAGGCTCGCCCCCACCGCCACCGCGCCGAGCACGTGGGCGCTGTAATGCCCGGCGAGCATCGCGTCGACGAGGCTCATCCCGATCGCCGAGAGCTGGCCGGCGATCAGCGGGAGCGCGAGCCGCACGGTCGGGCGCACGCCGGCGCGGACCGGAGCGGGGATTCGGATCATCGGTGGACCGGTGCGGCGGGCGCGCCCGGGGCGGGCGCGCGGCCTTCAGTCGCCGGTGCCGCAGGCCCGGCGGCAGGCACGCATCAGGTCGTCGGCGACCGCGTGCGCGCGCTCGGCGCCGCGGGCGAGAACGCCCTCCACGAAGCCAGGGTCGCGCTGCAGCTCCTCGCGCCGCTCCCGGGCGGCGCGGAAGGTGTCGAGGAGCAGCCCGAGGAGATGCTTCTTGATCTCCCCGTAGCCGTGCCCTCCCTCGGTGAAGAGCCGGCGGGTGGCGGGCCAGTCGCTCTCGGCGGTCAGCAGCCGGAGGAGCGCGTAGAGGGTGTTGCCGCGCGTCGGCTTCGGCTCGGCGACCGGGGTGGAGTCGGTGACGATCCCCATCACCGCGCGCTTCAGGTCGCGCTCCGGCGCGAAGAGGTCGAGGGTGTTGCCGTACGACTTCGACATCTTCTGGCCGTCGGTGCCGGGGACCACGGCGGTGTCGGCGAGGATGACCGGCTCGGGGATCCGCAGGAGGCCGGCGCCGTAGGTGGCGTTGAACGCCTGCGCGATGTCGCGGGTCATCTCGAGGTGCTGCTTCTGATCCCGGCCGACCGGCACCCGGTCGGCGCGGACGATCAGGATGTCGGCGGCCATCAGCACCGGGTAGGCGAAGAGGCCGTGGATCGGCGCGAGGCCGCGGGCGAGCTTGTCCTTGTACGAATGGCCGCGCTGGAGGAGCCCCATCGGCGTCACCGTCGAGAGCAGCCAGGAGAGCTCGGCGACCGCGGGCAGATCCGACTGCCGGTAGATCACCGAGCGCTCCGGATCGAGGCCGAGGGCGAGGTAGTCGGTGGCGACCTGCCGCGCGAGCATCCGCAGGCGCGCGCCGTCGTGGATCGTCGTCAGCGCGTGGAGATCGGCGACGAAGAAGAAGCGCTCGTCGCCGGCCTGCTTCTGGGCGTCCACGAACTGACGGATCGCGCCGAGGTAGTTGCCGAGATGCAGCGCGCCCGAAGGCTGGACACCGGAGAGGATGCGCATGGAACCTCCAGGAGCGGGATGGTGGGTCAGGAATCAGAGAGCCGGTAGCGCTTCGGCGCCGCGGTGGCGCGCCGGGCGAGCAGCGCCTCGCACTCGCTCGCGAGCACGCCTTCGACGAGCCTGGGCACCGGACGGTTCGCCACCGCCTCCGGATCGGTGAGCACCCTGCGTCCGGAGAGCGGTCCGCCGCCCCCCGGCTCCGGCGCCCCCGTGACCACGGTGCCGACCCGCGCGAGGCGGATCGCATACGCGCACATCGTGCAGGGGGCGACGGTCGTGTAGAGGGTGGTCCCGGAGAGATCCGTGGTGTCGAGGCCGACGGTCGCCACCCGCAGCGCCTCGATCTCGGCGTGGGCGGAGACGTCGCAGAGGGCCCGCACGGACTCGATGCCCTCGGCGAGGATCTTGTCGCCTCGCATCAGCAGCGCGCCGACGGGGGCATCGCCGGAGGCGAGGGCGCGCCGGGCGAGCTCGAGGCAGCGGCGCATGGGGGCTTCGTGCTGGGCAGGTGATTTCGGCATTCGATGATCCTACCCGGAGTAGCGGCCGTGGGAAGATGGGGGCGGCGCCCACCCCTCCCGCGGCTCGCCGGACGGGGGGCGAGCGCCGGGAGGTGACCGTGACCGAGGCCGAGATCATCGCCGCTCTTTCCGAGGCCGCCCGGGACGTGCTCGATCCCGAGACCGGCCTGAACGTCGTCGACATGGGACTCATCCTGAAGGTCGGCTACGCCGCCGAGGACCGCCGGGCGGAGATCCTCATGACGTTCACGACGCCGGGCTGTCCGTCGGGCGACATCATGGTCTTCGGGCTCGAACAGCGCCTCGCGATGGTCGAAGGGGTCGAGAGCGTCGCCGTCGAGGTGACCTTCGACGAGCCCTGGTCGCCGGACTGGATCACGCCCGAAGGGCGCGCCGCGCTCGGCTGGCGCTGAAGCGCCCCGAAGAAGAAGACGGGGCCCGCTCCCGACGGGAGCGAGCCCCTCCGGTTGCCTCCGCCTCCGCCTCAGCGGACGCGGGTGACGTCGGCGCTCCAGACCGTCGGGCCGTCGAGCCCCCGCTCGAACCGGAACGAGCCCTCCGCCTCGGTCGCCTGCAGCGTGTAGTACATGCAGGACGGATCGTGGTCGAAGGTGACCCGCAGGGTCTGCCCCGGGCTGAGGGCCTGGTACGCCCCGAGGATCGTCGGCATCCGGTCCTTCGGCTCGACGGTGCGGATGTCGAGCTCGGTGCGCCGTTTCGCGAGCTGCTTCTCGTGCGCCGTGCCGCAGCCGGCCCGGGCGCTGCCGCGGAGCCACTGCTGCCACTCCCCGGCACGGGTCGCCGCCGAGGGGGTCTGGACGATGACGCCGGGGAAGCCGGAGACGGCGATCGCGGCGACGAGACCGCCGGTCCCGGCCGCCTGGTCGTCCCCGAGCTCCGGCCCGCCGCCATGGAGGCGGATGAGCCGCAGCATCCCGGTGGTCGCCAGCAGCAGCGCCGGGGCGAGGGAGAGATCGTCGGTGCCGGGGCGGACCTCCCAGGCGGCGCCGAGCGCCGGCGAGGCCGTTCCGGTGAGCGCGGTGACGACCGCCGCGGCCTCGTCGAGCGTGCTGCCGTGCAGCAGCAGCAGCTCGGCGCCCTCCCGCTCGTAGAGCCGGGCGAGCGCGCCGGGATCCGCGCCGCCGAGCGCGGCGTGGCGGACGACCACCGGCGCGCCGAACGCCGCGGCCCGCCGGACGGTGGCCTCGGCGCTCGCCGCCGCGCCCGAATCGACTTCGATCCCGGCGATGAACCCGGCGGCGGCGTCCGCCGCGGCGGCGGCGTCGAGATCGGCGGCGAGCAGCTCCACCCCGTCGAGCCCGCGGCTGCGCGCGAGCTCGCAGAGCTCGGGGATCGGGAGCTGCGGCGCGGCGCGCCGGCTGATCGCGAGCCGCATCTCAGCTCTTCCCGATCGCCACGCGCCAGACGCGCGGCCCCGACTCGAGGTACTCCCAGCTGAACTGCCCGGCGCGGGTCGCCTCGAACTGGTAGCGCAGCGGGAACGGATCGTGATCGTTGACGAGGATGAACTGCTCGCCGCTTCCGAGGGCGTCGAAAGTGCGGAAGATGGTGGGGTGCTTCTCGGCCGGCGGCACGATGCGCACGTCGAGCTCGATCGGCTTGTTGTCGGACATGAAACCTCCTCCTCAGTGAGGATGACGGATGAATATACGAACGAGGTCGGGCGACTGCTCACGGATCTCGTAGACGAAACCGTGCTCCTCGAGCCGGGGCAGGAGGAACTGCGGCACCCGTTCGTTCAGCTGCACCAGGGTTGCTCCCGGCGGCAGGCTCTCGAGCGCCGCGAGCGTACGGACCATCGGCTCGGGCGGCTCGAGGCCGCGCACGTCGAGGACGACGACGTTGGCGTCGGCCTCCAGGTCGCCGGGTCCGGGAACTTCGGCGGGCGCGGCGCTCGCCGAAGCGGCTGCCGCGGCTGCGTCTTCCCGCCAGAACCAGATATGCCAGTCGTCGGCGGCCTCCTGCCGGGTGAAGTGCACGAAGCCGAGCCGGCCGAGGACCGCGTAGAGCGGTGCGGGCTCGAAGATCGCGCGCAGATGGAGGGCCTGCCCCGCGCCGACGCTGCGGGCCGCGGCGAGGATCTGCGCGAATGGCTCCTGCCCCTTCCGCAGCGCCTCCCGGACGTCGCACTCGACGGCCTCGCGTTCGCGCACGGCGGCGGGCAGCTCGCCGGCCTCCGGCGAGGTCGCCGCTGGCGCCGGAGCCGCCGCCGCGGCCGGGAGCGGAGCGCCGGTGAGCACGGCGTTGAGCCGCGCGAGCAGGTCGTCCGCATCGATGCCGGCCACGCGCGCCGCGTGCGCCACCGTCGAGAGGCTGGCCATGGTCTTGCGGGTGGCCGGGTTGTTCAGAAACGAAAAAGCCGGCGATGCCGCGAGCAGGGTGTCGAGCAGACGGGGGTCGCGCTCGAGCACGGTGCTCAGGCGATCGTCGGGACGGATGGGTGTGGTCATGCCTTCTTCCTCGCGATCCGGATCATCTCGCGCCCCTCGCAGCCGATCCCGAGCAGGAACACGAAGGCGCCGGCCCGGAGCAGGCCGGCGTGTCCCGCCAGGATCCCCGCCGCGATGCCGAGCACCCCGGCGACGAGCGCGGCGAGCGCCCGGGTGGCGCCGCTGGCCGAGTAGAGATCGGCGACGCTCGGCACGCGCTCCCGGCCGACGCGCGTGCCCCACCGGTGATACCAGACGACGAACGGAACGATCTTGAAGTAGTGGCCGGCGATGAAGAGCGAGATGCCGGCGACGAGCAGGAAGACGTAGGCGCTCAGCAGCCGCACGCTCTGCCAGCCGTGGAACCAGGCGAACGGGGCGAGGCCGAGGGCGGCGCCGACGCCGCCGAGGCCCGCGAGCGCGAGCCGCATCCCGGGGTCGAGCGAACGGCGCTTCCGGTGCCGATAGAACGCGGCGGCCTGCACCAGGAAGGCGACGACGCCGGCGGCGGCGAGCACGAAGCCGGCGAGGCGCACCGGGGTGCCGAGCGGCAGCGCGAGGAGCACGGTGCCGGCGGCGAGGCCGGCGACCGCGATCCGGGAGGGGAGCTGCGTGGCGCCGTGCGAGAGCATGAACATCGGCAACAGCCGGTGGCCGACCCCGACCATCACGAGCAGCGCCCAGCCGCCGAGGGCGACGTGGACGTGGATGAGCAGCGTCTCGAAGCGCCCCCCGAGCAGGAGGCCGGTGCGCAGGTTGAGCGCCAGCGTGAAGCCGAGCCCGAGGGTCACGACGAGGAAGAAGGCGGCGCCGGCGAGCGCCCACCAGGTCACGCTCCGCTCCTTCGCCCGCGCGAGCGTGGCGATGAAGTTCCCCGCGAAGAGCGTGAGGGCGAGGGCGGTGAGCCCGCCGCCGAGCGGCAGCAGCGGCGGCGCGGCGAGGAGCCCCGCGAGGAAGACGGCGATGCCGAGCAGGAAGAGGGCGAACGTCAGGTGCGCCAGCCGCTGGGAGCGGATCGGGGTGTTCACCGCCACGGGGAGGAACTGGTAGAGCGCCCCGAGGATCGACATCGAGATGAAGCCGAGGGTGAAGAGGTGGACGACCGCCACCACCCGCGTCGAAACGAACGCGCCGGCCGCGAGCGCCGGGGCGATCCAGACGAGGCCCGCGCCACCGAGCGCGAGGCAGATGAACCCGGCGATGAAATGCTCGACCGGCAGCCGCAGCGGCGGGGCGCTCGCGGTCACGAGGCCCGCGGGCCGGGGCGCTGGGGACAGCGCGGCTCGGGATGGAGGAGAAAGCGTTGCGGTCATCGTGCGATCGGTCGTCCGGCGGCGCAGCGTACCATGCGCCCGCGAGGCGATCGGGCCGGCGGTGGCCGCCGCAGCGCGGCGTTCGGCGCACCGCCGGCATGCCGGATCGCGACGTGACCGCAGCGGCGGGTCAGCTCTTCGGCTCGACGTCCGGAATGCGCAGCACCTGTCCCGGATAGATCTTGTCCGGGTCGGTGAGCATCGGGCGGTTGGCCTCGAAGATCTTCGGATAGGCCATCGCCTTGCCGTAGAACTCCTTGGCGATCTTCGAGAGGGTGTCGCCGCTCTTGACGGTGTAGAAGACGGCGGCCGCCTCGACGGCGACGACCTCCATCCGGTCGTCCACCTTCTCGATGATGTCGGTGTTGCCGATCGCGAGCACCGCCTTCTCGCGCGCCGCCTGCGTCGGCGCCTTGCCGAAGACGATCGCCTGCGCGCCGTCCACCTCCACCTTCAGCTCCTCGATGCCGAGCTCGAGCGCCTCGACCTCCTTGACCAGCGCTTCGGCGCGCTTCGCGTTGCGGAGCTTCTGGAGCTCCTCCGGGCTCACCTGGTGCGCCTGCGGCGCGGCCGGCTCCGCCACCTTCTTGCCCTTGCCGAGAATGAAATCGAACAGGCCCATCGGATGGTCCTCCCAAGGAAAGCGGCCGCAGGAGCGCGGCTCCGGGCAATGGTATCGCGCCGCCGGAACGGTTCGGCGGAGAATGGGGCCGTGCGGACGCCACGGCGAGGTCGCGAGCGGCTCACCCCGGGGCTGCTCCTGCTCCTGCTCGGGTTCGCCGGCGCCGCGGCCTGGCTCACCCGGCACCCCGAGTGGCGAGGCCTCGAGCGGGCCGCGGAGTGGCCGCTCGTCGGCCCGCTCGCGGCCCGCTTCCGCGCCGCCTATCTGCCCGCGCCA
>JAAYLR010000083.1 GCA_012521815.1 Acidobacteriota bacterium
CACCCACGTCACCCGCTTCACGCCGAAGGGCACCTTCCAGGCCGAGACGTGGCAGGGGGTCCGCCTCGGCGAGGCGTGGGCCGGCATCGAGGTCGAGCTCGCCGCCCGCGGCCGCAACTTCGAGAAGCTCTTCCACGTCGCTCCCGGCGCCGATCCGGAGCGGATCCGGGTCGGCCTCCGCGGCGCCGAGGGAGTGCACGTCGCCGCCGACGGCCGGCTGATCGTCGCCACCGGCAACGGCGAGATCGCCTACACCGCACCGCTCGCCTGGCAGGAGATCGGCGGCGAACGCCAGCCGGTCGCGGTGCGCTACGCGCTGCTCGCGCCGGAAGAGGGCGCTCCTGAGTCAGCCTACGGTTTCTCCCTCGGTGCGTACGACCGGCGCCATCCGCTCACGATCGATCCGTTGATCCAGAGCACCTATCTGGGGGGAAGTGCCAGTGACTTCGTCTACGCCCTGGCGCTGGCCGCCGATGGCGACGTGCTGGTCGGGGGCCATGCCCTCTCCACCGACCTCCCCGGCACCGCCGGCGGCGCCCAGGCGAACCACGGCGGCGGTTCGGAAGACGGCTTCGTCGCCCGCCTGGCGGGCGACCTGACCACGCTCCGGCAGAGCACCTACCTGGGAGGAAGCCACCGGGACGAGATTCATGCCCTGACCCTGACCGCCGACGGCGACGTGCTGGTGGGGGGGGTCACCGACTCCGCCGATCTGCCCGGCACCGCGGGCGGCGCCCAGCCGGCCTTCGGTGGCGGCTACGCCGACGGCTTCGTCGCCCGCCTGGCGGGGGACCTGACCGCTCTCCGGCAGAGCACCTACCTGGGAGGAAGCGCCGGGGAGTTCGTCTACGCCCTGACCCTGGCCGCCGACGGCGACGTGCTGACCGGAGGCTTCACCGACTCCCCCAACCTGCCCCGCACCGCGGGCGGTGCCCAGGCGACCCCCGGCGGCCTGGGCGACGGTTTCGTCGCCCGTCTGGCGGGGGACCTGACCGATCTCCGGCAGAGCACCTACCTGGGAGGGAGCGACGGGGAGGCCGTCCGCGCCCTGGCTCAGGCCGCCAACGGCGAGGTGCTGGTAGCGGGTCATACCGGCTCCTCCGACCTGCCCGGTACCGCTGGCGGCGTCCAGCCGGTCCACGGCGGCGATGCCGACGGCTTCGTCACCCGGCTGTCCGGGGATCTGACCATGCATCTGCAGAGCACCTACCTGGGAGGAGGCGACGCCGACGACATCCGGGCCCTGGCTCCGGCCGCCGACGGCGACGTGCTGGTGGGAGGCTGGACCTACTCCTCCGACCTGCCCGGCACCACGGGCGGCGCCCTGCCGTACTACGCCGGCAATGCCGACGGCTTCCTCGCCCGCCTGTCCGGGGATCTGGCCACGCGTCTGCAGAGCACCTACCTGGGAGGCAGCAGCTGGGAGGAGATCCGCTCCCTCGCTCTGGCCGCCGATGGCGACGTGCTGGCGGGAGGCCGTACCAACTCCCCCGTGCTGCCCGGCACCGCCGGCGGCGTCCAGACGGGCAACCACGGTCACGACGACGGCTTCGTCGCCCGCTTCTCGGGTGATCTGACCGCGCTCAGGCAGAGCACCTATCTGGGAGGAAGCGGCGCGGACGAGATCCACGC
>JAAYLR010000084.1 GCA_012521815.1 Acidobacteriota bacterium
CGCGATCCGCGGCTTGGTCAGCATCAGGAGATCGGCGACGCGCAGAGCAACGAGGGAGAAAGAGGCCGGCATGATCGAGCTTTCTTTCCGGGGCAGGACTCCACGAATCGCGGAAAACTCAGAAGATTGGCAGGCTTTTGCGCGCTTCGGGTAGCTTGTCACGATCCGGTTCTCTCCGGCAGCCCTGGCGGCCAGTTCCACGTGGGGAGTCTCGATATCGCAACTCTTCGATCGAAGCAGTAATGCCTTCGCGCGCACCACGATGGCGCTCGGAGTGATTCTCTCCGGTGCCGCTTTTGGCCTCGCGCACTCGCCGGGATCTGCTTCCTGGGTGGCCGGCAGTTCGGTGCTCTGGGTGCTGATCCTCTTCGCCTTCACCCTGTCCTGCTACTTCGCGCGCGGCTGGCTGGGGGCCGGCGCTTCCTGAGCGCGCGCGGCGCTCAGGCGCCGGGGTCTTCGAAACCGCCCGCGAACGCAGGATCGACCGGGTACGCGTAGTCGGTGGTGATCCCGACGGGTCCCTCCGGCGCCATCTCGTCCGGCGCCGAAGCCGGGATCGATACCCCGCGGCGGGCGAGCGCGCGCCGGAGCCGGGCGAAGAGCTGGCCGCCGAGCAGGTGGTGGGCGCTCGTCGTGAGGTCGTGGAGCGTCTGGCGCAGCTCCTGCCGGCCGCTCCAGTAGCGGCTGGCGTACGCCTCGAGCTCGCCGCCGAGAGCCCGGGAGAGCACCGAGGCGGCCAGCACCGCGTCGTCGAGGTAACCGACCGGTCCGACCACGCCCTCGGGGAAGAGGTCGAACGGGGCGACGAAGTAGAGCAGCGCGCCGCCGATCAGCGAGCGGGTGGGAGCGGGGACCTCACGGTCGAGCGCAAGCCGCAGGAGGAGGACGAAGAGGTCGGGCGCGAGCAGCAGGGCGTCGGCCACCGGCTTGCCGAGCCGCCGTGAACGGCGGGTGACGGCGCGCTCGATCCGGTCGCGCAGCCGGTCGTAGAAGGCCAGCAGGCGGGGCTCGGAAAGGCGTTCGGCGGCGTCGTCCACGCCTCGATTCTACCGCCCTCCCAGGGGTTTCCGGGCGGTTTCGCGAGCGCCACCGCCGGGGGCGGGAGTCACGACCGCCGGGCGGCGCGGCCCCGGGCCTCCTCCCAGAGGGCGCTGAGCGCGGCCTCGACCCCGCCCTGCGGTCGCCAGCCGAGCGCCCGCAGGCGGGAGGCGTCGCCGCAGAGCAGGGGGATGTCGACCGGGCGGAGCCGCTCCGGATCGATCTCGGTGGTGGCGGCCACCGCGGTGATCTCCTGCAGGCGGCCGAGCAGCGCTTCGATGCTCCACGCGCTACCGCTGGCGACGTTGTAGATCTCGCCGGGCTCGCCCCGAGTGAGCAGGAGGAGCCCCGCCGCGGCGGCGTCGTCGACGTTCACGAAGTCGCGCCGGGCCGAGAGGTTGCCCACCCGCAGCCGCGCTTCGCTCCGCCCCGCCGCGATCGCCGCGAGCTGGGCGGCGAAGCTCGGCATCGCGAAGTTCGTGGTCTGCCCGGCGCCGAGCAGGTTGAAGCAGCGGGCCACCACCGCCCCGGCACCGACCGCGAGCCGTTCGGCGGCCGCCTTGGTCATCGCGTACGGGGTGCGCGGCGCCACCGGGCGGCTCTCCCGGATCGGCTGTTCGTCCTCCGGCACGGCGCCGTAGACCTCGGCACTCGAGATGAAGAGGAAACGCGCGCCGCCGGCGTGGCGCAGCAGGTGCTCCACGCCGAGCACGTTGACCGCGAAGTACTCGTCGGGACGCCGCCACGATTCGCCCACGTGCGAGAGCGCGGCGAGATGGGCGACGGCGTCGGGGCGGACCGTGGCGAGGAGCCGCGCCACCGCGTCGGCGTCACGTACGTCGAGCTCGTGGAGCGTCACTCCGGGAAGCGTGAGCTCATGGCCGAACCCCGTGCCGACGACCTCGTGCCCGGCGCCGCGGAGCGCCGCGACGAGATGCCGGCCGAGGAAGCCGGTGGCGCCGGTGACGAGCACGCGCATGGAGCGGTCTCCGGGAGGCTCCTCAGACGCTCGCCACCGCGCCTGGCGCGGCGACCCGCGCGCGCCAGTAGTCGAGCAGATCGGCGAGCGTCTGGTCGAACGGGATCCGGGGCTCCCAGCTGGTGTCGCCGCGGAACTTCGAGCTGTCGCCGATCAGCACCTCGACGTCGGAGGGGCGCAGGCGCGCCGGATCGGTCTCCACCCGCACCTCGACGCGGGCGAGGGCGATGAGCTTGTCGAGCATCGCGCGGATCGTGATGCCGTTGCCGGTGGCGATGTTGTAGACCTCGCCGGGCCGGGCGCGCTGGACCGCGAGCCAGTAGGCCCGCACCATGTCCCGCACGTCGGTGAAGTCGCGCACCGCGTCGAGGTTGCCCACCGAGATGACCGGCGCCTGACGGCCCGCCTCGATCAGGGCGATCTGCTTGGCGAAGTTCGAGGTAACGAAGACCTCACCCCGGCGCGGACCGGTGTGGTTGAACCCCCGGGTGCGCAGCGCCTTGATGCCGTAGCTCTGGAAGTACTGGTAGCCGAGGTAGTCCTGGCTCACCTTGGAGACCGCGTAGGGGGAGAGCGGTCGCAGCGGGTTGGTCTCCCGGATCGGCACCTCGTCGGGGAGCACGAGGCCGTACTCCTCGCTCGAGCAGGCGATCTGGATGCGCGGATCGAGCCCGAGCGCGCGCACCGCCTCGAAGATGTTCGTCTGCCCGACCACGTTGGTGACGATGGTCTCCGACGGCGCGTTCCAGCTCGTCGGCACGAAGCTCTGCGCGGCGAGGTGGAAGATCGCGTCGGGCTCGGCGCGGCGCAGCGCCGCCGCGACCGACGGGTAGTCGCGCAGGTCGGTTTCGAGCAGCGTCACCTTCCCGTCGAGGTGCTCGATGTTCTCCCGGCGGCTGCGCCAGCGGTAGGTGCCGAAGATCTCGACGTCGGGATGCTCGGCGATCAGGTAGTCGGCGAGGTGGGAGCCGGCGAAACCGGTGATGCCGGTGATCAGGACACGCATTCAATGCCTCCGCTCTGCTCGGTGTTGATTCAGGTGCGCGACGAGCCCCGAGTGCCAGAGGGCGACCCGGCGGCCGAGGAGAGCCTCGGCCGTGCTGACGTCGAGCACGGAATAGGCCGGCCGGCGAGCCGGCCGGGGCACCTCGGCGGTCGTGACCGGCACGATCTCGACCGCCGGGAGCCATTCATCGAAGATGGCGCGGGCGAAGCCCGCCCAGGTGACCGGCTCGCGGTCACGGTAATGGACGATTCCCTCGGCGCCGCGCGCGACGAGGTCGAGGATCGCGGCCGCGAGGTGCGGGGCGTAGGTCGGTGCCCCGGTCTGATCGGCGACCACCCGGATCCGCCTCTCGCCGCGGGCGGCGAGGGCGAGCATCGTGTCGACGAAGTTGGGGCCACCCGCGCCGAAGAGCCAGCTCGTGCGCACGACGAGGGCCCCGGGATGGGCGAGCGCCTGCCGTTCGCCGGCGAGCTTGCTGCGGCCGTAGGCGGTCTGCGGCGCGGCGGTTGCCGTCTCGGGGTAGGGAGTGCTCGCGGTGCCGGCGAAGACGTAGTCGGTCGAGACGTGGACGAAACGGGCGCCGACCGCCGCCGCGGCGGCCGCGGCGTGCCCCGCCCCGTCGCCGTTGACCGCCATCGCGAGCGCCTCTTCCCGTTCGCAGTCGTCGACGCGGGTGAAGGCGGCGGCGTTGAGGATCACGCCGGGGCGGAACTCGCGCGCCCGGGCGACGAGCGCCTCCGGACGTTCGAGATCGGCCACCTCCTGGCCGAGCGCGAGCACCGCATCGCCCCGGCGCCGCGCCGCGCGCGCCACCGCCCGGCCGAGCAGGCCTTCTCCGCCGAAAACGAGCCACCGCATCAGTAGAGCACCGAGTCGCCGCCGGTCAGGTCGAGGAAGGTACCGATGTTCTTGAGCGAGAGCGCGAAGCGGTAATCACGATCGCGGCGGTTGAAATAGCGGAACTCTCGCGTCTCGATCCGGATTCCCCAGCACTGCGAGTTGTAGACCAGCGAGTAGTGCTGCTGCTGCAGCTCCCGCGAGAGGATATCGTAGTTGACCTGCGCATCGAGGAGCAGCCGGTCGGGGATGATCGCCATCCCGGCGGTGAGCCGCAGCTGGTCGGAGCTGGTCTCGCCGAGCTCCGCGCGATAACGGGTGTACCAGGCGAGGCCGACGCGGGCGCGGGGGAGGGCCAGGGTGGCCGAGAGCTGGGTCGCCTCGAGGCCGGAGAAGAGCGTGCTGTACTGCGCCTGCGCCTGGAGCGAGAACGCCTCGGCGGGGTTGAGCCGGAGGGTGGCGTAGAGGGCGCTCTTGCGACTGCTCTGGCTGCCGTCGTACGAGCTCTGGAGCGCCTGGTCGTCGAGCGCGAACGCCTGGGAGAGCTCGAAGGAGAGGATCTCGCGCGCCCCGCCCGCCTCCGGATCGGAGGGTTTGGCGAGCAGCCGGTTGACGAGGGCCACCTCGCCGAGATTCGAGCCTGCGTAGGAACGGTCACGCTCGTCGAAGAGCGGGATGCGGTTGCTGTCGTCCGACTCCCCGACGTACGTCCAGCCCCAGCGCGGCTCGATGATGTGCTTGAACTTCGAGAAGCCACCGATCTCGGCGTCGAAGATCCGGGTGAGGACCGGGCCGACGATCTCCGCGGTGCCCGAGGGTACGGTGCGGGTGAACCCCTCCCCGCAGTAGGCGCCGGGGCTGACCAGGCGATCGCCGCAGTAGTAGCCGGCCGGTTTCTCGCCGCGGGCGGCGCGGAAGGTCGCGACGCTGTCGCCCCACCAGCGGAAGCTGCCGGCGGCGGCGAGCGAGACGTTCAGCCAGGGGAAGGCCCGCAGCGGCAGCGTGAGCGTCGGGTCGAGGGTCCCCCGGCCGTAGCTCGCGTCGGTGCCGGCGCCGCGGTCGTTGCTGAGGAAGCCGACCGAGCTGTCGAGGCTGAGATAGAGCGGGGTGCGGCCGAGCTTGCGCTTGTTGAGCGTGTAGATCGCCTCGGGCAGACGGCGCTGATCGAGGATCAGGTCTTGGGTGATGAACGTCTGCAGCCGGTCGGCCTGGATGGTGAGGGCGTGCTGCCCCCAGGCGCCGGCGACGTAGGCGACCGAGGGGATCCGGCGCACCGTGGCGAGGTTCGCGCCGCGCTCGAAGTCGCGGAAGAAGTCGAAGTCGGAGAAGTCCCGCAGGCTCACCACCCCGCGCAGGCCGAAGGGGAGGTTCTCGGAGAGATGGTCCCAGGAGGCCTTCCAGCGCCAGTCGTCGGCGATCGGATCCTGGATGAAGTAGAGCTCCGAGCGCCCGTGGGTGCCCTCGGCAGGGTGGTAGCGCAGCTCGTTGCCGAGGCCGTGGTACCCCTCGCCGTACCAGTCGTAGTGGATCGTGGTGTCCCACGACGGGCCGAGGGTCTGGAAGTAGGCGAGGCCGACGTAGGCCCCCCGCCGTTTCGAGTAGCCGAGGTTCGGCACGAGCAGTCCCGAGGCGCGATCGGTCTTCGCGGGGTAGAGCAGATAGGGGAAGTAGAAGACCGGCAGCTTCTTGGTCCAGACCGAGACGTTCCGGAGGTGGGCGTAGCCCTCCAGCTCGACCCGGGCGCTCGTGAGATGGAAGCTCCAGTCCGGGGTCGGGTCGCCCACACAGGAGGTGAGGACACCGTTGCGCACCTCGAACGTGCGTTCGCCGGTCTTCTCGATCTCCTCTCCGGTGAAGTAGATATCGGGATCGAGCGCCGCCGTGGCCGCGGTCAACGTGCCGGTCTTCGTCGGCAGGTGGAGCGCGAGGGTGCGGCCGGTGAGGCGCCGGGGCCCCTGGTCGAGCACGATCGCGCCCTCGGCGTACACGCGCTCCTCGCTGCGGACGTAGACCACGCGCTCGGCCTTGAGCACGATGTCCTGGAAGCGGAGCTCGACCGTGCCGGAGAGCACGGTACGGTCGGGGCCGTCGGTCTCGAGGCTCTCGGCGAACCCCTTCACGGTGCCGCCCCCCTGGACGTCCGGGAGGTGGAGCTCGAACTCGACCCGGGGCGGCGGCGGTGCCGCCGGTGGGGTCTCGCCGGCCGCCGCCGGAGGCTCGATGGCCGGCGGTTCCGCGCTCGCCGCCGTGACGAGGGAGGCGACGAGGAGGAGCGCCCAGCTCGCGCGCAGGATCAGGCCGCAGGCGCGGCGGGCGGACGGGCGCGGCGCGAAGGCTGACACCGGGCGCTACGGCTCCGGCAGCCGCTCGAGCACCATGGCCGTCGCCTCGCCGCCGCCGATGCAGAGGGCGGCGCAACCGAAGCGGGCCTCGCGCTCGGCCATCGCCGCGAGGAGGGTCACGAGGATTCGCGCCCCGGAGGCGCCGATCGGATGGCCGAGGGCCACCGCCCCCCCGCGCACGTTGAGCTTCTCCGCGGGGATCGCGAGATCGCGCTGGCAGGCCAGGGCCACGACCGCGAACGCCTCGTTGATCTCGAAGAGATCGATCTCGTCGACCGCGAGGCGGGCGCGCGCGAGCGCCTTGCGGACCGCCGCCACCGGCGCGGTGGTGAACCAGGCGGGCTCCTGCGCCGCCGAGGCCTGCGCCACGAGGCGGGCGAGCGGCCGCTTGCCGAGCCGGGCCGCGTGCTCGGCGGTGGTCAGCACGAGCGCCGCCGCGCCGTCGTTGAGCTTGCTGGCGTTGGCGGCGGTGACCGTGCCTTCCTTGTCGAAGGCGGGGCGCAGCGACCCCATCTTCTCCAGATCGGAGCGGAACGGCTCCTCGTCGCGGTCGACGCTCACCGTCCCCTTCCGTCCTTTCACCTCGACGGGGACGATCTCGGTGGCGGTACGGCCGCTCTCCTGGGCTTCGCGGGCGCGGCGGTAGCTCTCCCGCGCGAATGCATCCTGCTCTTCCCGCGAGAAGCGGTACTCGCGGGCGCAGAGCTCGGCGCAGTTGCCCATGTGGACGTCGTCGTACGGGTCCCAGAGCCCGTCGAAGATCAGCGAGTCGAGCAGCTTGCCATGGCCGAGCCGCAGGCCGTCCCGCGCCCCCGGCACGAGGTAGGGCGCCCGGCTCATGCTCTCCATGCCGCCGGCGGCGACGAGCTCGTGATCGCCGGCGCGCAGGTCGTTGGCGGCGCTCATCACCGCCTGCATCCCCGAGCCGCAGACCTTCTGGATGGTGATCGCCCCGGTGGCCGGCGGGCAGCCGGCGGCGAGCGTCGCCTGCCGCGCCGGCGCCTGCCCCTGGCCGGCGGTGAGGACCACGCCCAGGTAGACCTGGTCGACGGCCGCGGGCTCGATGCCGGCCCGGGTGAACGCCCCGCGCAGGGCCGTCGCCCCGAGCTCGGGGGCGGGGACGTCGCGCAGGCTCCCCTGGAAGCTCCCGATCGGGGTTCGCGCCGCGCTTAGAATGACGACATCATGCATGGCAGAGGCCTCCGGAAACTGGAGCGATACCGACCGCGGGCGCTCGTGCACGGGTCAGCGGGAGGGTGCCGATGCTAGCACAGGGATCCGCGCCGGACGCCGCTTCCGCACGCCGTCCGGTGCTCGCGATCGACTTCGGCGAACGCCGCATCGGGCTCGCGATCAGCGACCCGGACCGGCGGCTGGCGCTGCCGCTCGGCGTCGTCGAACGCCAGAGCGACCGGGAGGCGATCGCCCGGCTCCGGGAACTCGTCGAGCGCGAGACGGTCGGCCTGCTGATCGTCGGCGAGCCGCGCACTCCCGCGGGAGAGAGCGGCCCGGCCGCCGAGCGGGCCCGGCGTTTCGGCGAACGCCTCGCCCGCGCCTGCCGGCTGCCCTGCCGTTTCGTGGAGGAGACGCTCACCACCGTCGAGGCGCTCGCGCGCGCGGCGCAGCTGCCGCGCTCCGGCCGGCGGCCGGGAGTGCCGGTCGATGCCGTGGCGGCACAGATCCTGCTCGAGGAGGCGATCTCCCGGGGCCTGGTCGCGGAGAGATGAAGAGAGCCCTGCGCTGGAGCCTCTGGATCGTCCTCATGACGCTGCTCGTGGGCGGCGGTGTCGGAGGGTACGCCTTCTGGCGCGGCTGGCGTCTCCTCACGACCCCGTATCAGGGGTTCGCGGGCGAGGAGATCTACGTCACGATCCCGCCGGGATCGAGCGGGAGTGCGATCCTTTCGCGACTCGCCGCCACCGGCGTCCTGCCCGAGACGCGCTGGGTGCGGCTCTGGCTGGTCCACCGTCTCGGCGATCC
>JAAYLR010000085.1 GCA_012521815.1 Acidobacteriota bacterium
CGCCACCGGCCGGCCGTCGGTGATCGCGATTCCCTGAAGAGTGAGCACCGTGCCGTCGGCCAGCTCCGCCCGGCGCCTCGGCGTCCGGATTGGCGCCGATGCCGGTGACTCGGCGACGGCGGGTGAAGCGGGCGTGGCCGCCGGCTCGGGGGGCGGGATGGATGGCGCCGCCTCCGGCGGCACTGCCGGTTCCGGCGTCATCGGGAGGGCCGGTACCGGAGTGACCGGCGGTACCTCGGCGACAGGAGAGGGGGCCGGTGCCGGTGTGGCGATGGCCGCCGGCGTGGAAGGCGGGGCGGGAGCGGTAGCGGGGACGTGCCGCGAGGTGAAATACCAGAGCCCGGCCGCGGTGAGGAGCGCGGCGCCGGCGAACCCGCCGGCGAGCGCGGCGATCCAGGGCGCCCGCGCCGGCCGCCGCAGCGGCATGTGATGCGGCAGCTGGGGCGGGGCCTCCCCCCGGCGGGCCGCCTCCTGCCGGGCCGCCTCCTGCCGGGCCTTGCGGAGCGCGTCGCTGATCAGGCTCATCGCCGTCGTCCCTCCAGTTCCCGTACCGCCCGCCGCACGTGCCCGAGCCGCAGGTCGTCGGTGCCGTCGACGTAGCCGCAGAGCAGCGTGGTGTCGCAGAGCGCGTTGATCAGCCGCGGCACCCCGCGCGCGTACCGGTGGATCCGCCAGAGCGCGGCGCGGGAGAGACTCGGCCGCCCCTCGACGCCGGCGATCCCCAGCCGGTAGCGGATGTAATGGTCGCTCTCGAGCCGGGAGAGCGGGCCGAGATGGTAGCGCACCGTGATCCGCTGCCGCAGCTGCCGCAACCCCGGATCGTCGAGCATCGCTCGCAGCTCCGGCTGGCCGACGAGGACGATCTGCAGGAGCTTGTGCTGGTCGGTTTCGAGGTTCGACAGGAGCCGCACCTGCTCGAGGAGCTCGGGCGAGAGGTCCTGCGCCTCGTCGATCAGGAGCACCACCGACTGGCCGTCGGCGACCGCGTCGAGCAGGAATTGGTTGAGCTGGTCGAGATAGCTCGCGCGGTCGGCGCGTCCGGGGGTGAGGCCGAGCTCCTGGAGGATGCCGCGCAGGAGCTGGGTCGGCGTGAGCATCGGGTTGAGGACGAGCGCGGTCCGGACCTCGGAGCCGAGCCGTTCGAGGGCCGCGCGGCAGAGCGTCGTCTTGCCCGCGCCCACCTCGCCGGTGATCTGGATGAACCCCTTCCGCTCCCGGATCCCGAAGAGGAGCGCGTCGAGCGCCTCCCGGTGGCGATCGGAGAGGAAGAGGAACCGGGGGTCGGGCGTGAGGCTGAAGGGGGGCTCGCGAAAGCCGTAGAAGTCGAGATACATCGTCGCGGGGACTCTCTCACATCCTGCCGTTCGCACCCCGGCGGCGATAGACTCCGCCTCCGGGCTCCCGGAGCCGGCGCGGCCGGCGCGGGGGCGATTCTCCCTTCCACCGCGGCGGCGTCCCCGAGGAGCGCGCTCCCGGCGGTGCAATCGACGAGCTCCTCACCAGCACGAACCGTTTCAGGAGTTCCCATGCAGATGACGATCGGCTTCCCCGGCGGCGTCGCGGTCGCCGCCGAGTTCAACGGCCACCGGGTCCTCACCGACCAGGCGGCCCCCCTTGGCGCCGGCACGGCGCCCAACCCGTACGAGCTCTTCCTCGCCGCGCTCGGCACCTGCGCCGGCTTCTACACGCTGCGCTTCTGCCAGGAGCGGGGGCTGCCGACCGACGGCCTCGGCCTCGGCCTGAGCATCGAGCGCCACCCCGAGACGCAGCGCCTCGAGACCGTGCGCCTCGAGATGAGACTGCCGGCCGAGTTCCCCGAGAAGTACCGCGGTGCGATCCTGCGGGCGGCGGGGCAGTGCTCGGTGAAGAAGACCCTGGCCGACCCCCCGAACGTCGAGCTGGTCGCGGTCTGACTTCTTCCTCTCACCCCCCGGCGCCGGGTGCCGGGCCTGCGGGCCCGCCCCGGCGCCATCGTTTCCGTCCCGGCCTCCGGCGTGGCCGGAACCGGGTCGCGCTCGCACCGGAGCTCAGCGTGGCAGCTCGGCGAGCGGAGGGCGCGGTGGGAGCGCCAGTGGCGGGAGCGGCTCGTCCCGCTTCGCCGCCGGGCGCAGATCCACGACGAGGGGAGAGTCGGTGGTCTCCCACTGCCCCTTGACGGTGTTCGTGAGCTCGGCCCCGCGGAAGCCGAGGAAGCTGTACTTGCCGTAATGGGGGAGCTTGCGCCCGAGGCCGGCGAGCATCTCGGTCGAGTCGGCCACGATCCAGCCCACGGCCGCCTCGGGGTCGGCGGGGTGGCGGACGACGGCCACCGCGGCATGACCGGCGAACGGGATCGTCTCCCCCTGCAGGGCGAGCTCGTCCTTCCCGATCATCACTCCGGCACGGTCGCCGTAGAGCCGGGCGGCGAACCGGTTCTCCCGCCCCAGCAGCCAGACGGCCCGGTCGGCGGGCAGCTCCGTGATCTCCGCGTCGGTCGTGAGCGTGAGGGTGTGGGCGGGAGCCTGCCAGGAGTCGACGAGCGCCCGCCAGGCCGCTGCCTCCTCGGGAGCGGCCCCGGCCGGGAGTACCGCGAGCACCTCCGGAGCGCCGAAGAGCTGCCCGATCGAGGGCGGGATCTCCCGCGGGTCGAGCCGCCGGAAGAGGTCGAAGGCGGGATCGAGATGGAGCGCGAGCGGCGCCGCCGGGAGCCGGAGCGTGAAGGGGAGCTCGGCCGCCGTCATCGAAAGCGTCGTCTCGACCGTCGCCCCGGCGGTCTGGATCGCGATCGGCACCGCGAGGCGGAACGGCTCGCCGGCCTGCTTCTGCAGCAGCCGGCCGCGCAGCTCGTACTCGCCGTCGCGCGGCTCGACCGCGGCGATCTCGACCGCCAGCTCGGCGGCCCCGGTCCGCTCGATCCAGTCGTGGAAGAACGGGCCGAGGTCACGCTGCGCGATCGCTTCGAAATGCCGCCGGAGGTTGGCGAAGCTCGCCTGGCGGCCCCGCTCCTCCTGGTAGAGCCGCACCGCCCAGGCACGGAAGGCGTCGTCGCCGAGCATCCGGCGGAGCATGTGGAAGCCCATCAGCGAGCGGCCGTAGCCGACCGCCTCGGTGGCCGCGCTGTGGCGCGCCCGGAACTCCGTGAGCGGGAAGTCGTGCGCCTCGCGCACGTAGTTGCGATAGCGCTGGAGGACGTCGCGCCGGTACGCTTCCCCCTGCCCGCGCTGTTCCTGGATGAGGTGATCGGCGAGGTAGGCGGTCAGCCCCTCGCACCAGTTGCCGCTCTCGTAGTCGACGAAGACCGAGTTGCCCCACCAGTTGTGGAGGATCTCGTGCGGGTAGGAGGAGGTCAGGATGAACGGCAGCCGGATCACCTGCGGCCCGAGCAGGGTGAAGGAGGGCATGCCGTAGCCGGTCTCCCAGAAGTTCTCGACGAGCGCGAACTTCCCGTACGGATACGGGCCGATGAGGCGGCGGTACATCTCGAGGTAATCAGCGGTGGCGGCGAGATAGCGCCCGGCGAGCGCTTCGTCCGGAGCGTGCAGATAGACCTCGGCCGCGATCTCTCCCGCCGGCCGGTGGTAGCGGGTGAGCGGTCCGCCGACGAGGTAGATCTCGTCCATCGGCCCGCCCGACTCCCAGCGGGCCCGGCCCGCCTCGTCGCGGGAGGTCCCGCTGCCCTGGCTGACGAGATGCCAGCCCGCGGGCACCTCGGCGGTGAGCGTGAAGGTGAGCAGCCCGCGGCCGGTCTGCGGGTACCAGAAGCCGTTGCCGGCGAGGTAGACCCCTTCCGGGGAGACGATGCCGGTGGTTTCGCGGAAGCCGCGCTGGTACTCCTCCGCGAGCTCTCCGAGGCCGAAATCGACATCCCATGGATTGTCGCCAAGTCGGCCGACGCGCCGGAAAGCAAGAAGGAGTTCCGCCGGGCGGTCCGCGAGGAGCTGCTTGCCTGCTGGGCCGATCAAATGGCGGAACTGCCGAGCAAGAGCACGCCGCGCTGGCCGCCGCTTCCTTGATAATTTTTGACGGCAGCACTTTGCACTAGAGTTGCACGCGCAGCGGATTGTCCCCACAATACGCTGCATGGTCCCGTCCGAGCCGAACTGCCGTTTCCGCTACAACCCGCTGACGCTCGTGCTTGCGGCCGCCTGTGC
>JAAYLR010000086.1 GCA_012521815.1 Acidobacteriota bacterium
CGCTCCCGTCGCAGGAAGCCGTGCGAAGAGAGGAGCGCGAGCGCGGTCGCGAAGAGCAGCAGCTCCGACCAGCCGACCGTCAGCAGGTCCCCCCGGACGAGGCCGCCGAAGGCGGCGTTGGCGGTGGCCGGTTGGGCGACCAGCCAGGCGGCCACGCCGACCGCCCCGAGCGCGAGGAACGGCACGCTGTTGCGCAGCCGGGGCAGGAACGCTTCGAAGAGCAGCAGGAAGGTGCCCGCCGCCGCGAGCCAGATCTCGGGCGCCAGCGCCGCGAGATCGGACGTGGAGAAGAGGAGGTCGAGGACGGAGGGCTCGTTCATGGCGTCATCTGTCCCGTCGCCGCGTCCTCCGGTGCGGCGGGAAGCTGCCCGGCCACCGCGTGGGCGGCGAGGGGCGGATGGAGAACCGGCTGCGTCACCGCGGGCCGCTTGAGGCCGGCCCGGTAGCTGGACAGGGTCGCCTGCAGCGCCGCCTCGCTGGGAGCGAGGAACGGCTGCGGGGTGAGCCCGATCCAGAGCATCAGGACGCAGAGCGGCAGCAGCGCCGCGACCTCGCGCAGCGAGAGGTCGGCGAGGTTCCGGTTCTCGTCATGACGCACCGGTCCGTAGATCGTTTCGTGGAGCATCCGCAACAGATAGACCGCGGCGAGGATGACCCCGATGGCTCCCACGATCGCCGCCCAGTGGAGCCCCGAGCGGTAGGTGCCGACGAGGATCAGGAACTCGCCCACGAAACCGTTGAGGCCCGGCAGGCCGACGGAGGCGAGCGCCGCGAAGCTCAGGAAGAAGGCGAACCAGGGCATCGGCCGCGCGAGCCCGCCGAAGTCAGCGAACTTCTTCGTGTGGCGCCGGTCGTAGAGCATGCCCACGAGCAGGAAGAGGGCGCCGGTGGACAGCCCGTGGTTCACCATCTGGAGCAGCGCTCCCTGCCAGGCGAGGAGATCGATCGCGAAGAGGCCGAGCATCACGAAGCCGAGGTGGGCGATGGAGGAGTAGGCCACGAGCTTCTTGATGTCGTCCTGCGCCCAGGCCACGAGCGCGCCGTAGATGATCCCGACGAGCGCCGCCCCGAGGAACCAGGGGGTGAGATCGCGGCTCGCGACGGGGAAGAGCGGCAGGGCGATGCGCAGGAAGCCGTAGGTGCCGAGCTTGAGGAGGATCCCGGCCAGGATCACCGAGCCACCGGTCGGCGCCTCGACGTGGGCGTCGGGCAGCCAGGTGTGGAACGGGAACATCGGTACCTTGATCGCGAAGGCGAGGGCGAAGGCGGCGAAGAGCCAGAGCTGCTGCGAGACCGGCAGCTGGAGCCGCAGCAGGTCGTCGAGGGCGAACGACCAGAGGCCTCCCGACAGGGTGGAGTGGGTCCAGCCCAGCCAGAGGATCGCGAGCAGCATCAGCAGGCTGCCGGCCATCGTGAAGAGGAAGAACTTGACCGCCGCGTAGATCCGCCGCTCGCCGCCCCAGATGCCGATGACGAGGTACATCGGCACCAGCATGACCTCCCAGAAGATGTAGAAGAGGAAGAGGTCGAAGGCGACGAGCGCGCCGAGGATCCCGGTCTGGAGGAGGAGGAGCGAGGCGGTGAACCCCCGCCAGTGGCGCTCCACGCCCCGCCACGAGCCGAGCAGGACCACCGGCAGGAGGAGCGAGGTCAGCACCACGAGCGGCATCGAGATGCCGTCGAGCCGCAGGTCGTAGAGGATGCGCAGGTTCGGCAGCGAGATCCACTCGATTGCCTGCCCGTCGGGGCCGACCTCCCGGAACGAGAAACCGGAGTCGCTCCAGTGGCGCGCGACGAAGAGAATGGTCAGCGCCAGGTGGAGCAGCGACACCACGAGGGCGTAGATCTTCACCGGGCGCTGGGCGCCGCGCCGCATGAAGACGAGCGGCAGGCAGGCGAACGCCGGCAGGAAGACGAGCCGCGTCAGCGTGTCGGCGGAGAGCAGGACGAGCAGGGTCTCCATCGTCAGAGCACCATCCACCAGAAGAGGAAGAGCAGGCCGGCGAAGAAGTAGAGCGCGTAGTTGCGGACGTTGCCGGTGGTCGAGAAGCGCCCGAGGTCACCGGTCAGCTCGGTGACGAAGGCGCCCACGTGCAGCGCGCCGTCGATCACCAGGGTGTCGATCACCTTCCAGCAGAAGCGCGCCAGGGCGGCGAGCGGCCGGATGACGATCCGGTCGTAGAGCTCGTCGACCCAGTACTTGTTGGCGAGGGTCCGCTGCACGCCGGGCAGGCGCGCCGCGAAGGCGTCGTCCGCGGCCACCCCGCGCCGGCCCCAGAGCGACCGCGCCACCAGGATGCCCGCGACCGCCACCGCCACCGAGGCCACGATCAGCACCCACTCCACTCCGTGCGAGAGACCGGGCGCCTCCCCGCCCCCGAGCGGCCGGACCACCGGCGCCAGCCAGTGGTGCAGCCAGTTCAGGTCTTTCCCGAACGTCATCCCCGACGGGATCCCGATCCACCCCGCCGTCACCGCCCCCACCGCCAGCAGCATCAGCGGCACCGTCATCACCCGCGGCGACTCGTGCGCGTGCGCCCGCGCCTCGGCCGTCCCCCGGAACTCGCCCCAGAAGACCAGCGTCAGCAGACGCCACATGTAGCAGGCCGTCAGCCCCGCCGTCAGCAGCCCGATCCCCCAGAGCACGTAATGGCCGCCCGCGAACGCTCCCGCCAGGATCTCGTCCTTGCTGAAGAAGCCCGCCAGCGGCGGAATCCCCGCGATCGCCACCGTCGCCACCAGGAACGTCCCGTACGTCGCCGGCAGCACCTTCGCGAGACCGCCCATCTTC
>JAAYLR010000087.1 GCA_012521815.1 Acidobacteriota bacterium
CGGGCGAGGAGGCGCCAGTCGGGCGGCTCGGCATGGAAGAGCGGCCCGGAGAACGGCTCCCCCCGCCGGTCGGCGAGCCGCCGCCGGTCGCCGGGCGTGAGGTCGAGAGTGACTCCCAGCACCGCTGCCACCCCGGCCGCGCCGAGCCGGGAGAGGGTCGCCTCCCAGCTCGCCGGCGGCCCGGCGAGACCGGGAGCGAGCGGCCAGAGGGCGACCCCGCCGGCAGCCGGAAGCGCCGCCGGCCAGGGAGCTTCACCGGCGAAGAGCGGCAGGAGGTCCCAGACCGGGAGGACGCCGGCGGGAACCGGCTCCGGATCTCCCGGCGGCGACAGCTGCCAGATCACGGCGTGCCCGGCGCGGAGCGCGGCCCGGGCGAGCTCGTGGCGTTCGCGGGCGAGAGGCGGTGGCACGGGCGGCAGATAGAGCACGTCCGGCTCGAGGAGACCGACCGGCGGCGGCCATCCCGCTGGCGGCGGGAGGGTGCCACCGCACCGCCCCGCGGCGAGGTCGGTCCAGAGCGCCGCCGGAGCGGGCCAGGCGGCCGGGGCCCAGCGCAGCCAGAGCCGCGAAGGCTCCGGCGCGAGCTCCCGCCAGCCCTCGCGCACGGCGCTCACGCCGGATCGGGCGCGCCGCCCGCCCGCCGCGCGAGCAGCTGCTCGACGTACTTGGCGAGCAGATCGACCTCGAGATGGACGCGGTGTCCGGGCCGGAGCGCCCCGAGCGTCGTCGCCTCGAGGGTGTGCGGGATCACCGCCACCGCGAACCGGTCGGCGGCGCGCTGCGAGACGGTGAGGCTCACCCCGTCGATCGCCACCGAACCCTTCTCCACGACGTAGCCGGCGAGCGCCCCCGGGAGCGCGAAGGCTATCTCCCGGTGGCCGCCGAGATCCCGGCGGCCGGTCACCCGGATCGTGGCGTCCACGTGCCCCTGGACCCAGTGGCCGCCGAGCGCGTCACCGACCCGCAGGGCCGGCTCCAGGTTCACCTCGTCGCCGCGGCGCAGCTCCCCGAACCGGGTGCGCCGCATCGTCTCCGGCGAGACCTCGACGGTCGAGCGGTCGGGAGCGAGCTCCGTGACGGTCAGGCAGACCCCCGCCACCGCCAGGCTCGCTCCCACCTCCAGACGCGCCGAGAGCGCCGCCGAGTGGCCGAGGACGAGCCGCCACCCTCCGCCCCCCGCCGTCGGCGCGCTCAGGACGCGCCCACGCTCGCGCACAATGCCGGTAAACAACCCTCTCGCACCCCTTCGAAGACCAGATCGACCCCGTGCCGGCGCCAGCGCAGCCCCTCGACCCGGAGCGCTTCGTCGAGTCGGAGCCGGCCCCGGCCGCCGAGCGGGCCCGGCGCGTTCCGCCCACCGATCAGCAGCGGCGCCAGCGCCCCGGTGACCCGGTCGCAGAGGCCCGCCTCGGCGAACGCGGCCAGGGTCTCTCCCCCGCCCTCGACGAGGACGCTGCCGATCCCCCGCTCCGCGAGGTCGTCGAGCACCGTCTCCGGAGTCACCGTGGCCAGCCGGATGATCCGCGCTCCGCGCGCCACGAGCGGCTCCCAGGCCGGCCCGGCGGCGGTTTCAGTGTACAGGAGCACCGGTCCGCCCCCGGTGAAGATCCGCGCCTCCGGCCGCAGACGCAGGCGCCGGTCGAGGATCACCCGCCAGCCCGGGGCTCCCGCGAGGCCAAGCCGCCGGTCGAGGAGCGGATCGTCGGCGAGCGCCGTGCCGCTCCCCACGAGCACCGCGTCGTGCTCTTCCCGCAGCGCGAGCGCCCACCGCCGGGCAGCCTGGGAGGTGATCCACTGGCTCTCGCCGGTGGCGGTGGCGATCTTGCCGTCGAGGCTCGCCGCCCATTTGAGCGTCACCAGCGGGCGCCCCAGGAGCTTCGGGACCAGATAGCGCAGGTTCAGCCGCACCGCTTCGGCGGCGAGCCTCCCCTCCTCGATCTCGATCCCCGCCGCCCGCAGCCGGGCGAGGCCGGCGCCCCGTACCCGCGGATCGGGATCGCGGTGGGCCACCACCACCCGGGCGATCCCGGCCGCCACGATCGCCTCCGTGCACGGCGGCGTGCGCCCATGGTGGGCGCACGGCTCGAGGGTCACGAAGAGGGTGGCGCCCCGCGCCGCCTCCGGGCCGGCGGCGGCGAGCGCTTCGACCTCGGCGTGCGGTCCGCCGACCCGCCGGTGGAACCCTTCTCCGACCCGCACCCCGTCGCGCAGGAGGACCGCCCCGACCATCGGGTTCGGGCTCGTCCGGTAGCGGCCGCGCGCAGCGAGCGCCAGCGCGCGCCGCATCGGGTCATTCGAGGAGCGCGGCGGCAAAATCGCGAGGGCGGAAGTCGACGAGATCCTCGGGTTTCTCGCCCACCCCGAGGTAGAGAACCGGAAGCTGCAGCTCGCGGCCGATCGCCACCACCATCCCCCCCTTGGCGGTGCCGTCGAGCTTGGCGAGGAGGACGCCGTCGACGCTCGCCACCCGGAGGAACTCCCGCGCCTGCGTGAGCGCGTTCTGGCCGGTGGTGGCGTCGAGCACGAGCAGGGTGCGGCACTCCCAGCCGACCGCCTCCCGCTCCACGACCCGGCGGATCTTCGCCAGCTCGTTCATCAGGTGCTCCTTGTTGTGGAGCCGGCCGGCGGTGTCGACGATCAGCCGCTCCACGCGCCGGGCGCGCGCTGCCTGGACCGCGTCGTAGACGACCGCCGCCGGGTCGGCGCCCGCGGCCTGCCGGATCACCCCGACCCCGAGCCGCTCCCCCCAGAGGGTCAGCTGTTCGATCGCGGCCGCCCGGAAGGTATCTCCCGCGGCGAGCAGGACCCGGCGTCCGGCGGCGAGCTCGCGCGCCGCGAGCTTGGCGATCGAGGTCGTCTTCCCCACGCCGTTGACCCCGACCACGAGCGTCACGCGGGGCGCGGCGCTTTCTTCCGGCGGCGCTGGAATCTGCGCGAGCAGACCGGCGATCTCCTCGACGAGGAGCTCGCGCAGGGAGTAGCCGCCGCGCGCCGCGGCCACCCGCGTCTCCAGCCGGCCGAGCAGGAGCTCGGTGGTCGCCAGGCCGAGGTCGGCCCCGAGCAGGGCCTCCTCGAGCCGCGCGCGCGCCTCCTCGTCGAACGGCTCGCCCGGCTCGAGGCTCCCGCCGAGCTGCTCGACGAGCCGGGCGTGGGTGCGGCTCAGGCCCCGCCGGAGGCGCTCCCAGAGGCGCGGGCGGGAGGCGGTATCGGTTTCCGGTTCGCCGTTCATGAGCCGGGGAAGAGCGCCCTCACCAGCTGGGCGGCGGCGTCGTCGAGGCTCCGCCGGGCGTGCGCCACCACCGCGGGCTGGCGCTGCACGAGCACCAGGTAGTAGCCGTCCGGCAGCGCCTTGGCGTAGAGGTGGAGGCCTTCCTTTTCGACGTGCACGAGCCGCGGTTCGCCGAGCCGGTTGGTGGCGAGGAAGCGCTCCATCTGGCGCAGGTAGATGCCGAAGTAGGCGCCGGTGATCTTGGCCTGGTAGGGGCTGAAATCGGAGCAGGCGAGGTCGATCGTCTCGCCGGTGTCGTCGAGGAAGAGGACGCCGATCGCCCCTTCGTTGCGGGCGAGCAGGTTGCCGAGAACGTAATGGAACGGCATCGGGAACGGTTCGTCAGTGCGTCGCCGCGGCGGGCAGGGGCACCGGCTCCTCGCGCTCGTGGGCGCCGGCGATCTCCCCCGCCTCGTAGGCGCGCAGGAAGGCGGTGACCACCTTCGCGTCGAAGCGCGTGCCGGCAAGCTTGGTGATCGTCGCCACCGCGTAGGGAGGTTCGTACGCCTTCTGATACGGCCGGTTCGTGGTGATCGCGTCGAAGCAGTCGGCCACCGCCACGATCCGCGCCATCAGCGGCACCTCCTCGCCCCGCAGGCCGTCGGGGTATCCCCGGCCGTTCCAGTTCTCGTGATGCCAGCGCACCGCCGGCAGCATGTCGCGCAACGGCTCGATCGGAGCCAGGATGTCGGCGCCGACCGTCGGGTGCCGCTTCATCTCCTCGTACTCCTCGGCGGTGAGCACGCCCCCCTTCTTGAGCACCCGGTCCTCGATCCCGATCTTCCCCACGTCGTGGAGGAGCGCACCGATCCAGAGCCGCTGCTGGAACTCCTCGGACTGGCCGAGGTGCCGGGCGATCGCCCGGCTCAGCGTGGCGACCCGCTCCGAATGTCCGCGGGTGTACGGATCCTTGGCGTCGATCGCCGCCGCGAACGCCCGGATCGAGCTGATGAACAGCCGCTCGTTCGCCGTCGCCGCCTCCTGGAGCCGGCCGACGTACTCCTCGACGTGGCCGCTCATCCGGTTGAAGTCGGCGGCGAGCTCGGCGAGCTCGAGGGTCATCCTCTCCTCGGGAAGGCGGCGGCCGAAGCTGCCGTTGGCGATCTCGTGGGTGGTCTCCGTGAGCCGCTGGATCGGCCTTCCCACCCAGCGGGCGGCGATCGCGGCGACCAGCAGCGCGATGAACACGAGCACCCCGAAGGCGACCACGGCGGTCAGTGCCATCTGGCGCGCCGCCCGGAAGGTCGCCGAGGCCGGCTTGTGGACCACGATCCCCCAGCCGGTCTCCTCCACCGGGCTGACCTGCCCGACCATCTGCTGCCGCCGGCCACCGACCTCCACGGCGTACTCGGCCGTCAGGTTGAGCGGCTTGCGCACGAAGTCGCGCACGAGATCCGAACCCACGATCTGCTCCCGGATCTCCGGGCTCGCCCCGGCCGACCAGAGGAGGGCGCCCCGGTGGTCGACGAGGAAGGTGCCGACCTCCTCCTCGGCCTCCCGCTCCACGACCACGTCGATCAGCCGCAGGCGCGCGACCGCCTGCACGATCAGCTCCAGATCGCCGTCGGAATCGCGGATCGGCACCGAGAGGGCCACCGCCGGCTCGCCCCCGCGCGGCAGCGCGGTGAAACGATAGGCCGGCCGGCCGGTACCGACCGCCTCCGCGAAGAGGGCATCGAGGAGCATCTCGTGCGCGCCCGCCAGATCGGCGGGTCCGAAACGCGGCCCCGCCCCTTCCCGGTCGAGCAGCTGCAGCTCGACCAGCGAGCTGTTGGCCCGCAGGAAGCTCTCGAGGTAGTCACCCACCCACCGTTCGCGCAGCCGCTCGCCGATGCTCTCCGGGCCGGGGAAGCTGAGCAGCCCGTGCCCGAGCTGGAGGAGCTGCCGGCGCAACGTGACGAGGCTCTCGTTGAGCTCGCGCGAGAGCGAGGCCGCCGACCGGGTGAGGAAGCTCTTCTCCTGCGTCTTGAGCAGCTCCCGGTTGCTGTCGACCAGCACGAAGCCGGCGATCGCGATCGGCACCGTCCCCGAAGCGAGCAGCAACAGGAAGAGGAGATGGCGCAGGCGCAGGCGGCGGAACAGGGAACGGACGAGCGACATTCGCGACGGGTTCGGTAGGTGGAATCGCCCCGGATTATAGACCGCGCGCCGGCGCGGCTCCGGCCGCGAGGAACGGCCCGAGGCGCGCGGCGATCCCGGCCGGCGGCAGCACGATCCCCCAGCGCCCCTGCCCGAGCCGCTCGGGCAGCACCCAGCGGACTCCCGCCTCGGTCGCCTTCTTGTCGCGCTGCAGCGCGGCGAGCACGGCCGCGCCGTCGAGCGGCGGCAGCGGCGGCACCCCGAGCCGGTCGAGCAGCGCCGTGAGCCGAGGGGCGAGGTCGGCGGCCCAGCCCCGCTCCCGCGCGAGGTCGAGGGCGAAGCGGATCCCCCAGGCGACGGCATCACCGTGGGCGAGCGCGCCGAATCCGGCCGCCGCCTCGAGCGCGTGGCCGAGCGTGTGGCCGAAGTTGAGAAGCGCCCGCTCCCCCCGTTCCTCCGGATCGCGGGCGACGACCGCCGCCTTCACCCCGGCCGCGGCCGCCACCACCGGCCCGAGCGCCGTGGCATCGCCGGCGAGCAGCCGGTCGAGATCGCGCTCGATCCGCGCGAGCAGCTCCGGGGCGAGGAGCGCCGCCATCTTGATCGCCTCGACCAGCCCGCAGCGGAGCGCCTCCCGCGGGAGGGTGCCGAGCCAGGCGGTGTCGGCGACGACCAGCGCCGGGTGGTGGAAGAGGCCCACGAGGTTCTTCCCCTCGGGCAGGTCGACGCCCGTCTTGCCGCCGATCGCCGCGTCCACCTGGGCGAGGAGCGTCGTCGGCAGGTGGGCGACCTCGATCCCGCGCAGGAAGCCACCCGCCACGAAACCGCCGAGATCGGTGAGGCTGCCGCCGCCGAGGCAGAGCAGCCGGCTGTCGCGGCGCCCGCCGTGGGCGGCCATCTCCCGCCAGAGGCGGATCGCCTCGGCCGGCTCCTTGGCGCTCTCGCCGTCGGGCGCCGAGAGCTCGACCACCGCCGCCGCCGCCGCCCGCACCGGGGCGGGGGCGGCGCCGTGGAGCGCCCGCACCCGCGGGGTCGAGAGGAGGAAGAGGCGGCGCCCGGCGACCCACTCCCGCAGCTCGCCCGCCGCCGCCGCGAGCGCCCCGGAGCCGCCCCAGAGCACGCTCTCGCCGCGCGGATGCGGCAGGGTGAAGCGCGCCGCCGGCTCGGGGCTCAACCCGCCTCCGGCGGCCGGACGGGGGCGATGCCGAGCTCGGCGAGCTGCCGGGTCTCGACCTTCGACGGCGCCTCGGTCATCAGGCAGGTCGCCGAGGCGGTCTTCGGGAAGGCGATCACCTCGCGCAGCGAGCTCGCCCCGGCGAGCAGCATCACGATCCGGTCGAGGCCGAGGGCGAGGCCGCCGTGCGGCGGCGCGCCGAGCTTGAGCGCGTCGAGCAGGAAGCCGAACCGCTCCCGCGCCTCCTCGGCGCCGATGCCGAGGAGCTGGAAGAGCCGCTCCTGGAGCCCCGGATCGTGGATCCGGAGCGAGCCCCCGCCAAGCTCGGTGCCGTTGAGGACCACGTCGTAGGCGCGGGCCCGCACCCGCCCCGGATCGCTCGCGAGCAGGGCGAGGTCACGGGGATCGGGGCTCGTGAACGGATGGTGGATCGCCACCCACCGCTCCGCTTCGGCATCCCAGTCGAGGAGCGGGAACTCGTGCACCCAGAGGAACGACCAGCGCCCCTCCGGGATCAGTCCGTACGTCCGGGCGAGCTCGAGGCGGAGGGCTCCGAGCGCCGCCGCCGTGCTCCGCTCCGGCCCGGCGGCGAGGAGGGCGAGCCCCCCTTCCTCGAGGGCGAGGGCGGTGGCCGCGGCCTCCATCTCGTCCGCCGTGAGGCTGTTCTTCACCGTGAAGGCGATCTCCCCCTGCTGGCGCCGGAGCGTCAGCACCCCGGCCGCCCCGTTCTGCCGGGCGAGCTCGGCCCAGCCGTCCACCTGCTTGCGCGAGGCGCCGGCCGCGCCGGGCACCACGAACCCGCGCACCACCCCGCCGCCGGCGACCGCCTCCCGGAAACCGCGGAAGCCGGAGGCGCCGAGCACCGCGCTCAGCTCGACGATCGGCAGCTCGAAGCGGAGGTCGGGGCGGTCGGAGCCGTAGCGGGCCATCGCCTCCGCCCAGGTCAGCCGCGGGAACGGCACCGTCGCCGTCGCCCCGACGAGCGGCAGGAGGCGGGCGAAGAGCCCTTCGATCAGCGCGAAGATCTCCTCCTCGGTCGGGAACGAGAGCTCGAGGTCGATCTGGGTGAACTCCGGCTGCCGGTCGGCGCGCAGATCCTCGTCCCGGAAGCAGCGGGCGATCTGCAGGTAGCGCTCGAAGCCCGCGACCATCAGGAGCTGCTTGAACAGCTGCGGCGACTGCGGCAGGGCGTAGAACTCGCCGCGGTGGACCCGCGAGGGGACGAGGTAGTCGCGCGCCCCCTCCGGGGTCGAACGGGTGAGGATCGGGGTCTCGATCTCGAGGAACCCCTCTTCGTGGAAATACTGCCGCGCCTCGTGGGTGATCCGGTGGCGGAGCTCGAGGTTCCGCTGCAGCTCGGGGCGGCGGAGATCGAGATACCGGTAGCGGAGCCGGGTCTCGGCGAGCGCCTCGGCGCGGTCGTCGAGCTGGAACGGCAGCGGCTCGCTCCGGGCGAGGATCTCGATCCTCTCCGCTTCGACCTCGATCTCGCCGGTCGCCATCCGCGGGTTGACCGCCGCCGGCTCCCGGGCGACGACCGTCCCCTCCACCTCGAGGACCCACTCCGCGCGCACCGGCTCGAGGAGCGCCGCGAGATCGGCGCGCCGCTCCGGATGCACGACCACCTGCGCGACCCCGGTGCGGTCGCGCAGATCGACGAAGAGGAGGCCGCCGAGATCGCGGCGGCGCTGCACCCACGCCTGCAACCGTACCCGGGAACCGATCTCCTCCCGTCCCAGCGTTCCCGCTCCCCGCCGTTTCATGGCTGCTCCTCGTAGTAGCGCCGCAGGCGGTCCGCCGCCTCGGCGAACGGGAGGCGCGTCTGCTCGCGGCTCCCGAGCTCCCGCAGCGAGAGCTCGCCGCGCGCCAGCTCCTCCTCGCCGACGAAGGCGAGAGCCGGCGCGCCGAGCTGCTCGGCGAGCTGGAAGAGCCGCGGCGCCCGCGCTCCGGTCTCGACCACCGGCACCCCCTCGCTCCGCAGCCGCTCGGCGATCGGCGTCAGCGGCGAGACCCCGTCGCCGCTCTCGGGCAGCCGCCCCGCCGCCGCCAGCAGCACCGGCCCGCGGTGACGGCCGGGAGCGCGCAGCGGCGAGCCGGCCGGCAGGACCTCGAGCAGCCGGTCGGCGCCGATCGCGAAGCCGACGGCGTAGGTCGGCGGGCCGCCGAGCTCCTCGACGAGCCCCTCGTAGGCGCCGCCGCCGCAGATCGCGTTCTGGGCTCCGAGATCGCCCGAGACGACCTCGAAGACGGTGTTCGTGTAGTAGTCGAGGCCGCGCACCAGCCGGGGCTCGACGCGGTAGGCCACGCCGAGGCGGTCGAGGTGGGCGCGCACCGCCGCGAAATGCTCCCGGCTCGCCGGCGTGAGGTGGTCGGCGAGCCGGGGCGCCGCCGCGAGCAGCTCCTGCTCGGCGGGATCCTTGCTGTCGAGGATCCGGAGCGGGTTCGTCCCGAGACGCCGGCGGCTCTCCTCGCCGAGCTCGGCCGCGCGCGGCTCGAGATAGGCGAGCAGCGCCGCCCGGTAGGCGGCGCGCGACGGGGCGTCCCCGACCGTGTTGAGCAGCACCGTGAGCTCCGCGAAGCCGAGCCGGCGCAGGAAGGCGACGAGCAGCAGCAGGATCTCGACGTCCGAAGCCGGCCCCCGCCCGCCGAGCAGCTCGGCGCCGATCTGGTGGAACTGCCGGTAGCGCCCCCGCTGCGGCCGCTCGTAGCGGAACTGCGGCCCGAGGTAGTAGAGGCGCACCGGCTGCGGCAGCGTCTGCATCCCGTGCTCGACGTAGGCGCGGCAGACCGCCGCGGTGCTCTCCGGGCGCAGGGTGAGGCTGCGCCCGCCGCGGTCGGTGAAGGTGTACATCTCCTTGCCGACGATGTCGGTCGCCTCCCCGACGCCGCGGGCGAAGAGCTCCGTCTCCTCGAGGATCGGGGTGCGGATCTCCCGGTAGCCGTAGAGCGCGAAGATGCGGTGCACCTCGGCCTCCACCGCCGCCCAGAGCCCGGTGGCCGGCGGCAGCAGGTCGCGCGTCCCCTTCGGCGCCCGCAGCGCCCGCCCCTTCACGCCCCCTCCCCTTCCCCGGACAGCGCCCGGAGGTACTCGTCCTTGACCCGGACGTAGCGCGCCGCGATCTCCCAGATCCCCGCCCGCTCGGCGGCCGTGAGGGGGCGCACCACCCGCGCCGGCACCCCGAGCACGAGGTGGCCGGCGGGGACCCGCATCCCCGGCGGGACGAGCGCCCCGGCCCCGACCTGCGCCTCGCTCTCGATCACCGCGCCGTCGAGCACCCGGGCGCCGATGCCGACCAGACAGGCATCCTCCAGGGTCGCGCCGTGCACCATGCAGGAGTGGGCGACGACGACGTCGGAGCCGATCGCGAGCGGGAACCGCTCGTGGGTGACGTGGAGCACGGTGCCGTCCTGGATGCTCGTGCGCGCGCCGATGCGGATCCAGTGGACGTCGCCCCGGGCGGCGGTGTGAAACCAGAAGGAGGAGTCGTCGCCGACCTCGATCTGGCCGGAGAGCTCGGCGGAGGGGGCGAGGAAGACGCGCTCGCCCAGGCGGGGGAGCACGCCGCAGTAGGGGTAGATCGGCATCGCGAGACCCGGCCGCGGTCGGTGGCGGCCGGCACGGCTGCCGCGCGCCGCGGCGCGCGCGGATCTTACCGCAGCCATCCCCGGCCGCCGGCGCCGGGCTGCTACGATCGCCGCCGATGACCGCCCCCGAATCCGAGCGCCCGGTGGCCCGCGTGGAGGTCGAGGTCCGCTACGCGGAGACCGACCAGATGGGCGTCGTCCACCATGCGAACTACCTCGTCTGGTTCGAGCTCGCCCGCACCCGCCTCTGCGCGCTCGCCGGCTGCCACTACGCCGAAATCGAACGCTCCGGCTACCTGCTGATGGTCGTCGGCGCCACCCTCCGCTATCGCGCCGCGGCGCGCTACGGCGACCGGGTGGAGGTCACGGCCCGCCTCGCGCGGCTCGCCAGCCGGGCGCTCACCTTCGCCTACGAGGTGCGGCGCGCGGGCGAGCTGCTCGCCACCGGCACCACCGAACACCTCTGGGTCGAGGCCGCGAGCCGCCGCCCGACCACCCTGCCCGCGCCCCTGCGCGCGCCGTTCGGCGCCCTCGCCGGACGGCCCGGAGGAGAACCATGAGCGCTCTGCGCCGCCTCTCTCTCGTCACCGCCGGCGAAAGCCACGGCCCCGGCCTCACCGCCATCCTCTCCGGCCTCCCCGCCGGGCTCCGGGTCGACCTCGACCTGCTCGCCCGCGACCTCGCCCGCCGCCAGCACGGCCACGGGCGCGGCCACCGGATGAAGATCGAACGGGATCACGCCGAGATCCGCGGCGGGGTGCGCGACGGCGAGACGCTCGGCTCCCCCGTCGCGCTCTGGATCGAGAACCGGGACTGGGCGAACTGGCGGGGGGTGATGGATCCCCAGGCGGTCGACCCGGAGGCCGCCGCCCGCCGCCGTCTCCACGCCCCCCGGCCCGGCCACGCCGACCTCGCCGGCGGGGAGAAGTACCTGCGGACCGATCTGCGCGACATCCTCGAGCGCGCCTCGGCGCGGGAGACCACGGCGCGGGTCGCCGCGGGCGCCTTCGCGAAGATGCTCCTGCGCGCGCTCGGGGTGGAGATCCGCAGCGGCGTCCGCACGCTCGGCGGGATCGGCGCCGGGCGTCCCACCCCGGCCTGGGAGCAGCTCCTCGCGGTCGACGACGGCTCGCCGCTCCGGGCGATCCACCGCGACCTGGAGCCGGAGATGGTCGCCCTCGTCGACGACGCGAAGGCCCGGGGCGAGACCCTCGGCGGCGCGGTCACCGTGATCGCCCACGGCGTGCCCGCGGGCTGGGGTTCGCACGTCGCCTGGGACACGAAGCTCGACGGCCGCCTCACCGCGGCGCTCATGTCGATCCCGGCGATCAAGGCGGTGGAGATCGGCCACGCCCTCGAGATCGTGCACGGTCCCGGCAGCGCCGCCCACGACGCCCTCGGCCTCGACGCGGGGGGCCGGTTCGCCCGCGCCACGAACCGCGCCGGCGGCCTCGAGGGGGGGATCACCAACGGCGAGGACCTCGTGCTCACCGCGTACAAGAAGCCGATCTCCACGCTGCGCGAAGGGCTCCCCTCGATCGATCTCGACACCCTCGGCCCGGCCCGCTCCCAGTACGAGCGGAGCGACGTGACCGCGGTGCCGGCGGCCGGGGTGATCGCCGAGGCGATGGTCGCCCTGGTGCTCGCCGACGCCGCGCTCGAGAAGTACGGCGGCGACTCGCTCACCGAGCTTCTCGCCCACGCGGCGGCGAGCGAGCGCTGCCGCGCCACCTGGCTCGTCCGCTGAAACGGGCGCCTCAGACGAGCAGCAGCGCGACCCCGGCGATCATCGCCGCCACCCCGCCGACCTTCGCGGCGGTGAGCGGTTCGGAGAAGAGGAGGCGGCCCCAGACGAGCGCGAGGCTCGCGCCGATGCCGCGCTTGATCGTCTCCACCAGCGCGACCTCCATGGCGCGGATCGCCGCGAGCTGGACGGTGAGCGTCACCGCGCCGCAGAGCACGGTGGCGGCGATCAGCAGCGGCACCCTGCGGACCCCCGCGAGGCTGCCGAGCGCCCCCCGGCCCGCCAGCAGGGCCACCGCCACCGCCGCCACCCCGGCGTGCAGCACGAGCGCGTGGAGCACCGGTGCGGCATGACGCAGCGCCACCTTGTCGAGCAGCAGCGTCGCCGACCAGCAGAGGGCCACGAGCGCCATCAGCTGGCTGCCCCGCTCCCGCGCGAGGCCGGCGAGCCAGCGGCGGGCGCCCCGGCCGCCCAGCCGCCCCAGATGGAGCGCCCCCGCGCCGGCTACCACGAGGAAGATCCCGAACCCGGCGCGCGCGGTGAGCCGCTCGCCGAGCAGCGGCACCGCGAGGAGCGCGGCGAAGACCGGCGTGAGGGTGAGCAGCGGCAGGGTGATCGAGACCGGCGAGAGCTGCAGCGCCCGGAAGTAGGCGAGGTTCGCCACCATGTTCAGGAGCACCGAGAGGAGCGCCGGCTGCAGATAGCCCGGCGCCACCCGCCACTGCCCGGCGGCCACCGCCCAGACGGCAAGCAGCGGCAGCGCGCCGAGGGTCACGAGGGCGACCAGGGTGAGCGCCGGCAGCCGATCGGCGAGCAGCTTGCGGAGCAGGTCGTAGAGCGCCCAGCCGCCGGCGGCGGCGAAGGCCAGGGCGAGGGCGGAGGCAGTCACCGGCCAGCCCTCTCGCCACGCGGCGGCACCGGCCGGCAGCGGGCTCCGCGACCCACCGGCCGCTTCCGGCTCCGGCGGGGGCGATCCCTGTCGTTTCGTTCGCTCACTCTCTTCGGCACCATCGAGGAACCCGGTCCGGTCCGCGGCGATCCTACGACGAGCCCGGCCCTGCCGGCCTCGCCGTCACGATAGGCTCGGAGCGGACGCGACCGCCCGGCCGCACTGCCCCGAGGAGGCCACCCGATGCTCCGC
>JAAYLR010000088.1 GCA_012521815.1 Acidobacteriota bacterium
GCTCTACCCCGTGCGGCGGCGGGTTGCGATGCTCTTCCAGAGCGGCGCGCTCTTCGACTCGCTCGACGTCTTCGAGAACGTCGCCTTCCCGCTGCGCGAGCACGCCCGGCTCGCGCCGGACGAGCTCGCCCGCCGGGTGGCCGAGAAGCTGGCGCTCGTCCACCTCACGGGGAGCGAGGAGCGGCTGCCCGCGCAGCTCTCGGGCGGGATGCGCAAGCGGGTGGCGCTCGCCCGCGCCATCGCGCTCGACCCGGAGGCCGTCCTCTTCGACGAACCGACGACCGGCCTCGACCCGATGACCTCGGCGAGCATCGCCCGGCTGATCCGCGACACCACCCGCCAGCTCGGCGTCACCGCGGTGGTGGTCACCCACGATCTCGCCCTCACCCGCCACGTCGCCGACCGGATCGCCTTTCTCGACGGCGGCCGGTTCCGCTTCGTGGGCACCTGGCAGGAGGCAGAGGCGACCACCGACCCGCTCGTCGGGCGGTTTCTCGCCGGCCAACCGGAGGAAGGAGAAGATGTCGTCTGACAGCCACCGCCTGGTACGGGTCGGCAGCTTCGTGCTCGGAGCGCTCGTCCTCTTCGCCGTGATCCTCGTGGTGCTCGGCGACCGGCAGAACCTCTTCACGCCGAAGAACCGCTACCTGGTGCGGTTCGTCTCGGTCGGCGGCCTGAACACCGGCAGCAGCGTGCAGCTCAACGGGGTCGAGGTCGGCCGGGTCGAGGAGATCAGCCTTCCCACCGCCACCGGCACCCCGCTCATCGACGTCTGGATCGCGATCGACCGCCGCTACCACGAGCGGATCCGCAGCGACTCGATCGCCCGGATCAAGACTCTCGGGCTGCTCGGCGACAAGTTCCTGGAGGTCACCACCGGCTCGGTGGGAGCGGCCGAGGTGCCGCCGCGCGGGGAGATCCAGGCCGCCGAACGGACGAACGTCGACGAGCTCGTGGCCTCGGGCGAAGACCTCGTGGAGAACATCCTCTCCGTCTCCCACTCCCTCGATCTGGTGCTCGCCCGGATCGAGCGCGGCGAAGGGGTGATCGGCCAGCTCTTCCAGCCCGTCGCCGACGGCGAGAGCGTCGCCACCGAAGCGATGGCCACGCTGCGGGCCGTGCGACAGGCGGCCGAGGGGGTCGCCGCGGGCCGGGGCCCCCTCTACCGCTTCACCCAGGACGAGGCGCTCGGCGAACGGCTGGCCTCGGCGGTCGCGCGGATCGACGGGCTTCTCGCCGAGGTCGAGTCCGGCCCCGGCCTCCTTCCCGCGCTCCTCCACGACGAGGCGACGCGGGAGCGCTTCGCCGCGACCCTGGACCGCCTCTCGGCCGTGGCCGTCCGCCTCGAGGAGGTGACCGCGGGCCTGGCGGACGGCGACTCGCTTGCCGGCCGGCTCCTCCACGACGAGGCGTGGGGGCGCGAGCTCACCGACGAGCTGCGGGGGTTCGTCGCCGCCCTGCGCCGGGTGGCCGAGAAACTCGACCAGGGCGACGGCACCGCCGCCCGCCTCCTCAACGACCCGTCGGCCTACGAGGCCCTCGACGACATCCTGATCGGGATCGACGAATCGCGCCTCCTGCGCTGGCTGATCCGCAACCGGCAGGGGAAGGGGATCGCGAGCCGCTACCGGCGGGAGCGGACCGCCGCCGGCCTGCCTCCGACCCCTCCCACCGAAGAAGAGCTGCGCTAGGCTTCCGCCATGCACACGCTCATCACCGGCGGCGCGGGCTTCATCGGCTCCCATCTGACCCATCGGCTCCTGGGTCGGGGGGAACGGGTCACCGTTCTCGACGACTTCAACGATTTCTACGACCCGGCCCGCAAGCGGCAAAACGTCGCCCCGTTCCTCGCCCGGCCGGAGTATGCCCTCGTCGAGGGCGACATCCGCGACGCCGCCCTCGTCGACCGGCTCTTCGCCAGCCACCGCTTCGACGCCGTCGTCCATCTCGCGGCCCGCGCCGGGGTGCGGCCGAGCCTGCGCGAGCCGGTGCTCTACGAAGAGGTCAACTGCATCGGCACCCTCCACCTGCTCGAGGCGGCGCGCCGCCACGGCCCGGCGAACTTCGTCTTCGGCTCCTCCTCCTCGGTCTACGGCATCAACGAGAAGGTGCCGTTCGCCGAGGACGATCCGGTGGATCTGCCGATCAGCCCCTACGCGACGACCAAGCGCACCGGCGAGCTGCTCTGCTTCAACTACGCCCACCTCTACGGCCTCCACTGCTCCTGCCTGCGCTTCTTCACCGTCTACGGCCCGGCCCAGCGTCCGGAGATGGCGATCCACAAGTTCACCGACCTGATCGCCCGCGGCGAGCCGGTCCC
>JAAYLR010000089.1 GCA_012521815.1 Acidobacteriota bacterium
GCGGCGAGCTACATCGAGCAGCGCTTTCGCGAGCTCGGCCTCGAACCCGCCGGGGTCGAGGGGAGCTTCCGGCAGGAGCTGGCGGTGACGGTGGCGGTGACGGCGGGGGAGGAGAGCGGCCTCGGCATCGACGGCGACAGGTACACCGTCGCCGGGAACGAGTTCGTCCCCCTCGCCTTCTCGCCGGCGCAGGCCGCCGTCACCGCCCCGGTGGTCTTCGCCGGGCACGGGGTGAGCGCCCCGGAGCTGGGGCACGACGACTACGAGGGGCTCGACGTCAGCGGCCGGATCGTGCTCGTACGCCGCTTCGTGCCCGCCGGCGAGGCGTTTGCGGCGCCGGAGCCCGAGCGCCGGTACGGCGACCTTCGCTACAAGGCCTGGAACGCCCGGGAGCATGGCGCGGCCGGAATGCTCGTGGCCGACCTGCCGGACGCGGGAGCGGCGGCGGAGAGCTTCGCGGAGGCGCCGCTGCCGCGGCTGCAGGCCGATGAGAAGGGGGACGCGGGCATCCCGAGCGCCGCGATCACGTCCGCCCTCGCCCAGCGGCTGCTCGCCGCCCCGGCGGGGGAGGTCGAGCTCCAGGTGGCGCTCTCGACCGTCCGCAAGCCGACCCACAACCTCGTCGCGAGGCTCGCCGCGCCGGCAGCGCGCCGGCGTCCGGGTGTGGTGCTGGTCGGTGCCCACTACGACCACCTCGGCTACGGCGGGGCGGCATCGATGGTGCCCGAGGAGCGGGCGATCCACCATGGCGCCGACGACAACGCCTCCGGGGTGGCGGCGCTCCTGGAGGTCGCGCGCGAGCTCTCCCGGCGCCGGGAAGAGCTCACCCGCGACGTGCTCTTCGTCTCGTTTTCCGCCGAGGAGATGGGCGCGCTCGGCGCGCACGCCTTCACCCGGACGCCGCCGGCCGGGCTGCGCCTCGACGGGATCGTGGCGATGCTGAACCTGGACATGGTCGGCCGGCTGCGCGGCAACCGGCTGGCGGTCCTGGGCTCCGAATCGGCGGCGGAGTGGCCCGAGGTGATCGCTCCGCTCTGCGCCCGGCTCGATCTGCGCTGCGCGCTCTCCGGAGACGGCTACGGCGCCTCGGATCAGACGCCTTTCTACGCAGCCGGGATCCCGGTGCTCCACTTCTTCACCGGCACGCACGACGACTACCACCGGCCGAGCGACGTCGCGGCGACGATCAACGCCGCGGGGGGAGCGCGGGTGGCGGCGCTGGTGGCGGAGACGGTTCTCAACCTGCCCGGAAACGATCCGGCACTGACCTACCGGGAGGTACCGGCGCCGTTGCCGGCCGGGGATGTGCGGGCATCCGGAGCTTCGCTGGGGACGGTTCCCGACTTCAGCGATACCGAGGAGGGCCGGCCGGGCGTCCTGCTCGCCGCGGTCCGTCCCGGCAGCGCCGCCGCGGCGGCGGGTATCCGGAAGGGAGACCGGCTCGTCCGGCTCGCCGGCCGGGAGATCCGGGATCTCAACGACCTCACCTACGTCCTGCGCAGCTCCCGGCCCGGGCAGCAGGTGGTCGCGGTCGTCGAGCGGGATGCGGGACGCCTCGAGCTGACGGTCACCTTCGACGAGCCGCGGCGGGCTTCCCGGTGAGGAGGTTCGGAAGCCGCCGCGGCGGGATAGACTCGCCGCAGGTGCTCACGTCCTGCTGTCGTTCCGGATCGCTGTCGCGCGTTGCCGCCGTGGCGCTGGCGATCGGGGGTGGGGTGTTCGGGCTGGCCTGTCGGGAGGCTCCGGTTCCCGCGGCACCCGTCCGTCCCCTCCATATCGCCCTGCCGGCCGAGCCGGTGGCGCTCGACCCACATCTGCATCTGGATCTGGTGGCGGCCTCGATCCTCTCGAACATCTACGAGGGGCTCGTCGGCTTCGACGCCGAGATGAGCCTGCTGCCGGCGCTCGCGAGCAGCTGGGAGAGCCCGGACGACCTGACCTGGGTCTTCCGGCTCCGGGAGGACGTCTTCTTCCACGACGGCAGGCGGCTGACCGCCCGCGATGTGCTCGCCAGCTTCGATCGTGTCCGGAACCACCCGCAGAGCCAGCAGGAAAGCATCCTGGTGGCGGTGGACTCGTGGCGCGCCCAGGACCCGGAGACGGTCGAGGTCCGGACGCGGCTGCCGTATCCGATCCTGCTCAACAAGCTGGCTCAGGTCATGATCGTTCCCGCCGATTCCCCCGACCTGATCTCCACCCCGGTGGGAACCGGCCCGTTCCGGTTCGTCGCGCGGCGCCCCGGCGCGATCGAGCTGGCACCACACGACCGGCACTGGCGGGGCCCGCCGGAGGCTCCGGCGGTGACGTTTCATCTGGAACCCGATGCGGAAGTCCGGGTGAGCGGGCTCCTCGAGGGACGGTTCGATCTCATCCAGGATCTCTCCTCGACGCTGCGGTCAGCGGTCCGGACCTCCCATCAGACACGGCTCGTCGGACGCGATTCCCTCCTCGTCAACTACCTCCGGCTGCTGCGCAGCGAGCCGCCGTTTTCCGATCCCCGGGTACGCGAGGCGATCCAGATCGGTCTCGATCGCGAAGAGCTCGTGCGCGAGCTCCTCGCCGGCCTCGGCACGCCAGCGGGACAGATGGTGGGGCCGAACGTCTTCGGCTACGACCCGGAGTACCGGCCGCCGCCATTCGATCTCGAGCGGGCTCGCTCCCTGCTCGCCGCCGCGGGCATCGTTCCCGGGACGCCGTTGCGTCTCACCCACCGGGCCGGCGTGGAGGTGGAGCCGATCGTGCGCCAGCTCGCGCGCCTCGGCTTCGCGGTCGAGCCGCAGCCGATGCCCTGGGAGGTCCTCTACCACGCGTTGCAGGGGGGTGGCGTGAAGCTCTATTACGGCAGCTACGCCTGCACCTCCGGGGATGCGAGCGACCTGTTCGATTCGATGGTCCGCATCCGAGATGGCCGTCCGGCGGCCGGCAACCCTCCGATTCCGGGCCTGGCCGAGCTCATCCAGACCGCGTCGGTCGCGGGCGAGATGACCGCCCGCCGGGCCCTGCTCACGCGCGTGATGCGGGAGGTCATGGGAGCGAACGGCCTCGTTCCGCTTCTGGTGCCACGAGACGAATACGGGATCCGGCGGGATCTGCGGTGGAAACCTCGTCTGGACGGGAGCATCAGTGTCACCGAGATCGGGTTCGCACCCCGACCCTGAGCGCCAGGGCGTTCGCCGCTTCGATCGCCTGATTCTCCGGCCGCGGCGATGGATGGGACTGCGGCTGCGGTTCATCCTCGCCATCTCGACGCTGCTCGCGCTGGTGCTCGCCGGGAATGCCTACGTCTTCGTCATCGAGACCGCGCGCTCGCTGCGGGCGGAGATCGAGGCACGTGCCGTCGCCTTCGGCACCCTGGCGGTGGAGCCGCTCGCCACCGCGTACGACGCCTATGCCGCGAGCGGCCGGCCGAAGCTGGGGGAGGTCGCCCGCCGCCTGCACGCGCTCGCCCCCGAAGTGGCCGAGATGCGGCTCTACGACGTGACGGGCAACGTGGGCTTCGACCTCCGGGAGTTCGCGGTACCGGAGCTCTTCCCGCTGGCACGGGCACCGGCGACGGGGGAGCTGCTCGCGCAGATCCGGGGTTTCGAGATCGTCTCCGGACCGACCGAGGGCGTTGGCGGGCAGCAGCGGTTCCGCGTCGTGGTGCCGTACGTCGAGGAGTGGGGCCGGCACCGGTACACGCTCGTGCTCGAGGCGAGCTACGGCGGCCTGCGCGTGGCGACCCGGGCGGCGGCGCGGCGGATCGGCGCCTGGACCGCGATCGCGCTCGGGCTCGGGGTGCTCCTCGCCGCCGGCCTCGCCAGGAGCAGCCTCCGCCCGCTCGAGGAGCTGCGGCGGGGGGCCGAAGCGATCGCCGCCGGCCGTCTCGACGAACGGATCGCGCTCTCGACCCGGGACGAGTTCGAGACCCTCGCGACGGCGTTCAACGGGATGGCGGCGCGGCTCGCGGAGACGATCGCCGACCTCGAGGCCTCGAACCGCGTGCTGCAGGCCGCCAACCAGGAGCTCAGCGAGCTCGAGCGGCTCCGCACCCACCTGCTGGCGAACGTGAGCCACGAGCTGCGCACGCCGCTCACCGCCGTCCAGGGGTACACCGAGGCGCTCGGCACCGGGCTCCTGGGGCCGCTCGCGGCGAGCCAGGTGGCGGCGCTCGCCGTCATGCGGCGCAATCTCGGGCGTCTGCTGAAGATGATCGAGGAGCTGATCACCACCGCCCGGTTCGACGAGAAGACCCTCACCCTGGTGCCGCGTCCCTTCGATCTTCGTACGCTGGTCGAGGAGGAGGTGGCGACGCTCCGCGTGGCGCGCCCGGAGGCGGCATCACTCCAGATCGAGGCCGAAGAGCTGCCGCTCGTGCTCGGCGATCAGCTCCGCATCAGTCAGGTCGTCGTCAACCTCCTCGACAACGCCCTGAAGTTCACCCCTGCCGACGGTTCGGTGGTGGTGCGTCTTCGTCGGCGCGGAAACGCGGCGCAGGTGGACGTCGAGGACACCGGCATCGGCCTCGACGAGGAGGAGCGCCGGCGGATCTTCGATCGTTTCTATCAGGCCGACCCCTCGACCCGGCGCCGGTACGGCGGTCTCGGGCTGGGGCTTTCGATCGTGCGGGAGCTCCTCGAGGCTCATGGGTCGGCGATCGAGGTGGAGAGCAGCCCGGGGAAGGGAAGCCGCTTCCGCTTCTCCCTCCCGTTTGCGGAACCAGGGCCAGCCGCAGCCGTTTCGACGCGGCGCGTGCTCGCGATCGGCGGCGAGAGCGAGTTCCTCGACCGGCTCATGGCGGCGCTCGCGCCGAGCGGCCTCGGGCTCGATCGGGTGGCCACGCAAGCCGCGGTGAGGGAGTACCTGGCCGTGCAGCGCCCGGCCGTGGTGCTGCTCTCCCGCCTGCTTCCGGACGGGGATGCCTTCGATCTCCTGGGGCCGGCCGGGCCGCTCGCAGGCTGTCGTGTCGTGGCCCGGGCGCGGGCCGCCGAGGTCCGGCTCGCCCGGCATCGCGGCGCGGACGAAGTGGTACCGCTCGCGGCGGCGGCCGCTGAGGTCGCGGCGGTGGTGGCTCGCCTGACCCCGGGCGAAAGCCTAGAATCGGGGGCAGCGGATTCCGGGGCGCCGCCGGGCGGCACGGTGGCCGTGGGATCCGGGGCGGAAGGAGAGCGCCGATGAAGCCTGCTCGCCAGCTGCTGGTGGTCGACGACGAGCTGGACGTGCGCGAGATGCTGGCGGTGCTCCTCACGCGGCACGGTTTCGCGGTCCGCACCGCCGCCGGCGGCATGGAAGCGCTCGTGCTGGCGCAGGAGAAGCTTCCCGACCTCATCCTCCTCGACATCATGATGCACGACATGGACGGCTGGGAGGTGCTCAAGCTCCTCCAGCTCGACGAGGCGACCCAGCGGGTCCCGGTGGTGATCCTCTCGGCGCGGGCCGAGCCGCGTGACAGGATCCGTGGCCTCCAGGAGGGGGCGGTCGACTACCTGGCCAAACCGGTCGCGATCGAGGAGGTCGTCGCGCGCATCGAGTCGATTCTCGGCGAAGGCAGAGCGGAGAACCCGTGAGCGACGATCCCCGCCTGCGCGAAGCCCGCGCGGAGCTCCTCAAGCTCCGGGCCTGCCTCCACGATCCCGCCACCGGCCTGCCCACCCTGCCGGCGGTCCTCGAGCCGGTCCGCCGCCGGCTGGAGTCCGGAGAGACGGTCGGTCTCGTCTTCTTCGATCTGCGCAGCGAGGAACGGATCGAGGAGGTCTTCGGGTGGGAGACCTACGACGGGCTGCTGCGGCAGCTGGCCGCGACCATCCAACGGGCAGCCCCCCAGGTGCTCAAGGAGCACGATCTGACCTGCATCGCGGGCGTGCGCAGCGACGAGTTTCTCATCTTCCTCGGGGCGCCGGTCGGTACGGGGCAGATCAAGCATCGGCTCGACCGGGCTCGCGACCGTCTGCTCGCGAGGCTAGCCGAAGATCTCTGGGTGCAGTTCGACTCGGAACGGCCGCGAGGTCTCGGCATCCACAGCGCGACGGTACCGATCCGTTACGAGCCGACGACCCGGATCGAGCGCGCGATCTACAAGGCGGTCGACGAGGCGCGCGCCATCTGTCGCCGGGAGCGCGATCAGCAGCAGACGTTGCGTCTCAACGAGCTGCGCCGCATCCTCGCCGTCGACGGGATCTTCGTCCGCTATCAGCCGATCGTGGCGCTCGCCGACGGCGGCGTGCACGGCTTCGAGGCCCTCTCGGCGAGTCCCAGCGGCGACCTCTTCGAGAGCCCGGAGATGCTCTTCAGCTTCGCCGAGGAGACCGATCAGATCGTCGAGCTCGAGCGGCTCTGCCGGAC
>JAAYLR010000090.1 GCA_012521815.1 Acidobacteriota bacterium
ATGCACCCCCCCCCCGGACCCGTGTAAAGCCCGCCCCCGGGGCCGGTGTACCGGCCGCCTCCGGGGCCCGGGTACTGATCTCTTGGCCACATGTTGCGCTCTCCTCCTCCGGCCGCGGCAACGAGCCGGACCGTCTGCACCGCGGGCCCGAACCGAGCCACACCTCCGGGGACGATCGCAGCGAGCAGGAGCGGCACTCCGGCCCGCTCGAGGCTCCGGCCATCCCCCCACCCCGGCAACCCGAACGCCCCGCGACCAGGTGCCAGCCGCTTGGCCAACGGCTCTGCCGGCACAGGTGCCAGCCGCTTGGCCACGGCTGGGTTCCGGGTCGCCGACTGAGCCACCTGCCGGCCCGTTCGCTCGGCGGGATGCCGCAGCCACGCACCCGCGAGGAGGGCAAACCCGAGGAGCGCCACGGCCAGCCACCCCTTCCGGCTTCGGAAGCCGACGAGCCGGGCGGTCATCCTTCTGCCTCCCCTCTGCGTTCGTCGCCGGTCGGCCCGAGCCCGCTCACGGAGCCTCCGGGACCCCGGTGCCACTCCCTACCGCCAGCCCCTCGGCCCGGGCGCGGGCGAGGACCCGGGCGACGATCCGGTCGCAGCGCTCGCCGTCGAAGGCGTAGGCGCTCCGGAGCGGCGCCGGTGCCGCGCTCTCCAGCGTCGTGCGCAGCAGGTTGCGCGCCCGGAAATGCCGGGTCCGTACCGTGGCCGCGGGGATCTCGAGCGTCTCGGCGATCTCCTCGACGCTCATCTCCTCGACCGCGCGCAGCACGAAGACCGTGCGGAACCCCTCCGGCAGCCGGTCGATCTCCGCTTCGAGCTGCTCCCGGACTTCGCGGCGCGCCACGCTCGCTTCAGGGCCGTCCTCGGGGGGGTCGGCGAGCGCCACCCGGACGCGGGGATCAGGGGAGTCCATGGCGCTCTCCAGCGGTGTGGTCAGCGGGCCGGCGCGGCGCCGCCGGCCGAGCGCCTCGTTGACGACGATCCGCACGAGCCAGGTCGAGAGCCGGCTCTCCGCCCGGTACCGGCCGAGGGCCCGCCAGGCTCGCAGATACGCCTCCTGCACGGCATCCTCGGCATCGGCGTCGTTCTGCAGGATGCTGCGGGCGGTGCGGAAGAGGAGCTGGTTGTGGCGCCGCATCAGCACGGTGAACGCCTCGCCATCGCCACTCGCCGCGCGGGCGACGAGCTCGGCTTCGAAGTCGGCTGCCGGCGGACCGGAGGGCGGCGAGAGCTCGCTGGGCATGAGACCTCCTCTGGAAGCTCTTCATTCTCGACCCCCCCGGCATCGGTTGCAACCGGAACGGTGACGGCGGCGTCCGCTTCGCCCCGGTCGGGAGACGAAGTGGACGCCGCTCGCCGGATCCTTCTCAGTCGCGGAAGCGGTCGGGGAAGGCCGCGATGAGACCGTCGCTGAGGGCGTCGGCCAGCATCATCATGTGCGCCTCGGCCTTGCCGTACTCGGCGATCCCCTCGGCGTAGCGGCCCTGGAGGAGCGCGGTGGCGTAGACGAGGGTCGTGTCGATGTGCCCCTTGAGCATCTCGCGCACGTACGCCTGCGGCCAGTGGCTGTTGGCGCCCGCGAGGAAGTCGGCGATCTCCTGGGCGTTGGCGTAGGCGGCGGCGATCGCCTTGTCGAGCGCGGGCTGATCACCGGCCTTGGCGAACTTGACGACCTCCACCGCGCCGCTGATGTGCTCCTTGAGCAGCTTCGTGAGACCGGCCGCGGCGGCGTCACCGTAGAACGGCTGGATGGCGTTGCCGATGTCGGCCTGGTTCTGCATCAGCCGGGCGGCGGTGGCTTCGAAGGCGGGCGAGTCGCCGGCGAACGCCGTGACCGCCGCGTAGGTCCACTCCATGTGCTGCGCCCAGAGCTCCCGCATCGCGTCGTGGAGCTTGTTGGCGCTCGCGGAGCGCAGCGCCACCGGCGCGTCGGCGGCCGCGGCGTGGTTGCCACCCTCGTGGGCGAAGGCCTGCGGGGCGAGGAAGGTGAGGCTCAGGAGCGCGGCGATGGCGATCGCCCGCACGCGGCGGGGCCGGAGGGTCGGGATTCGGGACTGGTTCATGACGTTCTCCTCGTGGGTCGAATCGGTTTCCGGAAGGCTGGCGGCGGGGGCCACTCTGGTCCGCGCCGCTCTCCCAACCCATTGGATGCACCTTCCCCCCGTTCCGTTCCCGACCGGTTTGCGAATCCACTGACCGGGTCCCGGAAAGACGACCCGAAGAGCCGTCCCCACGGTTTCTGGACAAGCGGCTGGCACCTGTCCGGTGCGGACCCTAGAAGGACGCCACGAAGGGCGACCCCGAGATGTTTGGACAAGCGGCTGGCACCTGTCCGAGGCTAGGGGGAGGAGGCCTCCTCCGCCCACCAGGCGCGCGCCTGCCGCAGGTGGAGGCGGCGGCCTTCGGGCGTGAGCTCGACGCCGGCCGCGAGGCTGCCGAGGCTCACCAGCAGCCGTCCGCGGCGCGTCTCGCGACCGAGATCGAGGTTCCCGCGCACCTCGCCCCGCGCCAGCGACAGGACGGCGTCGTTGAGCCGCAGCCGTCCGGGGCGCCAGTCGAAATCGCCCCCGAGAGAGAGTCCCCGCACGGTCAGCAGCCGCGTCACCCAGGCGGGCAGATCCCGCTGCATCTCGTAGAGCGCCACGAGCGGGCGGCTGTCGGCCAGCCGCGCCGTGAAACGGCCTCGGGCGGCGGCCGGCTGGCTGAAATCGATCCGGCCCGCGGGCAGCGAGAGCTCTCCCCACCAGTCGCGGCCGACTGTCTCTTTCTCCCCGGCGTCGTGATCGATGACCACGAGGTCGTTGAGCAGGAACCGGCTGCCGTCGAGGGCGAAGGAGACCGGCTCGAAGGCCGGATCGGAAAGGTGCAGATCCGCGGTGAGATCGCCCGTCCAGCGATCCTCCCCAACCCGGAGCGCGACGTCGTCGGCCCGCAGGTTCAGCCTGCCGTCGCCTTCGAACTCCCGGCCATCCCCTCTCTTCACTCCGAACCGGAGCCGCCCGCCGAGCCGGGCCGAGCCGCCCACCACCCTGAGACCGGCGGTGGCCGGGATCATCTCGTCGAGAAAGGTGAGGTCGGGCAGCCGGGCCGAGCCGAGATCGACCTCGAGCTCGGCCCCCTCCGGCCGCCGGTCGACCCGCGGCAGCCCGGTGCGGGCCCCGAGCAGGAGCCCGTCGCCGAACAGGAGTGGCCGCGCCTCCGGCCGGCCGAGCTGCCAGCCATCCAGCCGCAGGGTGGTGTCGAGACGGGCCGTTCCCGGCCATCGTCCTTCGATGCGGGCGCTCAGCGCGGCCCGGCCGTGCGCCTCGAAGCCGAGGAAACGGAGCGCCCGGACGGCGCCGTCGAGATCGAGCCGGCTGCCGGGGGTGAAGGTGGCGCGGCGCACCCCGACGTCGGCGTCGAACCGCCCCGGCGCGGTCTCGATCTCGAGCCCGGGCCAGGAGCCGAAGAGGTGGGCGAGCGCCGGATCGGGCGTGACCTCCCCCCGCAGCACCGCCTGACCCTCGACCCGGCGCGCCACCTCGACCACCCGCGCCCCCCGGAACCGCCAGGGGAGGATCCGGAAACGCGCCGTGCCCGCCAGCTCGCCGGCGATCTCGCCGTCGCCGATCCGCAGCCGGCCGCCCCGGACATCGAGCCGCGAGGCGAAGACCTCGGCGAACGTGCGGCGCCGGACCTCGAACCCGCCCCGTCCGTTGATGCTGCCCGTGAGGCAGCGGTCGTCGAACCAGGCCTCGCGCAGATCGGTGACCTCGACCCCGGTGAACGCGAACGACCAGGGGGGGCGCGACAGGTCGGGCGGCGGTGCCGGCGTGGTGTGGCCGCCCACCACCGGCACCTCGCTGCCCGCGGCGATCGCTGCCGCCGCGGCCTCGAAGCGCGTCACCCGCACCGTGACGCCGTGGCCGCGCACGCCGGTGAAGACGAGACGGCGCCGGAGCAGCGGCGCTGGTGAGATCAGCCCCGAAACCTGCTCGGCCGTCACCTCCCAGGCAAGCCGGGGCGTGCGCCCCGCGACCCGCAGCCCCTCGGCCTCGACCCGGCCGGGCCACGGCGAGGCGAGCCGCCGCCAGGTGACCTGCACCCGCTCCGGGCGTGGGTTGAACCACGCCTCGAGCCGCCCGGTGGCGCTCGCCTCCCGGACGAACGCCCGCCAGGCCGGCACCGCCCCCACCGCGAGGGCGACGAACAGGAGCAGGAGGGCGAGACCGACGCGCCGCAACCACCGGGAGGCCGGCATGAGAGGGATTCTCCCCGAAACGGCCGCGCCCCCCAACGACCCACCCCGGCCACCGGTCAGGTGCCAGCCGCTTGGCCATGAGCCGGTTGGTCAGCGGCGGCCAGGTGCCAGCCGCTTGGCCAGGCCGCGTGATGATCCGGCGACCAGGTGCCAGCCGCTTAGCCAAGCCTGGCCATAGCCGGGAGGCAGCACTCAGTTGCCGGCGCGACTGCGCCGGAGCAGGTAGTCGGCCACGGCCCGGAAGGCGGGCAGGGAGGTCGGGTCGAGCTCGCGGTTGCTCGCCGTCGGGAAGGAGGCGAAGCGGACGATCACCATCCGGGCGGTCGGGTCGATGTAGAGGGTCTGGCCGTGCACGCCGCGGGCGGCGAAGGCGCCGTGCGGGTCGTGGAACACCCACCACATGCTGCGATAGCTCCCGCCCGGCAGCGCCGGGTAGCCGGCCCGGGCGAACGCCTCCCGGTCGCCGCCGGCCCGGATCCTCGCGACCACCGCTTCCGGGAAGAGGCGCTCCCCGCCGCTCACGCCGCCGTCGAGGAGGAGCTGCCCGAGCCGTCCGAGGTCGCGCAGGCCCGCGCTCAGGCCGCCGCCGGCATACGGCGTCCCCTTGGCGTCGACCGTCAGGTAGGCGTCCTGCTCGGCGCCGATCCGGCTCCAGAGCCGCTCGGAGAGGAGCGCCGCGTAATCCCGGCCGGTCGCCCGCGCGACGATCCAGCCAAGCGCATCGGAGTTGACCGTCCGGTAGCCGAACGCCCGCCCGTGCGCACCGGCCGGGCGGACGGTCCGCAGGTAGTCGAAGTAGCCGTCCGGTCCCGTGTACCCCGCGGGCTTCGGCAGCGGGCTCGCCGCTCGCGAGTAGGCCCAGATGTCGGCGTTCGGATCCGCGTACTCCTCGCTGTAGTCGAGCGCCGTGGTCATGTCCATGACCTGCCGCACGGTGGCGTTCCCGAAGGCACTCGCCGCGAGCTCGGGAACGAGGCTGGCCACCGTCGCCGTCTCGTCGAGCCGCCCCTCGGCCACCAGGATCTCGGCGAGCAGCCCGGTGAGCGACTTGGTCATCGACATCGCGGCGTGGCTGCCCGCCTCGTCGAGGCAGCCGGAGTACCGCTCGTAGACGATCTCTCCCTCGTGGAGGATCAGGATGCCGTCGGTGTAGTTCGCCGCCAGCGACGCCTCCCAGCTCATCGGCTCCGTGCCGCCCAGGGGCGTGAACTCCACCCCATCGATCCCCGCGTCGAGCGCGCGCGGGAGCGGCCGCGGCGCGCCGAGCCCCCGGCTCACCTGCTTCGTCGGCACGAGCTCCCGGAGATGGCAGACCGTCCAGCGCAGCTTCGGGAAGCCAAAGTAGTCGGATTCCGGCTGCATGACGAGCCTGTCGGGCGGCGGCGGCGAACCCTGCATCCAGCCGAGACGCACCGGATCGCTCTCCGCCGCGCTCAGCCGCGCCCCCTCCGGCGCCCCGGCCGGCGCGCCGGGGCTGGAGAAGAAGAGGAACCCCGCGAGGAGGGCGAGCGCCGCCCCGCGACCCTTCCCGCGCCTGGCGCCGGCCCCGCTCATCATCCCGCCTTCTTCTGCTCCTTCGCCCAGCTGTCGCGGAGCGTGACGGTGCGGTTGAAGACGGGGCGCTCGGGGGTGTGGTCGGCGAGGTCGGCCGTGAAGTAGCCGGTGCGCTCGAACTGGATCCGGTCGCCGGGGGCGGCGGTGGCGAGCGCGGGCTCGACCTTGCAGCCGGCGAGGATCTCGAGCGAGCCCGGATCGACGAGGGTGATCCAGTCGACGCCGTCGGGCACGTCGTCCGGGTCGGCGGCGGCGAAGAGCGGGTTGTAGAGGCGCACCTCGGCGTCCACCGCGTCGGCGGCGGCGACCCAGTGGATCGTCCCCTGCACGCGGCGGCCGTCGGGAGTGCCGCCGCCCTTCGTCGCGGGGTCGTGCGTGCAGCGCACCTCGACCACCTCGCCCGCGGCGTCCTTGACCACCTCGACGCACTTGACGACGTACCCCCAGCGCAGCCGCACCTCGCGCCCCGGCGCGAGGCGGAAGTACTTCTTCGGCGGCTCTTCGAGGAAGTCGTCGCGCTCGATCCAGAGGTCGCGGCCGAAGCGCACCGGGCGGGTGCCGGCCGTCTCGTCCTCGGGGTTGTTGATCGCGGCGAGCTCCTCGAACTCCCCTTCGGGCCAGTCGACGATCGTGAGCCGGAGCGGCCGCAGCACCGCCATCCGGCGCGCCGCCACGCGGTTGAGCTCCTCGCGCACGCAGTGCTCGAGCAGCGCGAGCTCCACCGTGCCCTCCTGCTTCGTCACCCCGATCCGCTCGGCGAAGTCGCGGATCGCGGCGGGCGGGTAGCCGCGGCGGCGCAGCCCGGCGATCGTCGGCAGGCGCGGGTCGTCCCAGCCGGCGACGACCTTCTCCTCGACCAGCCGCAGGAGCTTCCGCTTCGACATCACCGTGTGGGTGAGGTTGAGCCGCGCGAACTCGATCTGCCGCGGCGGCCAGATCCCGAGCTCGCGCACGAACCAGTCGTAGAGCGGCCGGTGATCCTCGAACTCGAGGGTGCAGATCGAATGGGTGATCTTCTCGATCGAGTCCGACTGGCCGTGGGCCCAGTCGTACATCGGGTAGATGCACCAGGCGTCGCCGGTGCGGTGATGGGTGGCGTGGAGGATCCGGTACATCACCGGGTCGCGGAGGTTCACGTTGCCGGCGGCCATGTCGATCTTCGCCCGCAGCACCCGCGAGCCGTCGGGGAACTCGCCGGCGCGCATCCGCCGGAAGAGGTCGAGGTTCTCGGCCACCGTGCGGTTCCGGTAGGGGCTCTCGCGGCCGGGGGCGTTCCACGGGCCGCGGTGCTCGCGGATCTCCTCGACCGAGAGGTCGTCCACGTACGCCTTGCCCGCCTCGATCAGCTGCTCGGCCCAGAGATAGAGCTGCTCGAAGTAGTCGGAGGCGTAATACTCCCGCTCCTCCCAGTCGAAGCCGAGCCAGCGAACGTCCTCGCGGATCGAGGCGACGTACTCCTCCTCCTCCTTCGTCGGGTTCGTGTCGTCGAAGCGGAGGTTGCAGGTGCCGCCGTACTTCGCCGCGAGCCCGAAGTTCATGCAGATCGACTTCGCGTGGCCGATGTGGAGGTAGCCGTTCGGCTCCGGCGGGAAGCGGGTGCGGATCGTCGGGTGTTTGCCGGTGGCGAGGTCGTTCTCGATGATGTCGGCGATGAAGTGGCTGGCCATGGGTTCTCGCGTCGGATCGGGGATCCGGGTCAGGGGGCGGCGAGGCGGGCGAGCGCGCGGTCGATCCGCGCGAGCACCCGCTCCCGCCCGAGGATGGAGAGCAGATCGAAGAGGCCGAAGCCGACCGCCTTGCCGGAGACCGCGACGCGCACCGCGTGGACGATGGCGCCGAGGCCGAGGCCGCGGGCTGCGACGAAGCCGGCGAAGAGGGCTTCGAGAGCCGCCGGCGTGAAGTCGGGAGCCGCGGCGAGCTCGGCGCGCATCTCGCCGAGCAGCACCGCCGCCGCGGGCGGCTGCTGGAGCCGCTTCGCGAACGCCTTCTCGTCCCAGACGAGCGCTGAGTCGGCGACGAACAGCTCCTCGTAGTCGAGGATGTCGCCGGCGACCTTGAGCCGCTCGGCCGCCGCCGTGACGATGGCGAGCACGGTCGCCCGCTCGGCCGCCGACGGCGGCGAGCCGATCCAGCCGGCGCGTTCGAGGAACGGCAGCACGAGCTCCGTGCGCGCGGCGGCCGGCAGCGCCTGCATGTACCGCTCCTGGAAGGAGAGGAGCTTGGCCGGGTCGAAGCTCGCCGAGGCGCGGTTGACGCCCGCGAGCGAGAAGTGGGCGATCCGCGCCTCGGCGTCGAGGATCTCGGTCCGGTCGTCGAGCGACCAGCCGAGCAGCAGCAGGTAGTTGAGGATCGCGTCGGGGAGGAAGCCGCTCTCGCGGTAGAAGTCGACGATCACCGGGTTGAAGGTGTCGGCGGCGACCGCGTGGCCGAGCCGTTCGGCGATCCGCCGGCCGCGCTCGTAGAGCTCGGCGAACTCCGGGTTCTTCAGGTACCGGTCGAGCTTCCGCTTCGAGAGCTTCACGCGGCTGCCGGGCTCGGCGACCACCGGCAGGTGGGCGAAGACCGGCGGCGGGGCGCCGAGCCCCTGCCAGATGAAGAGCTGCCGCGGCGTGTTCGAGAGGTGCTCCTCGGCGCGGATCAGATGGCTGATCCGCATCTCGATGTCGTCGACCACGCTCGCGAGGTTGTAGAGGAAGCTCCCGTCGGCGCGCTGGATGACGTGGTCGGCCTCCGCCGCCCAGTCGGTGACCACCTCGCCGCGGACGAGGTCGTCGATCCGGGACTGCCCGGCGCGCGGCATCCTGAGGCGGACGACGAAGCTCCGCCCCTCGGCCGCGAACCGCTCCCGGTCGGCATCCGTCTCGCCCGCCCAGCGGCGGGAGGCGACGTACGGCTCCTTCGCCGCCTCGGCCGCCGCCCGCTCGGCCTGGATCTCCTCGGGGCGGGCGTAGTCGCGGTAGGCGAAGCCGCCGGCGAGCAGCCGGTCGACCGCCGCCTGGTAGCGCGGCTGCCGCTCGGACTGGTAGTACGGCCCGTACTCGCCCCCCACCTCCGGCCCCTCGTCCCAGTCGAGGCCGAGCCAGCGGAAGCCGTCGAGGATCGGCGCGAGCGCCTCGGCCACGTTCCGCTGGGCGTCGGTGTCGTCGACGCGCAGCACGAACCGGCCGCCGTGGCGGCGGGCGAAGAGCCAGTTGAACAGGGCGGTGCGAACGCCGCCGATGTGCAGGTAGCCGGTCGGCGACGGCGCGAACCGGACCCGCACCGGGGAGGCCGGAGAGGGATCGCTCATCGGCGGCGATCCTATCGGCTGGCCGCGCGTCGCGTCGAACCGTGGACGGGGGCGCGGGCTATACTTCTCGTGAGTCCGCTCGACGGCGCCCGGCGCCGGTCCATCCTGACCACGCACTTCGCCTGGAGGAGGCCGCCATGACCGACCAGACGCCCGCTCCCGCCACCCCCCGCGTCATCGTTGCGGGCACCGACTTCTCCCCCGCCGCCGTCACCGCGCAGCTGTGGGCCGAACGGCTCGCCGCCGCCCGGGGCTCCGCGCTCCATCTCGTCCACGCGCTGCGCGTCTACGGGCCGCCGACCGACTTCCTCGTCTCGCCGCCCGACTACACCGAGGAGCTCCAGGCGCGCGCGCTCGCCCGCCTCGACGAGGCCGTGCAGCGCGCCAGCGATGCCGGCGCCGACGCCCGGCCGGCGTTCCGCCTCGGCGACCCCCACCGCGAGCTGCTCGCGGCCGCCGCCGAGCTCGCCGCCGATCTGATCGTCGTCGGCACCCGCGGCACGACCGGGCTCGAGCACTTCCTGCTCGGTTCGACCGCCGAACGGGTGATCGAGCGCGCGACCTGTCCGGTGCTCACCGTCCACCCCGGGCAGGAGCCGCCGGCCTGCCCGCTCCGCCACCTGCTGCTGCCCACCGACTTCTCCGACGACGCCCGGATGGCGATCGCGGCGGCCCTCGGCCTCGTCGCGCCGGGGGAGCAGGAGCTGCGGATCACCCTCCTCCACGCCTACTACCTGCCGATCGAATACACCGCCTACGGGACGATCCCCACCTCGCCCCGCTACCTCGAGGACGTCGCCGGCGCCGCCGAGAGCCGCCTGCAGGAGCTCGCCACGCAGCTCGCCCGGCCGGGGCTCACGATCGAGACGCGGATCACCGAAGGGTACCCGCCCGAGGTCGTCCTCGCGGTCGCGCGCGAGCTCGGGGTCGATCTGATCGCGATGGGCACCCGCGGCCGCACCGGCCTCGAGCATCTGCTCCTCGGCTCGACTGCCGAGCGGGTGGTGCAGCGCGCCCCCTGCCCGGTCCTCACCGTCCGCCGCCCGCGCGGCTGAGCGGCCTCAGGCCGCTTCGAGAGCGGCGGCGAGGTCGGCCCAGAGGTCGTCCGGATCCTCCAGCCCCACCGAGAGGCGCAGGAGCCCCTCGCCGATCCCGGTCGCCGCGCGCGCCTCGGGAGCGACGACGTGGTGAGTGAGACCGGCCGGATGCTGGATCAGGCTGTCGGTCGAGCCCAGGCTCACCGCCGGGGTGAGCAGGCGCACCGCGCCGAGGATCCGGGAGGCCGCCGCGAAGCCGCCGGCGACCTCGAAGGCGATGAGCGAGCCGGGGCCGTCCATCTGGCGGCCGAGCAGGCCGAGCGGATCCTGACCGGGGAGGCTCGGGTGGCGCACCGCGACGACCTTCGGGTGGGCGGCGAGCCGCGCCGCCAGGATCGTCGCCCCCTCCTGCGCGAGCCGCACCCGCGCCGGCAGCGTCGGCAGGGAGCGGTGGAGGAGGAAGGCGGCGAGCGGATGGAGGACGGCGCCGGTGAGGATCCGCACCTGCCGGAGCCGCGCCGCCCACGCCTCGCTCGTGGCGATGGCGCCGGCGAGGACGTCGCCGTGTCCGCCGAGGAACTTCGTCGCGCTGTGCAGGACGAGCGCCGCCCCGTGGGCGAGCGGCCGCTGGAGCACCGGGGTGGCGAAGGTCGAGTCGACGAGCAGTGGCGCCGGCGCCGCCGCCCGCGCCGCCGCGGCGAGGTCGACGAGGTCGAGCGTCGGGTTGGCCGGGGTCTCGACGATCACGAGCGCCGTCTCCGGGCGCACGGCGGCGCCGATCTCCTCCGGACGGACGAAGTCGACGTCGAAGCCGAGCAGGCCGCTCGTGAGGAGGTGGTCGCTGCCGCCGTAGAGCGGCCGCACCGCCACGACGTGCTGCCTGGGGGTGGCGCCCGGCTCGCCCGCGCGGGCGGCGAGGAGCGCGGCGGTGAGCGCCGCCATCCCCGAGCCGAAGGCGACCGCCGCCTCGGCCCCCTCGAGCGCCGCGAGCGCGCCCTCGAAGCGGGCGACGGTCGGGTTGTAGAGGCGCGAGTAGATCGGCGAGGGCGCCGCGGCGGCGCCCGCGGCGAGCAGCTCGAGCGACTCGACCGCCTCGCCGAGCTCCGGGATCGGGTAGGTCGTCGAGAGGTCGAGCGGCGGGGCGTGCACCCCGAGCGTCTGGAAATCGGTCCGGCCGGCATGGACGGCGGTGGTGGCCACGGAGCGGAAGGCGGGGGGGTTGTCGGCGCGCTTCATGGGCTCTACGATTGCCGACATCATGTGCGCCCGTCAATCGAATTCTTTGTCGAATGATGGACTGGATACGCCTCTGGATCGAATCGACTTCGCCATTCTGGATCATCTGACGAAGAATGCGCGACTCTCGAACAAGGAGCTCGCGGCCCGGGTCGCGCTCGCCCCCTCCTCCTGCCTCCAGCGGGTCCGGCGGCTGCAGCGCGCGGGCATCCTGCTCGGGGCCAACGCGCTCGTCGCCGGCCGCGCGCTCGGGGTGGGGCTCGAGGCGCTGATCTTCGTCCGCCTCCGCCGCCATGCCCGGCCGGTCGTCGAGCGGTTCCGAACCCATGTGCTCGCGCTCACGGAGTCGGTCGGCCTCTTCCATCTGGCGGGGCAGTACGACTTCCTCGTGCACGTCGCGGTGCGCGACGCCGATCACCTGCGCGATCTCGCCCTCGACGCCTTCACCACCCGCCCCGAGGTCGCGCACATGGAGACGCACCTGATCTTCGACCGGACGGTGAAGCCGGGGCTGCCGCGGCTAATCGAGCCCGCGCCCGACCTCCCGCCCCGCGGTCCGCGGCGGGGCGGCTCAGCGGGCTGAAGTGGGCGGCGCCGGACAGGCGACGCCGGTGCCGCCGATCCCGCAGTAGCCGCCGGGGTTCTTCGCCAGATACTGCTGGTGGTACGCCTCGGCGTAGTAGAACGGCGGCGCCGGGGCGACGATCTCGGTCGTCACCGCGCCATGCCCCGCCGCCCGGAGGGCCTCCCCGTACGCCGCGCGGGAGGCCTCGGCGGCCGCCCGCTGCGCCTCGTCGAAGCAGGCGATCAGCGAACGATACTGCGTCCCCCGGTCGGCCCCCTGCCGCATCCCCTGCGTCGGATCGTGGCTCTCCCAGAAGATCCGGAGCAGCCGCTCGTAGGAGACCGCCGCCGGGTCGAAGACCACGAGCACCACCTCGGCGTGCCCGGTGCGGCCGGTGCAGACCTCCTCGTAGGTGGGGTTCGGCGTGAAGCCGGCGGCGTAGCCCGCGGCGGTTGCATGGACCCCCGGCTCCTGCCAGAAGCGCCGCTCCGCCCCCCAGAAGCAGCCGAGGCCGAAGAGCGCCCGCGCCATCCCCTCCGGGAACGGCGGCACGATCCGCGCTCCCGACACGAAGTGGCTCTCCGGCACCGCCATCGCCTCCGCGCGCCCCGGCAGCGCCGCCTCGGCCGTCACCATCTCGCTCCTGTCCCACGCCATCCGCATCGCCTCTCCCCCGCGGCCCTCACCCTTCCGGCCGGCCCCCCAACTCTACGCAAACCCGCCCCCGCCAGGTGCCAGCCGCTTGACCAACGGCTTGATCAACGTCCTCCCGAAAGGTGCCAGCCGTTTTGCAGATCGCCCCTGCCCGCAAGGTGCCAGCCGCTTTGCAGACCGGTCTGCGCCAGGTGCCAGCCGCTTGGCCAGAGGCCTGGCCGGAGGCGCGTTCGCGGCGGCGCTAGACTGCGCGCGCGGGTGCCGGCCGGGGCCCGCGAAAGGAGCTGCCGCTGACCCGCATCGCCGCCTTCGTCTCGCCGCACGGCTTCGGGCACGCGGCGCGTGCCGCCGCCTCGCTCACGGCGCTCGCGGCCCGGCTGCCCGGCCTCGAGGTCGAGCTCTTCACCACGGTGCCGGAGTGGTTCTTCACCGAGTCGCTCCCCTGCCCGTTCGTGCGCCACGCGGTGGTCTCCGACGTCGGTCTCGTGCAGCGGAGCGCGGTGGAGGAGGATCCGGCCGCGACCCGGGAGCGGCTCGCGGCGTTCTGGCCGCCGGCGCCGGCCGCGGTCGACCGGCTCGCGGCGCGGCTCGCGGACCGCGGCTGCCGGGCGGTGCTCACGGACATCTCGCCGCTCGGCCTCGTCGTGGGACGGGCGGCCGGCCTGCCGACCCTGCTCGTCGAGAGCTTCACCTGGGAGTGGATCTACGCCGACTACCTCGCCGCCGAGCCGGGGCTCGCGCCGTTCGCCGCCGCGTTCGGCGCGCTCTACGCGGACGCGCCCCGCCGGCTCCGGGCCGAGCCGTTCTGCGGCGAGGCGCCGGGGCGGCCGATCTCGCCGATCGCGCGCCCGACCCGCGCCACCCCCGCGGCCACCCGCGCCCGGCTCGGGATCCCCCCCGACCGCGCGCTGGTGCTCGTCTCGATGGGCGGCGTCCCCTGGCGGTTCGGCGATCTCACCCCCTGGCGGCGCCTCGGGCAGGTCGACTTCGTCGTCCCCGGGGGCGCCGCCGCCGAGCGCCGGGAGGGAAACCTCCTGCTCCTGCCCCACCACACCCCCGTCTACCACCCCGATCTCGTCGCCGCCGCCGACCTCGTGGTCGGCAAGCTCGGCTACTCGACGGTGGTCGAGGCGGCGCGGGCCGGCACCCGTTTCGCCTACCTGCCCCGACCCCGTTTCCGCGAATCCGAGGTCCTCGCCGCCTGGGTCGAGGCACGGCTGCCGGCGCTCCGGCTCGCCCCGGAGGCGCTCGCGGGGACCGCCTGGCTCGCGACCCTCCCGGAGCTGCTCGCCCGCCCGCGCCCCGCGCCGCTCCCGATCCGCGGCGCGGAGGAGGTCGCCGCCGAGCTCGCGACGCTCCTCGGCCCGGCCTGAGCTTGGACGGCCCTAGAGCGGCGTGAGCAGCGGCAGGAGCAGGAGGAGCGCGAGGAAGCAGACGGCGAGCAGCCCGATGCCGAGCCGGGCGTAGTCGCGCGGCTGGTAGCCGCCCGGAGCCATGATCAGCAGGTTGACCGGGTGGGAGATCGGCGTGAGGAAGGCGGCCGCGCAGCCGATCGCCACCACCACCGCGAGCGTCGGCGGGTCGACCCCGACGGCGCGGGCGGTGGAGACCGCGATCGGGCCGAGGATGAGCGCCGCCACCTGTCCGCCGATCGCCTGGGTCAGCCCGGCCGAAAGCAGGTAGAGCCCTCCCGCGAGGCCGATCGCCCCCGCCCCGCTCAGCGCCCCGCCGAGCTGCTCGCTCAGCCGGACCGCGAGCCCGGTGGAGACGAGCGCGGCGCCGAGCGGCATGAGGCCCGCGATGATGAGCAGCGTCCGCCACTCGATGGCGCGGTAGACGTCATCCATCCCGAGGCAGCCGGTGAGCACAAGGAGCGCCGCGCCCGAGAGCATCGCCTCGCTGATCGGCACCCGGCCGCTCGTCGAGACCAGGAGGACGGCGAGGGTGATCAGCGCCGCGAGCAGCCCCTTCCGTCCGAGCTCGGCCGGCGCGGCCTCGCCGCTGTGGAGGACGATGAACCCCGGCTCGCGGGCGAGGACGGCTGCCGGGCCGGCGGCGCCGACCATCAGCAGCGCGTCGCCCGACTGGAGGGCGAAGTCGCCGACGTCGGTGCGGTAGCTGCGGCCGCCGCGCCAGAGCGCGAGCGCGGTCATCCCGAACTTCTGCCGGAAGCGCAGCTCCTTGAGCGTCTGCCCCACCGCGGTCGAACGGGGCCGGACCACGACCTCGGTGAGGCGCACCGGCAGCCGGGAGCCGGCGAACCCCTCGCCGACGGCGCCCTGCCCCACCACCGTCCCCTCGAGCTCGAGCTGGCGCACCCGCTCCTCGCGCCCGAGCACGAGCAGGACGTCGTCGGCGGCGAGCTCGGTGGCTGGATCGGGGGGCAGCAGCGTCTCGTGCTCGCGCAGGAGGGCGACCACCGTGACCCCGAGGCGGGTGCCGATCACCGTGGTGGCGAGCGCCTGGCCGACGAGCGGCGAGCTCGCGAGGAGGCGGACCTCCCAGAGCCGCTCGGAGAGCCGGTAGGCCGCGGCGAGGTCGGGGCGGGTGAGCGCCGAGCCGACGAGCGAGTCGCGCTCGGGCAGCAGCCGCGGGCCGACGAGCAGGAGGAAGGCGAGCCCGGCGAGCGCCACCCCGCCGCCGAGCGGGAGGAAGTCGAGGAGGGTGAGCGCCCGCTCCCCCTGCTCGCGCAGCGAGCCGCTCACGATCAGGTTCGCGGAGGTGAAGAGGGTGGCGCCGCCGCCGAGCGAGACGCCGTAGGCGAGCGGCAGGAGGAGGCGCGACTCGCGCACCCCGCCGAGCCGCGCCGCGCCGACGGCGGCCGGGAGCAGGATCGCCACCGCCGCGACGTTGATCATCGCGAGCGAGAGGAGCGCCCCGCTCACCGTGAAGAGGACGACGAGCCGGCGTTCGCTGCCGCCGCTCGCCGCCGCGAGCCGGCCGGCGATCCAGGCGACGACTCCGGTCCGTTCGAGCGCGGCGGTGATCACGTAGAGCGCCCCGATCGTCACCACCACCGGGTTCGCGAAGCCGGCGACCATCTCCCCCGGGGCGAGGAACTCGCCGAAGCCGAGGCCGACCATCACGAGCAGCGCCACGAGATCGGCGCGCACCCGCTGGCTGAGCAGCGCGATGAGCGCCGCGGCGAGGATGGCGAGGAGCAGCAGCTCCCGGGGGGAGAGCGGGGGCATCGAGCGGCCGTTCGATCCTAGCCCACCCGCCGGCCTTGCCAGATCGCACCGGATCTGCCATCCTCCGCCCGCCTTCGATCCCACGCCACCGTGGCGCGCGGTTCGAGCCACGGATCGAGCCCCTTCCTCCCGAAGGGCGCTCAGCGGCGGCCCGGCCGGCACGGCCCTCCGTACTTCGTCAGTTCCCGATTCCGCCGGAATGTGCGAGCGCCCCCTCCGCGCGAGCGGAGCGCGTTCGAGAAAGCAGACGTGTTTCCCTGATGAGCTTCTCCACCTTCGCTCTCCACCCGAGCCTCCTGCGCGCGATCGCCGACCTCGGGTTCACCCGTCCCACCCCGATCCAGCGCGAGGCGATCCCCGCCGCGCTCGCCGGCCGCGATCTCGTCGGCGGCGCCATGACGGGGAGCGGCAAGACCGCCGCCTTCGCGCTGCCGGTGCTCCAGCGCCTGCTCGCGGCTCCCGGCCGCGGACCGCTCGCCCTGGTGCTCGCGCCGACCCGCGAGCTCGCGCAGCAGATCCTCGAGGTCTTCACGGCGCTCGCCCGCCACACGCGGCTCACCGCCGCCGCGATCTACGGCGGCGTCGGCATGGAGCCGCAGGAGCGGGCGCTGCGGCGCGGCGTCGACGTGCTCGTCGCCTGCCCGGGGCGCCTCCTCGACCATCTGCAGCATCCGTACGCCGATCTCTCCCGGCTCGCAGTCGTGGTCCTCGACGAGGCCGACCGGATGCTCGACATGGGCTTCCTGCCCGACCTGAAGCGGGTGCTCGCCCGGGTGCCGCCGGGAGCCCAGAAGCTCCTCTTCTCGGCGACGCTGCCGGCGCCGATCCGCGAGCTGGCGAGCCAGCTGCTGCGGGCGCCGGTCGCGGTCGAGGTGGCCGGCACCGCCGCCCCCGCCACCGGCGTGCGGCAGACCGTCTTCCCGGTGCGCCAGGACCTCAAGGCCGCGCTCCTCGTCGCGCTGCTGCGCGAGGAGCCGGGGATCGGCAGCGCCCTCGTCTTCACCCGCACCAAGCACCGCGCCAACCGTCTCGCCGATCAGCTCGGGCGGCAGGGGATCCCGGCCGAGCGGGTGCACGGCAACCGGAGTCAGGCCCAGCGCACGGCGGCGCTCGCGGGCTTCCGGAGCGGACGCTACCGGGTGCTCGTCGCCACCGACGTCGCGGCCCGCGGGCTCGACATCGAGGCCCTCTCGCACGTCGTGAACTTCGACGTGCCGGCGGTGGCCGAGGATTACATCCACCGCGTCGGGCGCACGGCGCGCAACGGCGCCACCGGCGAGGCGTTCACCTTCGTCGCCCCCGAGGAGCAGAGCGACCTCGGCGCGATCGAGCGCGCCGTGGGACGACGGCTCGACCGGCGGACGCTCGCCGGGTTCGACTACCAGGCGCGGGCGGCCGAGAAGCTCGAGATCCCGCTCGCCGAGCGGATCGCCGCGATCCGCGCCCGCAAAAGCGAGGAGCGGCAGCGGGCGGCCGTCAACGCCGCCCGCCGTGCCGAGGCGGCGGCGCGTGCCGCGCGCCCCGACGGCGACCGCGCCGCCCTCGCCTCGCGGCGACAGCCGGCGCGGCCGGCCCGGCGGCCGGCGGCGGGCAGCTTCCGGCCCCGCGGCAACGGCTGAGGCCGGCCCCTACCAGGCGAGCAGCTCGCGGGCGGCGGCGAGGACCCGCTGGGCGTCCGGGATGAGCGCCTGCTCGAGGGCGCGGGCGAACGGGACCGGGCGATCGGGGAAGGCGACCCGCCGCACCGGCGCGTCGAGGAACGGGAAGGCCGCGTCGGCCAGCCGCGCCGCCACCTCGGCGCCGAAGCCGCCGGTCAGCTGCGCCTCGTGGACGACCAGCGCCCGGCCGGTCTTCCGCACCGAGGCGAGGAGGGTCGCCTCGTCGAGCGGCACGAGGGTGCGCAGGTCGACGACCTCGGCCTCCACCCCTTCGCGTGCGAGCTCGTCGGCGGCGTTCAGGCAGGTCCAGGTCGAGACGCCGTAGCCAACGAGGGTCAGGTCGCGCCCCGCGCGCCGCACCTGCGCGACCCCGAGCGGCTCGGCGAGATCGCCCGCCGGCAGCTCGTCGCGGACGCGCCGGTAGAGGAACTTGTGCTCGCAGAAGATCACCGGGTTCGGGTCGCGGATCGCCGCCTTGAGCAGCCCCTTCGCGTCCCGGGCGGTGGCCGGGCAGACGACCTTGAGGCCGGCCACGTGGGTGAACCAGCCCTCCGGGTTCTGCGAGTGGAACGGCCCGGAGCCGACCCCGCCGCCGGAGGGGAGCCGCACCACCACCGGGCAGGGAAGCTGCCACCGGTAGAAGAGCTTGGCGAGCATGTTGACGATCTGGTTGAAGCCGCAGCTGACGAAGTCGGCGAACTGCATCTCGACCACCGGCCGCCAGCCGAGCAGCGCGGCGCCGGCGGCGACGCCGAGCGCTCCGCTCTCGGCGATCGGGGTGTCGAGCACCCGCTCGGGCCACCGCTGCCAGAGACCGCGGGTGACCCGGAACGCCCCCTCGAACCGGCCGATGTCCTGGCCGAGGAGGATCACCGCCGGATCGTTCTCCATCTCCTCGACGAGCGCCTGGTGGATGGCGTCGACGTACGTCACCCGCCGGGCGGCATCGTCCGACGGCGGGGGCGCCGGCAGCGGCGGCGGCAGCTCCGGCGCCGGGGCGAGCACCGGCCGCCAGGCGGTCTCCCGCCGGGGCTCGGCGGCGGCGAGCGCGGCGTCGAGCGCGCCGGCGACCAGCTCGGCGATCCGCGCGTCGATCCCCGCGCGGCGCTCGGCGTCGAGCAGCCCGGCCGCCTCGAGCTGCCGCGCGTAGCCGGGCACCGGATCCTCGGCGACGTAGCGGCGGTGCTCCTCGGTGGGGACGACCTTGAGCGAGTCGTCCCCCTCCGAGTGGCCGCGCATCCGCCCGATCATCGCCTCGATGAGCGTCGGCCCCCACCCCTCGCGCGCCCGGGCGAAGGCACGGGCGTACGCCGCGGCCATCGCGTCCGGGTCGTTGCCGTCGACGTTGACCGCCTCGATCCCGTAGCCCGGGCCGCGATCGGCGAGCCGCTCGGCGGCGTACTGCAGGTAGGCCGGGGTGGAGAAGGCGTACCGGTTGTTCTCGATCACCAGCACGAGCGGCAGCTTCCAGACCGCGGCCATGTTGAGGCCCTCGTGGAAGTCGCCGGTGGAGGTGCCGCCCTCGCCGATGAAGGTGATCGCCACCCGGTCGGTGCCCGCGAGGCGGCGGGCGAGCGCGCAGCCCGCAGCCACCGGGATCATCGCCCCGAGGTGGCTGATCATGCCGAGGTGGAAGATCCCGTGCTCCGGCGCGAGCCAGCCGTAATGGAACGAGCGCTCGACCCCCTGCGAGAAGCCGTCCGCCTTGCCGAGGAGCTGGCAGGCGAGCCGGTAGAGGACGGCCTGCGGGTCGGGCCGTCTCCCGTCGGGGTCGCCGAAGCCGAGGTCGGGGAAGGTGCGGGCCGGGTCGAGGTAGCAGGCGAGGATCGCGCCGAGGTCGCGGTGGAGGGTGCAGAGCACGTCGCCCGCCTCGAGCGTGAGGCCGGCCGGCACCGTCACCCCTTCGTGGCCGATCTCCGAGTACCACTTCGAGATCCGCCCGGTGAGCAGGAGGGCCTCGAAGCGGGCGTCGAGATCGCGCGCGAGCTTCATGAGCGCGTAGCGCAGGACGCGGTCGCGCGGCGTGGGGACGGGAACGGCGGGGTGGGTCACGCGCTCAGCCGGCTCGCAGGGCGGCGATCCGGCGCTCCCAGACCTCGCGCCGGGGATGGGCGGGGTCGAGCTGGAGGAGCACCTTGAGCGCCAGCTCGGCCTCCATCAGGCGGCCGGCGGCGAGGAACTCCTCGAGCTGCCGGGCCCCCTGCTCGACCCCCTGCTGGCGGTGCTGGATCTCCTCGAGGCGGGTCGCCTCGGCGAACATCGCCGGGGGACGCGGCGAGCCGGGGAGCGCCTCGCCGTACTCGGCGGCCACCTGCCGCGCCGCGGCCCAGTCCTTGCCGGCGATCGCCTCCCGGTACCGCTGCTCGAGGGCCGCCACCCGCCCCTCGGCGGCCTGCTGCTGGCGGGCCTCGTCGAGGCGGGCACGGTAGGCGGCCGCGGCCACCCGCGGCAGCCCGAGCCCGGCCAGGCGCTCGAAGTGACGCTCGGCCTCGTCGAGCCGGTTCCCGGCGAGCGCCTCCTCGAGGCCGGCCCGGAGGGTCGCCGCCTCTTCCTGCCGCCGCTCGCGCGCCTCCGCCTCTTCGAGCTCCTGCGCGAGGCGCGCCTGATGCTCCCCGCCCGGATCGACGCGCGAGAGCGCCTCGAGCTGCCGCCGGGCGCCGCGCAGATCGCCGGCGAGGATCGCCTCCCGGCCACTCTCCACCAGCCGCTCGGCCTCTTCGAGCTGGGCGGCCTCCTGGCCGATCATCTCGACCCAGGTCTCGTAGTCGGCCCGCTGCGGGTGGTTCGGGGCGATCTCGAGCAGCTGGGCGAGGGCGAGACGGGCGAGCGGCTGCTTGCGCTCCTTGATGTACCGGCTCAGCAGCGCTTCGGTCTCGCGCAGCTGCTCCGCGCTCTCCTGCCGCGACTGCACGCTCTCCACCCGGCGCTGGAGTGCGGCGAACGCCGGGGTCTCCCGCACCTCCGGGGCGGCCGCGTCGAGGTGCGCCGCGGCCTCGTCCGGCTGCCCGGCTGCGAGCGCCGCGGTGATCGCCGCCTCGAGCTCGGCGAGCTGCCGCTCCCGCTCGGCCCGTTCGTGGGTCCGGCCGAGCTCGGCGAGCGTTCGCTTCAGGTCGGCGAGCCCCTGATGGCGGGGGCTGGCCGCCTCGAGCCGGCCGATGAGGGTTCGCGCCTCGTCGAGCTTGCCCGCCTTGAGCGCCGCCTCCGACCGTTCGGCCAGGCGGGCGACGGTGGCCGCCCGGTCGATCTGGGCGAGCAGCTCGAGCCGCTCCTCGCGCGAGAGCTCGCGGGTCGGCGGGCGCTGCGGCGACGCGGCGGGTGCCGGCGCGGGCATCGGCGTCACCGGCCGCGGTGCCGGCCGCTTCGAGGAGGCGACGGCGTCGAGCACCGGCAGCTCCTGGGTCGCCACCTGCCGGAGCAGATCGGCCACCCGCGCGAGGCCGTGGAGGAACGCCAGGGCGTCGGGGTACCGCTCCTCGCGGTTCCGGGCGAGCGCCCGGTGCACGACCTTCGCCAGCTCCTCGGGCACCCGCACCTTCGGGTTGCGCGAGGCGAGCGGCAACGGCTCCTCGGCGAGGCGCTTGAAGACGAACCCGTGCTCGTTCTCCGACTCGAACGGCGGCAGGCCGCAGATCATCTCGTAGAGCACCGCGCCGAAGGAGTAGAGATCGCTGCGGTGATCGATCGTCCCCTCCTTGAGCGACCCGGCCTGCTCGGGCGAGCAGTACATCAGCTTGCCCATGAACATCCCGGCCTGGGTGATCTCCATCCGGCCGCCGCCGCTCGCGAGGTTCTTCGCCAGCCCGAGGTCGATGATCTTGCAGAGCGCCCGCCCCTTCACGTCGCGGGCGATCATCAGGTTGTCGGGCGAGATGTCCCGGTGGATGACGCCGGCGGAGTGGATCGCCTCGAGCCCCCGCAGCCCCTGGATGCCGAGATCGAGCGCGAGCTGGATCGGGAACGGCCCCCGCGCCCGCAGCCAGATGCCGACGTCCTCCCCCTCGATGTGCTCCCAGACCATGTAGAAGCTGCCGTCCTCGAGCCGGGAGAAGTCGTAGAGGATCGCCACGTTCGGATGCTTGATCTGGGTGGCGATCCGCGCCTCCTGCGAGAAGCGCTGGATGGCGGTGGGATCGGCGGCCCGGTCCTGGCGCAGGATCTTGATGACCCGCTGCTCGTGCAGGTGCACGTGGCGCACCCGGAACACCTCGCCCATCCCTCCGGCGCCGAGGCGCTCGAGGATCTCGTATTTGTCGTCGAGGATCGAGCCGACCCGGTAGACGCTCACCTGGGAGATGGCCTCGCGCTGGTCACAACCGGGGATTCTACGCTACGGCGCCGGGGTCGCGGGACCTCGCCCGAACCGGTCGCGCCCCGCCGGCGGCTCTCATTGCCGGCCGCTGCCAGCCGACCTCCCCGAACGGCACCCGGGCCACCGCAACCTCCTGATACGGCACGGGCCGGCGGCGCCCGAGCGCCACCGGCCCTCCGGTTCCGCGGCGGGTGCCGCGGGCCGTTACGGCGTCTTGACCGGGTCGGCCGGACGCTTCGGGAGGTGTCTCGGCTCCCGCTCCATCCGGGCGAGGACCTCTTCGATCGCCCGGTCGAGCTGCGGATCGCGGCCCGCGATCACCGAGGCCGGATCGTTCTCCACCTCGATGTCCGGGTCGACGCCATGACCCTCGATGATGTAGCTGCCGTCGACGTCGTTGGTCGCCTGCATCGGCACGAAGACGGTGCCGCCGTCGAGCAGCGGCCCGGTGCCCGAGATGCCGACCACCCCGCCCCACGAACGCTTGCCGATCAGCGGCCCGAGGCCCGCCTTCTTGAACCGGGCCGGGAAGATGTCGCCGTCGGAGGCCGACGTCTCGCTGAGCAACGCCACCAGGTGGCCGTGGAAGACGGCGTACGGGTAGGTCGCCGGGTAGTCGCTCGCGTAGCCGAAGCGGGTACCGAGAAGGACCGAGTCGAGCCGCTCGATGATCCACTGCGAGATGTTGCCGCCGCCGTTGGCGCGGACGTCGACGATGAGCCCCTCCTTGTAGATCTGCGGGTAGTACCACTTGATGAACTCGTAGGCACCCGGAGCGCCCATGTCGGGGACGTGGAGGTAGCCGACGCGGCCGCCGGTCTTCTCGGCCACGTAGTTGCGGTTCCGGTCGACGAAGTCGAGATAGAGCAGGCTGCTCTCGTCCCGGAGCGGCCGGTAGGTGACCTTGCGCGCCCCGGCCAGCGCCGGCTCGCGGTTGAGGGTGAGGGTCACCGGATCGGTCTTGTGCTGGAGGAGCCGGTACGGGTTGTCCGCGCCGGTGAGCTCGACGCCGTCGATGGCGAGCACGTAATCCCCTTCGCGGGCGTCGACCCCGACCTCGGTGAGCGGCGCCCGGTAGCGCGCCTCGGCGTTGTCGCCGCGGAAGATCTTCGCGATCCGGTACCGGTTGCTCGCCTTGTCGAGCGCGAAGCGCGCCCCGGGCAGGCCGACCGCGGGCCGCGGCGGCAGCTCGTAGTCGCCGCCCTCGATGTAGGCGTGGCCGACGTTGAGTTCGGAGATCATCTCGCTGAGCACGTAGTTGAGATCGGAACGGTGCGCGACGTACGGCAGCCAGGTGCGGTACCGGTCGCCGATCGCCTTCCAGTCGTAGCCGTGCATGTTGCGGACGTAGAAGAAGTCGCGGTACTTCCGCCAGACCTCGTTGAAGATCTCGTTCCACTCCTCGGTGGGAACCCGGTCGACAAACAGCCCGGCGGTGGAAACGCTCTTCTTCTCCGCCCCCTTCGGCCGCACGTCGTAGAGCTGGAAGCCGCCGCCCTGCCGCACCAGGAGCTTGCTGCCGTCCCGGGAGAGGGCCCCGCTCGCCACCTCCTCGACGAGCGTCGAGCTCTCGCGCTTGGCGAGGTCGAAGAGCTTCAGCTGCGGCTTCGACTCGCTCGGCCGGCCGTAGTAGAACGCCCCGGTCGTGCCGTAGAGGACGTACTCCTTCGTCGCGGCGAGCCAGCGGATGTTGTCCGCGTCGATCGGCAGCCGCACGACCCGCTGGGCGAGGCCGTCGAAGTCGATCCGGAGCGGCTCGGCCGCCTTCGCCGCGGGCTTCTTCTCCTCCTTCCCCTTCTTCGCCGGGGCGGCGTCGGCATCGCCCTTCGCCTCGTCGAGCTTCACCTCGTCGCTCTCGGGCGCGAACGGGTTGGCGACGTCGCGGCGCAGGGCGAGGGCGAAGACGCCCACCATCCGGTTGCCGGCGAAGTTCCACTCCACCGCCGAGATCTGCGGGGTGAACTCCCGCTCGGAGAGGAAATAGAGGTAGCGGCCCTCCGGATCCCAGACCGGGGAGTACTCGTCGAACCCCTCCTCGGTGGCGCGCCGCTTCTCGCCGTCGGCGGCCGACCAGATCCAGAGGGAGTGGTTCCGGTTCGGGTCGGTGAGGGTGAAGGCGAGGTGGTCGCCGCCGGGCGACCAGGCGAAGCCGTCGATCCCGCCGTACTCGTCGTGGGCGACCTCGGTGACCTTCCCGTCGGCCACGCCGACCACCCAGAGGCGGCCATCCTTGTCGGAGAGGGCGAGCCGCTTGCCGTCGGGCGACCACTCCGGCGCGCCGAGCATCGCCGCGAAGCTCGTCGTCAGCTGCACCGGCTTGCCGCTGCCGTCCTGCGCGACGAGCCAGAGCTGATCCTCGCCGCTGCGGTCGGAGACGAAGGCGATCTGCTTGCCGTCGGGCGACCAGCGGGCGGCCCGGTCGTGCGCGTTGGAGGAGTTGGTCAGGTTGCGGGTGGCGCCCTTCTCGATCGGCACCGTGAAGACGTCGCCACGGGCGACGACGAGCGCCCGCTCGCCCTTCGGCGAGAGCTCCCAATCCTCGATCTGGCCCGCCGCCGAGACGCGGGACGGCCGGCGGTAGAGGCCGTCGTCGGGTACCGCGATCGCGAGGCGGCGGGTCGCGCCGCTCGCGGTGTCGTGGACCGAGAGCTCGCCGTCGAGCTCGAAGACGATCTGGCTGCGGTTGTCCGAGCTCGCCCAGCGCACGTCCCAGGTCTTCTCGTGGGTGATCTGGGTGGTGGCGCTCGTGGCCGGATCGAACCGGTAGAGGTTCAGCACCCCGTCGCGGTCGGAGACGAAGTAGATCGCCTCGCCGATCCACATCGGGTCGCGCTCGGTGCGCGGGCTGTGAGAGACCGGGGTGAGGGCGGCGGTGGCGAGGTCGAAGATGTAGAGATCCTGCGCCCAGCCCCCCTCGTACCGCTTCCAGCTCCGGAAGTCGCGGAAGAGCGGCGAGTAGACGAGCCGCTTGCCGTCGGGAGCGAAGTCGCCGGCCCCGGCGGTCGGCATCGGCAGCTTGGCGGGCAGGCCGCCGGCGAGCGGCACGGTGTAGAGGGCCGTGAGCACGCCCACGCCGTCGGCGTCGCGCACCGAGCGGAAGAGCACCGCGCTGCCGTCCGGAGTCCAGCCGTAGACCTGGTTGTCGTACCCCCGGCGCGGCGGGTTCGGTCCGGAGGCGGGGTAGAAGGTGAGCTGCCTGGGCTCGCCCCCCTCGGCGGGGATCACGTAGACCTGCTCGTCGCCGTCGTACTGGCCGGTGAAGGCGATCCAGCGCCCGTCGGGGGAGAACTTGGCGAACAGCTCGAGGCCGGGGTGGGCGGTCAGGCGGATCGCGGTGCCGCCGGCGGCGGGAGCCTTCCAGAGGTCGCCGGCGTAGGTGAAGACGACCGTGTCGCCATGGATGTCGGGGAAGCGCAGGAGCTTGGTACCGGCCGCTCCCTCGGCCCCGGCGGGCGAAAGGGCAGCCACGAGGACGATCGTGGCCCAGGCCATCGCGAGCTTCAACCGCATGGAACCTCCTTGTGCGAACGTGGACGATGCGCCCGGCCGCGCGCCGGGCGGTGAGCGGCGGCGCCGCGGGAGCGCCACCGCTTCCATTATTACGCCGGAACGCCTCCCGGGTTCTCCCCGCCGAGCCCGCCCTCCGGGGCGGGGCGGGGTTTGCGGGCGAAACCTAGAATCGCTCCATGCGTCCTCAGATCTCCCATCGTGCCAGCCTCCTGCCCGCCTCCCCGATCCGCAAGCTGATGCCGCTCGCCGACGACGCGCGCAAGCGCGGCGTCCACGTCTACCACCTCAACATCGGCCAGCCCGACCTGCCCACGCCGGCCGCGATGCGGGAGCGTCTCGTCAACATCCCCGAGATCGTCGCCTACTCCCCCTCGGCCGGAACCGCGGAGTGTCTGGCTGTCCTGCAGCGCTACTACGAGAAGGTCGGGCTGCCGCTCCAGCGCAACGAGATCATCGCCACCGCCGGCGGCAGCGAGGCGGTCCTCTTTGCGGTGCTCGCCACCTGCAACGACGGCGACGAGATCCTGATCATCGAGCCGTTCTACACGAACTACACCGCCTTCGCGACGATGGCGGGGGTGCGGCTGGTGCCCGTCGCCTCCCGCGGCGAGGACGGCTTCCACCTGCCGCCGATCGCCGAGCTCGAGCAGGCGCGCACCCCGCGCACCCGGGCCGTGATCCTCTGCAACCCGAACAACCCGACCGGCACCGTCTACACCCGCGCCGAGCTCGAGGCGATCGGGGCGTTCTGCCGCGAGCACGGCCTCTTCCTGATCTCCGACGAGGTCTACCGCGAGTTCGTCTACGACGGCCGCGAGGTGACGAGCGCGCTCTCGCTCCCCGGCCTCGAGGAGCACGTGATCCTCGTCGACAGCCTCTCGAAGCGCTTCTCGGCCTGCGGCCTCCGGCTCGGCTGCCTCGCCACCCGCAACCGTGA
>JAAYLR010000091.1 GCA_012521815.1 Acidobacteriota bacterium
CAGGTGCTCGACACCATCCTCTTCTACAGCTCGCAGGCGATCTCGAGCCTGCCGACGGTGATCGCCGCGCAGGTGATGTTCGGCGTCCAGGCGGTGATCAACTTCTTCATCCACTCGGGGACGGCGCAGGCGGCCCTGACCATGCCGATCATGGCGCCGCTCGCCGACCTCGTCGGGATCACGCGCCAGACGACGGTCTACGCCTACCAGCTCTGCGAGCTGGTCAACCCGATCCTGCCCACCTCGGCGGTGACCATGGGCGTGCTCGGCATGGCGAAGATCCCCTGGGAGAAGTGGGCGCGCTGGTTCCTCCCGCTCATGCTGACGCTCGTCGTGCTCAGCCTGCTGCTGCTGATTCCGCCGGTCCTGATGCGCTGGGGGCCGTTCTGAGGAGCCACGGGAGGATCGCCGCCGTCCGGGGCGAGCCGGGCGACGGGCGGCGCGGGGCGGGCAGTGAACCGAGGTGCCCCGTGCGCGGCCGGCGTGGGCGCGTCCTGGCGCTCGCCGCCCTGCTCGCCAGCGTGCTGCCCGTGGGGGGACGCGGCGAGGGGATGGCGCGTCCGGCGGCGGACCGCTTCCTCGCCGCGCGCCCGGCGGCGCCCGGACAGGGGGCGCTCGCGCGGGGCCTCGAGGCGATCCGGGAGCGCGCGCTCGGCGCGCACGTCGCTTTCCTGGCCGCGCCGGCGCTCGGCGGGCGCGGGCTCGGTACGGAGGGGCTCGAGGCGGCCGCGGAGTACGTGGCCGCGGCGCTCGCCCAGACGGGGCTCGAGCCGTTCGGAACCGACGCGGACGCCTTGGCTCCCGCGAGCTGGTTCCAGGCGGTGCCGCTGCGCGGGTTCGAGGAGCTGACGGGAGAGGTGGAGGTTCGCCGCCAGAGCGGGGCGAGCCTCGTCGTCCGCCCGTTCCGGAGCGGGATCGACTGCCGCTTCGCCCCCCATCCCCCGGTGCGCCTGACCGCCCCGGTGGTCTTCGCCGGACACGGGATCCGCGACGCCGAGGCCGGACACGACGACTACCGGGGGCTCGACGTCCGCGGCAAGATCGTGCTGATCCTGGACGGCCTGCCGGCGGGCCGGTCCGGTCCGGAGGCGGCTCTCGCGGCGCGCTGGGCGCCGGCGGACGCCGCGACCCGCTGGGAGCGGCGCCGGGAGGTGGCGGCCGACCTCGGGGCCGCGGCGCTGCTCGCGGTCGAGACCGAGCCGTCCGGGATGGCGCCGCCGGCCGAGGGTGGAGAGGGCTTTTTCCTGCCGTTCGCGCGGGAGGCCGACGCGGCGCCGCCGCTCGTTCGCGTTTCGCCCGCGCTCGCCGACGAGCTGCTCGCGGCGGCGGCGCTCGACACCGGCCGGGCGGCCGGCGCGAAGCCGTCCGAGCTTCCCGGCGTGACCGCGACGGTGCAGATCGGCGCCCGGGAGCGACGGGTCGCCGCGCGCAACGTGCTCGCCATCCTGCGCGGGAGCGACCCCGCGCTCCGGGACGAAGCGGTGCTGCTCGGCGCGCACCTCGATCATCTCGGCCGTGTCGGTGGGGTCGTTCACCCGGGCGCCGACGACAACGCCTCCGGGGTCGCCGGGCTGCTCGAGATCGCCCGCGCCTTCGCGGCCGCGCCCGCGCCGCCGCGCCGCACGCTCGTCTTCGCCTTCTGGACCGGGGAGGAGGAGGGGAAGCTGGGCTCCGGCTTCTACCGCCGGCAGCCGCGCTGGCCGCTCGCGCGGACGGTCGCCTATCTGAACTTCGACATGATCGGCTACCCGTGGCTGGAGACAGACGTGCGCGAGCTCCTGACCGCGCTCGGCCCGCCGGCGGCCGAGAGCTTCCTCGCCGGCCTCGAGCTGCGCGATTTCGTGGCCCCGGGCCTGCCTCCGGAAGCGCCGGCGGTCGAGGTGGCGCTCCGCCGGGCAGCGGCCGCGACCGGCCTCGCCCTCTACCTCGACTTCACCGACGGGCGGGACGGCGGCAGCGACTACCGGGAGTTCGCCCGCGCCGGGATACCGTTCGTGCGCTTCGTCGACAACTACGGGCCCTGGTACCACCAGAGCGGCGACACCCCCGAACGCCTCGACCTCGGGGTCGTCGCGCGGATCTCCCGGCTCGGCTTCGCCACCGCCTGGGATCTCGCCAACCCCGACTGAGATCCGGCGCTCACCGCCGCCGCCGGGGCGGGAGGGGGGTACGGCGGGCGACGTCGAACCGCTCGCCGGGCAGGAGGAGGTGGAGGCGGAGGCCGTGGACGCCGAGGTTCTCCTGTCCGTTCGCGAACGGCCGGCGCGAGACCGGGGCGCGCCGCGCGTCGAAGACCATCACCGAGCCGTGGCCGAGCACCTCGAAGGTCCCGCCGGGCTCGACCCAGACCGCCGTCGCCTCGTCGATGCCGACGCCGAGCAGGGCGGGCTGCGCGAGGACCACCGAGAGGAGGCGGTTCACGCGCTGACGGGCGAGGAAGTGCTGGTCGACGACCACGCCGGGCCAGAGGCCGAGGCCGTCGCTCAGCGCCACCGCGCCGCTCCGGATCACGGTGAAATCACCTTCGCCGGTGATCATCGGCGTCGTCTGGCAGGCGGTGCCGGCCGAGGTGCCGCCGATGACCCCGCCGCGCGCGAAGACCCGCCGCACGGCCGCGAGCGCCGGACTGTCGGCGAAGGCCGCGAGAATCCGCGTCTGATCGCCCCCGGCGAAGAAGACGCCGCGGGCGCGCGCGAGGGCGGCGAGATGGTCGGCACGCCGGGCATCGGCGGGGGTGCGGATGTCGACGGCGACGAGATCGGTCACGCCGAGCTCCCGCCCGAAGAGGTCGAGGTAGTAGGGGATGGTGTCGTCCTCGGTCGAAGCGGTCGGGACGACGACGATCGGCGCCTCGCGGCCGCCGGCGAGCTCGACGAACTTCGCCATCGCCTCGGGCGGTTTGTCGCCGCCGCCGATCAGCACGAGATGCCCCTGGGCGCCGGCCGGTCCCGCCGCCGCGCAGAGGAGTACGAACCCCGCGATTCGCCACCAGCGCTGCATCTTCCCCTCCCGCAGGGTCCGCCGGCGCCGCGGGCGGGGGCCGCTCGGCCACCCCGCCCGGTCAGGCCGTCGTCAGCGCCGCCTCAGAACTCGAAGCGGAGGCCGACGCGGATCTCGCGCGGCCGCTCGATCTGGTAGGGCGTGCCGAAGTCGTCGCGCGGCGACCAGCTGTTGCGCGAGATCCGGTAGGTGCCGTACCGGTCGTAGACGTCGATCACGGTGTCGGAGTTGAACGCGTTGAACACCTCGAGCGACGCGGTCAGGTGCAGCTGGCCGGCGAGCTCGGTCCGCCAGGCGAGCCGCAGGTCGAGCAGCTGCCGGTCGTCGAGCTGGCGCGCGCCGCGCGGCACGAGCTTGATGTCACGCCCGACGCTCGAGTTGTAGTCGAGGCCGGTGACGCGGCCGTACGGCGTCCAGTACCAGCCCGAGAGGTAGGTGTACTGGCCGCCCACCTGGAAGTTGGCCGGCAGGTCGAACGCGCCGGTCAGCTTGAACTCCCATTCGCTGTAGGAGAGATCGAGGCGGCCGTCGGCGTTGTAGAGCCCGTTCCGGTCGCGCCACTCGTTGGCGTAGCCGTTGTTCTTCAGGATGTTGCCGTCGAGGTCGGTCCAGACGATCGAGGCGCGCCCCGACCAGCCGTGGCTGTAGCGCTTCTCGAAGCGCAGCGTGGCCGACTGGAAGTCGCGGTAGGCGCCGTTGCGGGTGGTCAGCACGAATTCGGGCTCCGACAGCAGGTTCCAGATCGGGAGCGCGCCGCCGGTCAACGGGTTCGAGCCGGTCAGCAGCTCGTAGTCCTCGTTGACGTTGACCATCGCCATGATGTTCTTGAAGCGGCGGTCGGCGAAGTCGAAACCGAGCAGGATGTCGGCGCCGAGCTGCTGCTCGACCGAGAAGAGCGCTTCGTCGACGTAGGCGAGGTCGTGCTTGCCCATCGGCGCCGCGATCACCGTCGGCTCGTCGCAGTCGGTGTAGCCGCCGGTGTCCTCGTCCCAGTAGCAGTCCATGTCCGGGATCGCCGCGTGCCCCGAGATCTCGCGGTCGTAGAGGTAGGTGAACATCTTGTTGTGGTACCGGCCCCAGTGGAGCTTGACCGCGGTGCGGGCGTCGCCGCGGACATCCCAGACGGCGCCGAGGCGGGGGTCGACGTAGGTGACGTCGTAGACGCTCCGGTTGCCGTGACCCTTCTGCCAGCCGGCGTCATAGCCGCCGACGCGGACGCCGGCGTTGACGGTGACGCGGTCGAAGCGGATCGAATCCTGCGCGTAGGCCGCCCAGCCGTCGTACCGGGGGTGGGCGTCGTACTCGCCCCAGCCCCGCTCGATGTAATAGGCGCCGCAGCTCGGGTCGGCGAGATAGGCCGCGAACGAATCGCACTCGGAGGAGTCGTCGTAGTAGGTGAAGCCGCCGTTGCGCCGCCACCGGTCGGAGGAGACGGCATCTTCGTAGAGCGCTCCGAACTTGAAGGAGTGGGTGTCCGAGCGGCCGAAGAGATCGTCGGCGAACAGGCTCCAGGAGGCGTCGAGGGTGACGATCCGGCGATGGTTGCGCTCCCGGATGTCCTGGTTCACCCACGAGATGCCGGTGTCCTCGTCGATCCGTCCCGGCAGATCCTCGCCGTGGTACGGGAGGTAGTCGTCGCGACCGTCGTAGCCGGTGAGGCGCACGTTGACGAAGTTGGCGCTGTTGATGAGCGACTCCCAGCCGAGCGAAATCGAGGTGCCCGGCCCCTTCTGCTTCGAGCTCGCCTCGGGCAGCGTCGATTCGCTGATGCCCCGGCGTTCGTTGGTGACGGCATCCCAGGAGGTCATCAGGAAGAGGCGGTTCGCAGGGTTGACCTGCCAGGTCAGCTTGCCGAGCAGGCGGGGGATCTTCCGGTCGGAGGTGTCGACGGCGCGATACGGCGTCGACACCTGGTGCCAGTACTCGCCCGAGACGAAGTACCAGAGGCGGTCCTTGAGGACGGGGCCGCCGAGGCTCGCGGCGTAGTCCTCGAACTTGAACTCCTCGTCGGGGGTGTCGGGGGTGTTGTCGGCGACCCACGAGGAGGGCTGATAGAAGACCTCGACGGCTCCCTTCATCGTGTTGCCGCCGGACTTGGTGACGCCGTTGATCACCCCGCCGGTGTAGCCGCCGTATTCGGCGTTGGCTCCGAGGCCGCCGATCTGCACCTCCTCCATCCACTGGATGCTGGGCAGGATCCAGTGCTGGCCGGCGCCGGCGTCGGCGACGTTGACGCCGTCGAGGGTGAAGGCGTTCTGGCTCTCGGAGGTGCCGCCGTAGGCGAGCATCGCGCTGCCGCTGCTCGAGGTGTAGTCGGCGTTGACGCCCGGCGCGGCCTTGATGATCTGGTAGTAGTTGCGCTGGATCGGCTGGGTCTCGAGATACTGGGCGTCGAAGCTGGTCGACACCGTGTTGTTGACCACGCTCACGATCGGGGCGCTGGCGGTCACCTCGATGACCTCGGTGACGGTCGCGAGCTGGAGCGCGAGATCGACGGCGAGCGTCGACGCGAGACGGATGCGGATCCCATCCTGACGGGCCGTCTGGAAGCCGTCGAGGCTGGCGGTGACGGCATAGACACCGACCGGCAGCGAGGGGAAGCGGTAGGCGCCGCGTTCGTCGCTCGTCGTCGTCATCTCCCGCGCGATCAGGGCGTCGGAGCTGATCGTGATGGTGACGCCCGGCAGGGCGTTGCCTTCGGCGTCGCTGATCCGGCCCTGCAGGCTGCCGGAGACCGTGCTCTGCGCGACGAGCGCGCCGGCGCCGGCCGTCAGAGCGAGGACGATCAGCGCCAGGATTCGGGTGCTGCCTCTCATGACTCTTCCTCCGCGTGGGGGAACGAACGACTCCGATGCCGGCCCCCCGTGGCCAGGCTCAGAGATTGGAACGATGGAGCTTCCGGCAACGGGTGCGGCGCCGCGCCGAGGGCGGTGAGCAGCGCTCTCCCGGCGGCGCTGATGTGGGCCCGGGCGGCGGTCTCGGCCGCCTCGGGATCGCGCGCGGAGAGCGCCGTGACGATCGCTTCGTGTTCGGCGGCGTCGGACGCGTCACGGCCGGGCGCGGTGCGGTAGGCGACCAGGGGAACGTTGCTCCAGAGCATGGTCGGGAAGGCCGCCCAGAGCTGGGCGAGCGAACGGATCAGGAACGACCGCCGGCTCGCCTGGAAGATCGCGGTGTGGAAGCGGCGATTGAGCTCGCGGTACTCGGGCAGCGACTCGGGCGTGTCGCAGGGCAGCATCCGTTCGTGGAGGCCGGCGATCTCGCGGAGCTCCTCGTCGGTGATCACCGCGGCGGCGTGGCGCGCGGCCATCCCTTCGATGAAGAGGCGGCAGGCATAGAGGTCCTCGATGTCCGCGACGGTGAACTCGACGACGCGAGTGCCGCGGTAGGGGATGTGCTCGACGAGGCCCTCGGCGACGAGCTGCCGGAGCGCCTCGCGCACCGGCATCTGGCTGACTCCCTGCGCGAGCGCGATCCGCTCCTGGCGAAGCCACTCGCCCGGCTTGAGACGGCCTTCGAGGATCTCGACCCGCAGACGGTCCGCGACGAGATGGGCGAGCTGCTTGTGCGCCGAGCGGGCACTTCGGGGCGTCACGGAACCTCCAAAGTTGGATATAAAATCTAAATTGGAATCATTTTGAGGCGAGTGGAGACGGAAGTCAAGCGCGCGCCGACGGCTCCCGGCTGGCGGAACCGGCCGCCCTTCGACCCTTGAAAGCGCCGCGGCACTGGCCTACAGTCTGCGCCCGAGACCGGCCTCCGCCGCGGGGTCGAAATCCCTTCAGATCCGGGTTCCCCTGCGACTGGATGCCGCTCTCTTCCACCTCCGGCGCGAGCGACCCGGACGAGAAAGGGCAGGCGTGGTGAGCGCACCTCCGACTCCTGCCGGCGGCGAGTCCGCCGGCGTCGATTACCGGCACCTGATGAAAGGGGTGGGGGCGGTCGTCGCCTCCATCGAGAGCTCGGACGATCTCGAGGCGACCATCCAGGATCTGGTCGAGGCGATCGTCGGGCGCTTCCGCGACGAGCTCGGGCTGACCGGCGGCCGGCTCTACCGGCGGCAGGGGGACGGCTACCTACTGCTCGGTACCTTCGCCGGGGCCCGCCCGGCCTCCGGGCCGCTCCGGGTGCCGGCGCAGTATCCGGCGATCGCGGCGCTCCTGGCCGAGGGGGCGGTGACGATGACCGCCGACGATCCCCGGTTCGACGCCGACCTCGAGCGCGAGCTCGGGGTGGAGCGGTTCGCCGCGATCGAGGTCGGGGAGGAGGCGTACATCCTCGCCTTCGACGTCGCCCCCGGGCACGACGGCCAGGACGTCCTCTTCTCGCTCGGGCTGCTCCGGCATGCGATCAACCAGAAGCTGCGCCAGGAGCGGATGGAGAGCGTCTTCAACGAGGCGCGCCGGGTCCAGGCCTCGATCCTGCCCAAGCGGGCTCCGGCCTTCCACGGCTTCGACATCCACGGCCGGACACGCACCGTGCAGGCGGTCGGCGGCGACTTCTTCGACTACATCCCGATCACCGACAAGATGCTCGGCCTCGCGCTCGCCGACGTCGCCGGCCACGGCCTGCCGGCGGCGCTCCAGGTGCGGGACATCTACGTCGGCCTGCGGATGGGGCTCGCGCGCGACTACAAGATCGTGCGGACCGTCCAGCGGCTCAACTCGATCATCCACCAGTCGACGCTCACCAGCCGGTTCGTCTCGCTCTTCTACGGCGAGCTGGAGTCGTCGGGGGTCTTCATCTACGTCAACGCCGGACATCCGCCGCCGTTCTACCTGCCGGCCTCGGGGCCGCCGCGGCAGCTGAGCGAAGGGGGACCGGTGCTCGGCCCGCTGCCGAAGGTCACCTACGAGCGCGGCTTCCTCCGGGTGGAGAGCGGCGACCTCTTCGTCTTCTACACCGACGGGGTGGTGGAGGCGGTGCGGCGGAATCCCGACGGCTACGAGGAGTACGGCGAGGAGCGGTTGCTGGCGGCGGCCGGCCGGCTGCGAGGGCGGCCGGCGAGCGAGATCGTCGACGGCATCTACGAGGACATCGACCGGTTCACCGCGGGCCGCGCGGCCGAAGACGACCAGACGCTGGTCGTGGTCGCGGCGCCCTGAGCCTCAGGTGCGGGTGACGATCTCGAGCTCCTGCCGGAGCTTGACGATCGCGCCCGCGGGCCAGACGCCCGCCCGCAGCTGCACGCCGGGGTAGAGGTGGGTGCCGGCGCCGACCACGGTGCCCGGGTGGAGGACGCAGTTGCAGCCGGTCGCCACCCCGTCGCCGAGGATCGCCCCGAGCTTCCGCCGGCCGGTGGGCAGACGCCGCCCGTCGCCGAGCGGCAGCGCGATCTCCCGCCCGTCGTGGCGGAAGTTCGAGAGGATCGTGCCGGCGCCGAGGTTCACCCGGCGGCCGAGCACCGAGTCGCCCACGTAGTTCAGATGCGGGGCGTGGGCGCCGGGCAGGAGGATCGAGCGCTTCACCTCGGTGTTGGCGCCGACCACCGCGCCGTCGCCGAGCCAGCAGCCGCCGCGCAGGTACGCCCCGGGCCGGATCTCGACCTCCTCGCCGATCCAGATCGGCCCCTCGATCACGGCGCCGGGCAGGATCCGCGTCCCCTTGCCGATCGCGATCCGGTCGCCGCGCAGGTGGACGCCGGGTCCGATCGCGCAGGCGATCTGCTCGGAGGGGAGAGCGTCGAGGAGCGCGTCGAGCGGCACGCCGAGGAGGCTCCACGGCGCCGCGGGGTCGTACTCCGGCCGGAAGGGGGCGGGCAGCTCGGCGAACAGCTCGGGCAGCGGCATCGCGGGGGGCTTCTCAGGCACCGGGGGCGTACTTCTCCCGGTAGAAGGGGAGGGTGAGCGCGAGCCCCTCGGCGAAGGCGAGCCGCGGCCGCCAGCCGTGGCTCGCGGCGAGGCGGGAGGCGTCGAGGCTGTTGCGGGCGAGCTCGGCGGCCACCGCCGGCACGTGCACCGGAGCGGTGGCGGCGCCCAGCTCGCGGGCGACGAGGGCGTAGAGATCGTTGAGCGAGGTCTCGATCCCGGTGCCGACGTTGTACGTCCCGGGGCGCCAGTCGGCGACGAGCGCGAGGTTCGCGGCGACGACGTCGGAGACGTGGACGTAATCCCGGGTCTGGGTGCCGTCGCCGAAGATCCGCGGCGGCGAGCCGGTGAGGAACTTCTCGGCGAGGATCGCGACGATTCCCGCCTCTCCCTGCGGATCCTGGCGGGGGCCGTAGACGTTCGCGTAGCGGAGCACCACCGGCTCGAGGTCGCCGAGCGCGCCGTAGGCGCCGAGGTACTGCTCGACCGCGAGCTTGGCGCAGCCGTACGGGCTGGTCGGGCGGGTCGGGTGGCTCTCGTCGCAGGGGAAGCGCTCCTGCTCGCCGTAGACGGTGCCGCCGCTCGAGGCGAAGAGGAGCCGCCGCACCCCGGCCCGCCGGCAGGCCATGACGAGCCGGAGCGAGCCGAGGATGTTCGCCTGGGCATCGACGAGCGGATCGTCGACCGAGACCCGCACGTTCGCCTGCGCGGCGTGATGGCTCACGATCTCGACCCCGGCCCGGGCGAGGATCTCCTCGAGCCCCTCGTCGCGCAGGTCGCGGTGGAGGAACTCCGCCCCCGCGGGCACGTTCTCCCGCCGGCCGGTGACCAGGCTGTCGAGCACCAGGAGGCGGTGCCCCGCCGCGAGAAAGGTATCGGCCAGGTGCGAACCGATGAAGCCCGCGCCGCCGGTCAGGAGAATGGTCGCCATCCCTGAAGCATAACGCGCCCTGCGCTAGGGTTCGGCCCCGTGAAGGTTCCCGAACCCGGCCGGCCGCTGCCGGCGTCGTTCTTCGCCCGCCCCCCGGCCGAGGTGGCCCGGGCGCTCCTGGGCGCCCGCCTCGTGCGGCGGCTGCCGGACGGGGAGCGGCTCGTCCTCCGGCTCGTGGAGACCGAGGCGTACCTCGGCGCGAGCGACCGCGCGAGCCACGCCTGGGCCGGCCGCCGCACCGTGCGCAACGCCTCGCTCTACCTTCCCGCCGGGCACGCCTACGTCTACTTCATCTACGGTCTGCACTACTGCCTCAACGTGGTCACGAACCCCGACGGCCGGGGCGGCGCGGTGCTCCTGCGCGCCGGTGAGGCGCTCGCGGGGACCGAGCGGATGCTCCGTCACCGCGGCCTCACCCCGCCCGCCACCCGCCGGGCGCTCGCCGGCGGCCCGGCCCGCCTCTGCCAGGCGCTCGCGATCGACCGCGCGCTCGACGGCACGCGCTTCGGCCCCCGCCAGCCGCTCGCGCTCCTCGCGGGCGAGCCGGTCGCCGCCACCGAGATCGTGACGGGACCCCGTGTCGGCGTCGACTACGCTGGCGAAGCCGCCGCCTGGCCCCTCCGCTTCGCCCTCCGCACGAGCCCGGAGGTCTCCCTCCCCCGCGTCGAACGGACGGTCTAGACCGGGCGCCGCGCCACGTAGAATCTCTCCGTGGCTCTTTCCGGAACTCCCGCCGCTGGTGAGGCGCGACCGCCGCGGGTGGTGGTGGTGATGCCGGCGTTCAACGCCGGGCGGACGTTGCGGCTCACCTATCAGGAGCTGCCGCGGGAGAGTTACGACCTCGTGATCCTGGTCGACGACGGCTCGACCGACGACACGGTGGCGGTGGCCCGGGAGCTCGATCTGAAGCTCTTCGTCCACGACCGCAACTACGGCTACGGCGCGAACCAGAAGACCTGCTACGCCGAGGCGCTGCGCGAGGGGGCGGATCTGGTGGTGATGGTCCACCCCGACTACCAGTACGACCCGCGCCTGCTGCCGGAGATCGTGCGGCCGCTGCGGGAGGGGACGGCCGACGTCGTCCTCGGCTCGCGGCTGAAGGGGGGCGGCGCGCTCGCCGGCGGGATGCCGTGGTGGAAGTACCTGGCCAACCGGTTCCTCACCGGCCTCGAGAACCTCGCCTTCGGCCTCGCCCTCTCCGAGTACCACACCGGCTACCGCGCCTACCGGCGGGAGGTGCTCGAAACGGTCGCCTTCACCGCCAACTCCGACCGCTTCCTCTTCGATCAGGAGATCCTGGCGCAGGGGGTGGCGGCGGGGTTCCGGATCGTCGAGGTGCCGGTGCCGACCCGCTACTTCCCCGAGGCCTCCTCGGCCGGGTTCTGGGCCTCGACCCGGTACGGCTTCGGGATCCTCTGGCTGCTCGCCCGCTATCTCGCCCACCGGAGCGGTCTCTGGCGGCAGCGCCGCTTCGAGAGCCTGCGCGGCCGCTACCGGGAGGACGCGGGCTGAGCCGGCGGCCGAGGATGCCGTTCCGGCGGCGGGATTGGTAGGCTCCGGGCCGGACGGAGTCAGGAGGACGGGGATGCGCTGGCAAGGCCGCAGAGAGAGCACGAACGTCGAGGATCGCCGCGGGCGCGGGCCCGCGATGCGGACCGGCGCGGGGATCGGCTGCGGCGGGCTGCTGCTCGTCCTGCTGCTCTCGTTCGTCACCGGCCAGGATCCGCTCGCGCTGCTGCAGCTCTTCGAGACGACCTCGGTGCAGGTGCCGCAGAGCGGCCCGCAGCTCCCGGGCGCGACGCCGCCGCCGGGCGACGAGCTCGGCCGCTTCGCGTCGGTCGTGCTCGCCGATCTCGAGGAGACCTGGAGCGCGCTCTTCGCCCGCGCCGGCGTCCGCTACCGGCCGCCGACGCTCGTGCTCTACACCGGGGCGGTGCAGTCGGCCTGCGGCTTCAGCAGCGCCGCGAGCGGGCCGTTCTACTGCCCCGCCGACCAGAAGGTCTACCTCGATCTCTCCTTCTTCGACGAGCTCGATCGCCGCTTCGGCGCGCCGGGCGACTTCGCGCAGGCGTACGTGATCGCCCACGAGGTGGGGCACCACGTGCAGAACCTCCTGGGCATCAGCGCCAAGATGGAGCAGATGCGTGCCAAGGTCAGCCCCACCCAGTACAACGC
>JAAYLR010000092.1 GCA_012521815.1 Acidobacteriota bacterium
GGCGAGCAGCGTCCAGCCGGTGGCGAAGGCGGCGGCGGGCGCCCGCCGGCGTGCGGCGCCGACGAACCCTGTGGCCGCCACGAGCAACGCGACGCGGACGAGCGTCGCGGGCGCGCTCCACGGCAGGTCGTCGGCCGGCGCGGGGTCGATCGACAGCTGCGCGGGGAGGAGCCAGAGGCGCGCGAGGGCGAAGAGGGCGTGGACGTTGCCGCGCAACGCGGCGAGCGGCGTGCGTTCGGCGAAGCTGAAGGCGAGCAGCTCCCGGTGGCGGGCGGTGAGCGCGATCGCGACCGCGGCGAGACCGCTGCCCACCGCGAGCGGCAGCAGGCGGTGGCGCCACGCCGCGCGCGGCTCGCGGGCGCCGAGCGTCAGCTGCCAGAGGAGACCGAGCGCGGGCGTCACGAGCGCGGTCTCGCGAGCGAGCGGGGCGAGGAAGGCGAGCGCGCCGGCGGCGAGCATCGCCCGCCAGCCGGGTGGCCGAGCGCCGGTGACGAGCAGCAGCGCACCGAGCAGGAGCCCGCTCGAGAGGAGGACGGAACGGCCGATGACCGGCGCCACCGTCTCCGCCGCCACCGGGTGGAGCGCCCAGAGGGCGGCGGCGAGCCAGGCCGCCAGATCGCGCGTGACGCCGGCTCGGGCAGCGGCGCGGACCGGGAGCGAGCGCCGCACGAGCGCGAAGACAGCGGCGGTGGCGAGCAGGTGGAGCGCGAGGTTGCCGGTGTGGAACGGAAGCGGATCGTCGCCGCTCACGCGGCGCTGGAGGGCGTAGGTCGCCTTCAGCAGCGGCCGGTTGGTGGTGCCGAGCGCCGCGGCGAAGCCGGCGGGCGTGGCGGCGGGGTTGTCGAGGACGTCGGCGCGATCGTCCCAGACGAAGCCGGCATCGAACACCGGGAGGAGCGCGAGCGTGACGAGACCGGCGAGCGCGGCGACGGCGAGGCCGCGCCGGATACGGTCCGAGAGATCGGGATCGTGCCGCCCGGGAGCGATCAGTGGCAACCTTCCTTCCTGAAAAAGCGAACTGGGGCGGGAGCATAGGCGATCCCGGGGGAGCCGCGCAAAGGGCTCCCGGCGCGTTCCTTGTCGCCGCCGGACATCTCGACTAGGCTCTCCCCGGCGACGGGCTCGTCCCGCAAGGAGAAGGCATGGACCGACCGAACCTCGTCTTGACCATCCCCCACGGCTCGATGGTGGCCACCAGCCTCGGTATCGGCGGCCTCGCGCACCACCTCTCGCCCGGTTCGGGCAAGCATTTCCAGGGGCGGGCGATCTTCGCCGACCTCCGCCTGAACGATGGCGAGCCGGCCTTCTCCCTCCTGCCGGAGGGCGGCTGGCGCGATGCGCAGGGGGACATGGTCGCCGCGCTCGCGGCGGTGCGGGCGGGCAAGCGGACGAAGACCGCGCTCTCGAACAACGCCTTCAGCGCCACGCCGATCGCGGCCTACGAGACGGTCTACATCGTGAAGACCGGCGGCCAGGCGCTGCGCATGGAGCCGATGGCCGAGCTCCAGCGCTTCGAAGCCAGCGAGTGCCCGGATGGCACGAGCCCGGAAGATATCGGCCGCCTCCTCGGCGCCCCGCCGCCGGCGCGGCGCGACCCGCGTCTCTACGCGATCCTCTCGCCGATCGAGCTGCTCGTGCTCTCGAACCTGACGCCGGTCGAGTACGCCTGGTACGCGACCCGCCGCCCCGGCAAGATCTTCCGGCAGGTCTGCTTCTTCGAGCTCGGTGCCGAACAGTCCCACCTCGCCGCCAGCAGCCGGTACGCGGGCGCCCGCGAGGAGCTCGCCGCCAACCCGCGCAAGAAGACCAAGACGATCGCGGTGCAGGGGCTGCTCGACGCCGTGCCGTTCGCCTCCTGGGTCGGCTACGACCGCCAGCGCGAGGGCGGCCTCTACCTCGCCGACCGGGAGCGGATCCTCCTCGCCCGCTTCCCCGCCGAGATCCCCTTCGGCTGGGAAAAGGCGGCGTAGGAGCGCCACCCCCGGCCCGCACCACCCCGCCGCCCGGCCGCTCCCCGACCCGCTCGCGGAGCGCCGGGCGGCAGCGCTATTCCGCGCCCGAATCGAGCCCGAGCCCGCGGCGTCGCCGCCGTCGCGGCCACCGGTCCGCCGATCGATATGACGGTTCGCTCGGCCCCTCCGGAGGCCCCGGGAGGTTCAGGCCGGGCGGCGCTGGATTTCGGAACGCCGGGGATCTCCAGATCGACACCGGATGCCGGCAAGCGGGGGATCGAGTAAAGTAAGGAAAAAAGTAAGGAGGCCCGGACGTGACCATCATGGCGACACTCACATCGAAAGGGCAGGTCACGATCCCGAAAAGGATCCGGGAGGCGCTCTGAGTCGAAGCGGGCGATCGGGTCGACTTCACCCTCGAGGCGGTCGCGCGCTACCGCGCCGGAGGCGGCGATTTCTCCGACCACCTGATCGGTCTGCGCAACCAGCGCGCCGGCTGTGACCGCACCCTCACCTTCGATCGCCGTCTCCACCGCGCACCCGCTTTCGCGTCCCTCTGAGCAACGGGCAGAGCCGGGGAAACAGACGGACAAGGGAAAGGCTGACAGCCCTTGGGGGGGGGGGGGGTAGACTCTTTCTGGATTTCCAGGAGAACGAGCTCATGCGGACCCTCTCTGCCAGAGGGCTTGCCGTGGCAGCGGGCCTCCTCCTTCCACTCCTCCTCGTCGCGAGCGTGGCGTTCGGCGCCGAGGCACCGCTCTCCCTTCGCATCCTCTGGGATCGTCCGCTGCCGGCGGCGTGCGCGGGGGCGTTCGATCTGCGGTGGGCCTCCGACGAGAGCGTCTACCTCGCCCTCGGCCCGAAGGGCGTGGTCGAGATGTCGCTCCAGCCGTTCGGAGAGCGGATCGAGACGATCGTGCCCGGCACCGGGACGCCGGGCGGCTTCTTCTTCTCGCAACACCTCGCGACCCACGGGGAGGAGATCCTCGCCGGGGCCTTCCTCGCCGCCCTCACCTGGCGGACCCGGAAGGACCCGGTGCGCAGAGAGGCTGCACCCTTCGACTTCATCGAGGATCTCGACCTTCACGGCGGGAAGGTGATCGTCCTCGGCGCCCGGCGGGACGACGAGGGCGAGTACGCCCCCGAAGGGGAGATCGCCTGGTTCGGCACGCTGACCGCCGGTCTCGAGGACCTGCGTCCGGTGGTGTTCGATTCGCGTGGCCCCAGGGCTCCGAACCTGAACGCCTGCCCGTTGTTCGGCCTCGGATCGACGCGCTTTCTCGCCGACGGCTCGTTCGTCGTGGTCCCCGGCGTGCAGGCGGGGGCTCATCACTTCGATGCGGCGGGCAAGCTGCTGCGCACCTGGGACACGGTTGCGCTCGGCCTCACCGACGACTGTGCACGCCTGACCCGAGAGGAGGCGGCCCGCATCCTCTCTCCGCCGGAGCGCTGGGAGTGGCTCGACGCACGGCGGACCCTCGACGAGATCGTGCCGCTGCCCGAGGGGGTCGGCCTCCTGGTTCGGAGTGTCCCGGGCGGCCGGCAGCAGTGGGAGCTGATCGTCCTCGCTCTTGACGGTGGGGTGCTGGGCCGCGTGCCGCTCCCGATCTCTCCGATCAACGAGATCACCCACCTGAAGGCCGACCTCCGGGGGCGCCGCCTGGCGCTCCTCGTCATGGCCAGCTCACCCGACCTCGTCTCGCCGCTGCTGCCGGGCCGACTCGTGATGGTCGCGCTCGGGCGCTCGGCAGGAGGCGATTCGCAATGATCGCGGCGCTCATCCTCCTCGCTCTTCTCCTCTCCCCCGCGCTCGCCGCCGGCGAGACGCCACCCGACTGGCGGCTGCTCTACGAAGACGGGAGCGTCCTCGCCGCTCCGCCGGCCGGAGAGGCGAGCGGTGAAGCCGCCGTGCCGCTTGCGGTCTGGGCCTGGTCGGAGCGGCACGCGCCGCGGGCGATGGAACGCTTCGGCGCGGAGCTGGGGCCGGAAGACCCCGGCCGGCTCGAGGTGCGGGTGACGCGCCCGCGGCCGGCGCGGGAGGACGAACCGCCGCCGCCGCTCCGCCTCGTGGCGGCGCCGGCCCCGATGTGGGATCTCTTCCCGGAGCGCCTCCTCCCCTCCTGGCCGGTGCCGGAAGGGGGGAGGCTCGCGCTCCCGCACCGTCCGGACGAGCCGTGGCGGCTGCGGCTCGTCGGGGCGGCGGAGGAGTCGTGGTGGGTCGATCTGCCGGCGGGCCGCACGCGTGCGGAGCTTGCCGCGACGCGGACGGGCGGGGTCGAGATCCTGCTGACCGATCCCGAAGGGAGCCCGGTCGATGGGGTGGCGGTCCATCTGCTCCGCCCCGAGGCGATGCTCCAAATGCTCCACCGCCTGGGATCCGGCGCGACCGCGCCGCGACTCTGGTCGCGAGAGCGGAGCGAGCGGGGGCGCGTGCGGTGGGCCGGGCTGCCCGACCGCGAGACGCTCTCCGTCTTAGTGCAGCCGGGTGGTGAGCTCATGGAGACCACCCTCCGCGGGCTCCCTTCCGAGCTGCCCGCGACGGTGCACCTCGCACCCGGTGCCCGCGCCTTCGGCCGGGTGGTGGACGAAGAGAGGCGGCCCCTGGCGGGAGTGCGGATCGGTCTCGAGAGCTGGTTGGCCGACGGGTTCATCTCCCGCGCCGGGGGGGAGAGCAGGGCCGACGGGCGGTGGGAGCTCGCCGGGCGTCCGCCCGGCCCCGCCGTGCTCGTGCTGCGCGCCGGCGGCCGGGCCCTCACCACACGGCAGGTGAAGCTGCGGGCGGGCGCCAACGACCTCGGCACCGACACCCTCGCCCCCGGCGTCGCTCTCACGGTGCGGCTGGTGGGCGACGATGCTCTGCCGGTGGCCGGCGGGACGGTCCGGTAC
>JAAYLR010000093.1 GCA_012521815.1 Acidobacteriota bacterium
GCTCGGCCTGACGATGTACGGGCAGATGACCGCGGGCTCCTGGATCTACATCGGCACCCAGGGGATCCTCCAGGGGACGTTCGAGACCCTGGCCGAGTGTGCCCGCCAGCATTTCGGGGGGACGCTCGCCGGACGGCTGACGGTCACCGCCGGCCTCGGCGGCATGGGCGGGGCGCAGCCGCTCGCGGTGACGATGAACGAGGGGGTCTGTCTCGCCGCCGAGGTGGATCGCTCCCGGATCGAGAAGCGGCTCGCCACCCGCTACCTCGACGAGCTGGCACCGTCGATCGAGGCCGGGATCGAGCGCGCGCTCGCGGCGCGTGAACGGCGCGAGGCGGTCTCGATCGGGGTCGAGGCGAACGCGGTCGACCTGCTCGCGGCGCTCCTCGCGCGCGATCTCGTCCCCGAGGTGCTCACCGATCAGACCTCGGCGCACGACGCCCTGAACGGCTACGTGCCGCACGGGCTGCCGTACGCCGAGGCGCTCGCCCTCCGGAAGGCGGATCCGGAGGCGTACGTCGCGCGGTCGATGGCCTCGATGGCGGCCCACGTCCGGGCGATGCTCGCGCTCCAGGAGCGGGGCGCGGTGACCTTCGACTACGGCAACAACCTGCGCGGGCAGGCGCGCGACGCCGGGGTCGCCGACGCGTTCGCGATCGGCGGTTTCGTACCGCTCTTCGTGCGTCCCCTCTTCTGCACCGGGAAGGGTCCGTTCCGCTGGGCGGTCCTCTCGGGCGATCCGGCGGACCTCGCCGCCACCGACGAGGCGGTGCTCTCCCTCTTCCCCGAGGACCAGGCGCTCGCCCGGTGGATCCGGATGGCCCGCGAGCGGGTCGCCTTCCAGGGGCTGCCGTCGCGCATCTGCTGGCTCGGCTACGGCGAGCGCGCCCGCGCCGGGCTCGCCTTCAACGAGCTGGTGGCGAGCGGGCGGGTGAAGGCGCCGATCGTCATCGGGCGCGACCACCTCGACTGCGGCTCGGTTGCCTCGCCGTACCGGGAGACCGAGGGGATGCGCGACGGCTCGGACGCGATCGCCGACTGGCCGCTGCTCAACGCGCTGGTCAACGCCGTCAACGGCGCCACCTGGATCTCGTTCCATCACGGCGGCGGGGTGGGGATCGGCAACAGCCTGCACGCCGGGATGGTCGTCGTCGCGGACGGGACGCCGGAGGCCGCCCGCCGGCTCGAGCGGGTGCTCACCTCCGATCCGGGGATGGGGGTGGCGCGCCACGCCGACGCCGGCTACCCCGAGGCGATCGCCTGCGCCCGCGAGCGCGGGGTCGATCTGCCGATGATCACCCCCTGAGTGCGGTCGGCGCGGCGGGGAAGCGGCATGTCACCGTCCGTGCGGGCCCTGACCGGGCTGCTCGCCGGGGCGCTGCTGGTCCTCTCCCCGCTCGCCCTGTTGCTTCCGGCCGGCTGGCGGACCGCCGCCGCCGCGCTGCTCCTCGCCGCCGGCTGGCTGCTCGCGCGCCACTCGCGGCGTGAGCGGGCGGTCGTCTACGCGGGCTTCGGCCTCTTCCTGGCGGTCGCGCTGCTCGCGACGGCGCTGTCGATCCGCGCCGGACGCGAGGATCCGGAGCGGGAGCTGGCCGAAGTGCGGGCCGCCGTGCTCCGCGAGTGGAATCGTCTCGATGGCGAGGCGGCCCGCGTCGCCACCGCTCTCGGTCCGGCTCCCGCGGGAGGGCGGGAAGAGATCGCCACGGCCTTCCGCGCCCTGACGGAGCTGGCGGCGGCATCCGAGCTCCATCACGCCCTGATCGATCCCGGCGGCACCGTGGTGGCGTGGGCCGGCGGCGGCCTCACCCCTGCCCTGCGAGCCGGGGAGCTGCCGGCCGCGGGGCGCGTCGTGCGGGCGAGCTTCGGCGCTTTCGCCCTCGTCACCGTGCACCCGCTCGCGGCCGCTGCGGAGAGCGGCTGGCGACTGGTGCTCGCGCGCCAGTTCGCGCTCGACGAGTGGGGGGTCCCCGTCGAGCCGCTCGGCGGCCATCGACTCGTCCGGCGGCTCTTCTTCCCGGATGGCGAAGGGGAGCCGGTGGCCGGCCGGGCGAGCTCGTCTGGGCCGGAGATGCCGGGGGTCGAGCTCGCCCCGGAACCGGCATCGCCGGCGCCGACCTGGAGCGCGTCTCGCCAGCGGGCCGAGCGGGCACTGCCGTGGGTGCTGGCCGCGGCGCTGGTCGCCTTCGCCGTCGCCCGGGGAGTCGGCCAGCTCCTGCTGCGGGGGACGGTCTTCGCCGCCCGGCCCTCCCGGTTCCTCGCCGGGCCGGTGCTCTACGCCGCCCTGGGCGCGGTGCAGGTGGGGCTCGGTCTGCCCCCGGCCTGGCTGGTGGTCACCGCGCTCGCCGCCGCCCTGACGGTGGCGGGCCTGCGGGCAGGCGAGAGCCGCGGCTGGCGGTTCCTGGCGACCGTGCTCTCCCCGCTGGTGGCGGCCGCTGCGTGGTTTGCCGAGGCCCGCTGGGGTCCGCTGCCGCTCGATGGTCCCGGCTGGCTCGGACCCGAGGCGCTGTCGTGGCGGCTGCCGCTGGTGGGGCTGGCGTTCGGCTCCCTCCTGCTCGCCGGCCGGACGCCGCGCGATTCCAAGTCGGCTAGCGGTACCGGATGGGCGGTGGCGGCGCTGGTGGCGCTGACCGGAGCCGCCCTCGGTGGGAACCGTCCGGGGCTGGCGCTCGGCGTGTTCCTGCTGGCCGGGCCTCTCGCCGGGCGCGCGGCATCCCTCCTGCGCCGCCGCGAGACCCTCCGGGCGTGGCTCGGGATCGCGCTCCTCGCGGCGGTGCAGGCAGCGGTGGCGCTCGAGATCGCAGCAGTCTGGGAGGCGCGGCGGAGCCTGCGCACCGGGATCGAGGAGTTCAGCCCCCCGGAGCCCGAGGTACGGGAGGCGCTGGAGGCCGAGATCGCCACCGCCCTTGGCGGTGCCGATCCCACCCGATTCGCGCCCGCCGCGGCGCTCGATCCGATCGACCTGCCGTTCGCGATCTGGCGGCGCTCGCCACTCGCGCGCCGCGACGCCCTGAGCGCGCTCGCGGTGAGCCTGCCCGGCGGACGGACGGCGGCGTTTTCCTGGGGGCTCCCGCTCACCGCGAGCGGCGAGCTCGATCCCGGTGCCGGGCCGTGGAGCGCGATCGACCTGCCGGGCTGGTCCGAAGCGCTCGTCTGGGGAGAGAGCGAGATGCCGGCCGGCGACCTGGGGCCGCTCGGGGTCCGTTTCTGGCTGCTGCCCAGGCCGGGTTACCACGCGTCCGCCCCGCCTCCGGGAGACCTCGCCGCCGGGCTGCTGCGGGGCGGGCCGGCGCTTGGCTTCGACCTGCCGGCGTGGCGGGGCGCTCCCCGGTTCGCCTTCTTCTCGAACCGCGGGGAACCGCTCGTCACCCCCTGGCCCGAAGCGCCTCCCCGGCTGCCGGCGCTCCCGAGCGGAGCGCGGTTCGAAGGGCGGCTCGCCGCGCCCGACGGGAACTACTGGACGCTGGCGCGCGCGGAAGGGGAGGGGATCGTCGCGCTGCTCCTGCGCGAGCGCGGGATGGCCGACCTGATCGAGCGGGCCGGCGCCCACCTGCTCGCGGTCGCGGTCTGGCTCCTCGCGATCGCCGGCGGCCTCGCGGCGGCCGCCATGCCGCGGACGGCGGTACGGGCGGCGGTACGGCGCGCCGTCCGCTCCTATTCGCGCCGGCTCATCCTCCTCTTCACCCTCCTCGTCCTCGTGCCGGTGGTCCTCTTCACGCTCTTCGGGACCGCCGCGATCGGCCGCCGCCTCGAGCGCGAGCAGCGCCGCGCCGGGGAGGCGGCGCTGGCGTCGGCCGAGCGGGTCCTGGGGGAGTACCTGCTCACCCTCGAGCCCGGTTTCGGCCTCGACACGGTGCTCGACGACGATCTCCTGACCTGGCTGGCGCGGGTGGTCCAGCATCAGGTCGCGCTCTACTGGAGCGGCCAGGTCCATGCGACGAGCCGGCGCGAGCTCTACACCTCCGGGCTGCTCTCGCGGCAGCTGCCTGGCGAGGTGCAGGAGCGTCTCACCCTGCGCGGGCAGGAGCTCGTCTCGCGCACCAGCCGGGCGGGGGGGCTGAGCTACCTCGAGCTCTTCGCGCCGCTGCGAATGCCGGGGATGCCGCCGGCGCCGGGCGGGCTGGTGCTCGCGATGCCGCAGCTCGCCGAGCAGGAGGAGCTCGCCGCGGAGCTCCTGCAGCTGCGCCGGCGCGCGCTCCTGATCGCGAGCGCCCTGTTCGCCGGGCTCGTGGCGCTCGCGCTGCGCCTCGCGGGCGGCTTCACGCGGCCGCTCGCCGAGCTCGTCGAGAGCACCCGGCGGATCGCCGCCGGGGAGCCGGCGTTCGCCCGGCGGCCGGAAGAGGCGGAGCTCGCGGCGCTCGTCGAGGCGGTGGAGGTGATGGCGCGGGAGATCGCCACCGGCCGCGACCGTCTGGTGCGGGAAAAGGAGCTGATCGAGCGGATCGTCGATCAGGTCACTGCCGGCGTGATCTCCCTCGATGCGGCCGGTGTCGTCCTGCTCGCCAACCCGGCGGCAGAGCGGCTCCTCGGCATCGGTGCGGGCGAGCATCTGCGCCACGCGCTGGCGGCCCGGCCGCGGCTGGCGCCGCTCGAACGACTGGTTGCCGGCGGCCTCGCCGCCGGGGAGCGGGAGGCGGTCCGGATCCCGGCCGAAGACGGACCGGACCGGGAGTGGTCGGTGGCCTGGGTGGCGATGCCCGGGCAGGGAGAGACCGCGAGCCTGCTGGTCGTCGAGGACGACACCGAAGTCCTGCGCGGCCAGCGCCTGGAGGCCTGGGCGGAGATGGCCCGGCTGATCGCGCACGAGATCAAGAACCCGCTCACGCCGATCCGCCTCTCCATCGAGCATCTCCGGGAGGTCTGGCAGCGCGACCGGGAGCGTTTCCCGGAGGCGCTCGACCGTTGCATCCGCAATATCCTGCGGCAGGTCGAGGAGCTGCGGACGATCGCCGGGGAGTTTGCCACCTACGCCGGGGTGCCCGCCCTCGAACGCAGCCCCGGCGATCTCGTGCCGGTGGTACGCGAGATCGTGGCGGCGTACGATCAGGCTCCGGAAGACAGCTCGCGGGTCGAGCTCACGACCCCCGAGAGCCTCGTTCTGCGTTTCGATGCGCGCCTGCTCGGGCGAGCGTTGCGCAATCTGGTGGAGAATGGGTTGCGTGCCGCGGGCGAGGGCGGCCGGGTGCGGGTGGAAGTGCGCCGGTGCGGCGAGGGGTGCGAAGTGGCGGTGCGAGACTCCGGGCCCGGAATCGCTCCGGAGCTCCTGTCGCGAGTCTTCGAACCGTACTTCTCGACCGAGGCGGGAGGAACGGGGCTCGGGCTGCCGATCGCGCGGCGGATCGTCGAAGGGCACGGAGGGACGCTGGTGGCGCGAAACCTGGAAACGGGAGGTCTCGAGGTCGTGCTGAGGTTGCCGGGGCCATGAACGGGCGGCGGACGATGCGGGGCCTCGGGCTCGTGGTGCTCGGCCTCCTGGCCGGGACTCTCGTCGCCTGCGGCGGGGGCCGGGAGCGGCGCGCTCGCGAACCGGGAGCGGCGGTCTGGGCATCGGCGGCGGCCGTGCCGCTCGCTACCGAGACCGCGGAACGGCTGCGGGCGGCCGGGGTCGTCGAGCTCTTCCTCGAGGGCGGCAGGATCGAAAACGGCGCGGGGACGGTGCGTGTCGAGAGGCTCTTCGGCGCCGCACCCCGGACCGTCGGCCGCACCATGCTCGTCGTGCGCGGCCGGGCGCCGGAAGGGAAGAGCGGGGCGGAGGCACTCGCCAACGAGCTGCGGGCCGTCGTCGCCGAAGCCGATGGGCGGGGGATTCGCCCTGCCGGACTCCACCTCGACTTCGATCCCGTACCCTCCGGCCTCCAGATCATCGAGCTGCTCGGACCGGTCCGCAAGGCGCTGCCCGCCGACCGGCTCCTCTCGGTGACGATCCCGCGCACCGCGCTCGGCGACCGGGATCTCCCGCGGGTCGCCAAGCTCACCGATTTCTGGGTCGTCTTCCTCTTCGGCCAGCGTCCCGGCGAGGCCGAGGAGTTCTCCTTCTGGGACTTCTACCGCACCGAGCAGGACGCCCGCCGCGTGGACGCTCTCGGCGAGCCGTTCCTGCTCGGGGTTTCGACGCTGGCAACCTGTTCCCGGCTCGGGCCGGATGGGGGCGTGCGTGAGGTGCGCACCGCGTTCCGCCTCTTCCCGCTCCTCGTCCACCGCGGCCTCGAACGCGTCCCCGGGTCGCTGCTGCTGGGAGTCGACTGTCAGGTGGTCGAGCTGCGGACCCGCTCCCGTCTCGGGATCGATGGCTGGCGGCTCGAGCCGAAAGACCGGCTCCGGATGGTGCGGGCGCCGGTCCATCTCGTCGAGGAGCTCGAGCGGCTCGCCGGGAGCTGGGGCCTTGCACGCCACCTCGGCCAGCTCTTCTATCGCCTTCCGGAGGCGGGCGAAGGGCTCTCGCTCTCCGGGGCCGCGCTCGCGGCCGCCCTCGAGCCGGGAGCCGCCACGCCGGAGATCGAGGTGGCGATCGAGACCCTCCCGGCGCGGTCGGGGCGGCTCCGGTTCCGGGTCCATCTGCAGAACCGGAGCGATCTCCCCACCGAGATCGCGGCGCTGGAGCACAACTTCCTGACGCTCCATGCGCCCGGAGCGCGGGTCCATGACGTCGACCTCGGCGAGTTCTCCCGCTACGACCTCGCCCGCTCCGACGCCCGCGGCGAACGGCGCGGGGTCCTGCGGGCCGACGAAGTGCGCCTCTTCGTGCCGATGCTCGAGGCGGGAGCCGAGATCGTGAGCGGCCCGCTGGAGCTCATCGCGCCGGGCCGCTCTCAACGGCTGCTGATCTCCTTCGATTTCCTCCTGCCCGATGGCCGCGTGCTCGCGCCGCCCGCCACCGAGTGGGAGCTCGGAAATTGAACGCTTTCGTGCTCGGGCGCCATCTGCGCTCCGTCTGGAGCGATCCCTGTGCCGGCCTCGAGCGGCTCGTCGGCGCCGGAGGAGGCCGGGCCTTCGTCCGGATCTTCGCCGGGCTGTTCACCGGCTGGTGGATCTACGTCCCGCTCCACGAGCTGCTCCACGCCGCGGGTTGTCTGCTCGCGGGCGGCACGGTGAGCCGGCTCGAGATCGACGCCTTCTACGGTGGCGCGCTGCTCGCTGCGCTTTTCCCTTTCGTCCATCCGGCGAGCGAGTACGCCGGCAGGCTTTCGGGCTTCGACACCGGCGGCTCGGATCTCGTCTATCTCGTCACCGACCTCTTTCCGTATCTGCTCACCCTCTGGCCCGGCCTCTGGGCGGTCCGGCGCGCGGGGCGGCGAGGGCAGGCCGTCTGGTTCGGCTTCTTCCTGCCCTGGGGCCTCGCGCCGCTCATCTCGCTGCCGGGCGACGCCTTCGAGATCGGGGCTCTCTGCGTGCGCCAGCTCCCGCCGTGGAATCGGGCGCCGGTGCGCGAGCTGCTGCTCTCCGACGATCTGTTCGCCAAGGCGGGGGAGCTCGCGGGGCTCGGCGGCGCTCCGTGGGGCGGCTTCGCGATGGCGGCCGCCACCGGCGCCGTCTGGGCGTTCGGCACCGTGGCGCTGGCGAGCTGGGCGGCAGCCTGTCTCGGCGAGACGCCGCTCTCGGATCCGCCGCCGCTGGCGGCAGGGAACGAGGGATAGAATCCACGGCGGGAGTCCGTCGTCCACGATGCGTAATCCGCGGCTGTTCCTGATCCCCCTGCTCGCGGGGTTGCTCGGCGCCTGCGCCTCGGCCCCGCCGCCTCCCGTCGAGGAGGTCCTGCCGGCCCTCCATCCGGGTGGAGAGCTGCCACTCGCGCCGATTCGCGAGATCACGGGCAACCTCGCGCGGCGGGATGGGCTGCTCACGACCTATGTCGACGCCGTTCGCGGGCGCCTGTTCCTCGAGCTGCCGGCTCCGGCCGGTCCCGACGGCGAGATCGGCGAGTTCCTCTACGTCGAGAGGCTGGCCACCGGTCTCGGGCTGGCCGACGTCCCCCTCGAACGGGGCCGGAGCGACAGCGGCCGGCTCCTGCGCTTCCGGCGGCTGGGACGAACGGTTCTCGCCGAGCTGCCCAACCTGCGGTTTCGGGCGCCGGGTGGCGATGCCGCGGCCCGCCGCGCCGTCGAGGAGTCGTTCGCACCGCTCGTGCTCTGGGCCGGCGAGGTGCTGGCCGAGGATCTCGCGAGCGGCCACGTTCTCGTCGACTTCACTTCGTTCGCGGTGCGCGACGCGCTCGGAATCGCGGCGGCGCTGACCGCGACGGGCCACGCTCCCTGGGAGCTCGACCCGGAGCGCAGCGGGCTGCATCCCGAGGGCTGCCTTTCGTTGCCGGAGAACCTGGAGCTGGAGGCGCTGCTCACCTTCACGGGCGCCACGCCGCCGGACGCGGTGGCCGCCGGCGCTCACCCGGGTGAGGGCCTCGCTTTCCGGCAGCGGCTCTCGCTGCTGCGGCTGCCGGCGCCCGGCTACGTCCCCCGCGCTCACGATCTCCGTGCCGGATCGCTCTTCATCGAGTACGACGATCTCTCCGCGCCGCTGGCGGCGCCGACGACCCGGCGCCTGGCGATCCGCCACCGGCTCGCGCCGCACGGATCCGGCGAGGCCGGCGCCGCGCCCCGCCTCGTCTACTACGTCGACCGGGCGATCCCGGAGCCGATGCGCAGTGCGGTGCTGGAAGGGGCCGGCTGGTGGACGGCGGCGTTCGCGGCGGCCGGCCTGCCCGGCGCCTTCGCCGTCGAGCTCCTGCCCGAAGGGATCGATCCGCTCGACGCGCGCTACCACGTCATCCAGTGGGTCCACCGGGCGACGAGGGGCTGGTCGTACGGCGGCGGCGTCGTCGATCCCCGCACCGGCGAGCGGGTCAAGGGGCACGTGCTCCTCGATGCCCGCCGCATCCGGCACGATCGCCTCCTCTTCGAGGCCCTCGTCGGCTCCGACCTGCTCGGCAGCGGCAGCAGCTCGGACCCGGTGGAGATCTCGCTGGCGCGTCTGCGCCAGCTCGCGGCCCACGAGGTCGGGCACGCGCTCGGCCTCGCGCACAACTTCGCGGGCAGCAGCTACGGTCGTGCCTCGGTCATGGACTACCCGGCACCGTTCGTGCGCGTGACCGAAGGGGGAGGCCTGGATCTCTCCCGCGCCTACGCCGTGGGCGTGGGCGCCTGGGACGAGTTCGCGCTGCGGAGGCTCTACGGGGATCCGGGAGAAGACGAGACGGACGGGGAGCCGCCGCCGGACCTCTTCTACCTCTCCGACGAGGATGCCCGCGCTGCGGGAAGCGCGCATCCACGTGCCAGTCTCTGGGACAACGGCACCGATCCGGTCACCGAGCTGGAGCGAACCCGCACGATCCGCCGTCTCGCCCTGTCGCGCTTCGGCGAGCGGAACCTGCCTCTGGGCACGCCGCTCGCCGAGCTCGAGGAGCGCCTCGCGCCGCTCTACTTCTTCCACCGCTATCAGATCGCGGCGGCGGCCAAGGTCGTCGGCGGTCTGGAGTACCGGCACGCCCTGCGGGGTGACGGCGCGGCGCGGGTGCGACGCACGCGGGGCGATGAACAGCGCCGGGCGATCGCCGCCCTGCTGGCCGCGCTCGCGCCCGCGGAGCTCGACCTGCCGGAATCGGTGCTGCAGCGGCTCGCCCCGCGTCCGCCCGGTTTCCCCGCACACGACGAGCTGTTTCAGCATGCGACCCGGCCGGCGTTCGACGCGCTCGGCGCGGCGGCGTCGCTCGCGGATCTCACGCTGGCCGCCCTGTTCGATCCGGCGCGCTGCGCGCGGCTCGTCGACTACCACCGGCGGACTCCCGAGCTGCCCGGACTCGAGGAGCTCCTCGAGCGCCTCGTGGAGTCGACGTTCGTGGAAACGGCGCTCCTCGAGCCGCGTCTGGCCGAAATCGCGCGGGTGGTACAGCGGGTCGCGGTCGACCGGCTCATCTCGCTGGCCGACGATCCAGCGGCGACGCCGGCGGTGCGGGCCCGGGTGGAGTCGGCGTTGGCCGGACTCCTGCAGCAGCTCGACGCCCTCGAGCCGCTCGATGCCGGCGAGAAGGCGCACCTCGCCTTCCTGACCGCGCAGCTGGGACGCCACTTCGCGCGTCCGGCGCCGACGGCCACCGATCGGGGCAGGGTGCCCCTCGCGCCTCCCGGCGAGCCGATCGGAGGCGGGCTCGAGACTCTGTTGGGAGCCGACTGCGGGGTAGCGCCGTGAGGCGGTTCCGGGGCCTCGCGCTGACCCTGTTCGCCCTGATCGCCGCCTGCCGCACCCCCGGGGTGAAACCGGTGGCGGCCGAGGCTCCCATCTGGGGCGTCGAGATCGTGGCGGAGTACCCCCACGATCCCGAGGCGTTCACGCAGGGACTGCTCGTTGCCGACGGCCGGCTCTACGAGTCGACCGGCAACTACCGGAGCTCGGAGCTGCGCGAGGTGGAGATCGAGACGGGGCGGGTCCTCCGCCGGGTAGCGCTGCCCGGCGAGCTCTTCGGAGAGGGGCTGGCAAAGACCGGAGACCGGCTGATCCAGCTCACCTGGCGGGAGCAGCGCGCGCTCGTCTGGGATCTCGCGACGCTGCAGCGCACGGGGGAGCACGCCTACCGGGGGGAGGGGTGGGGCCTCACCGGCGACGGCGAGCGCCTCTTCCAGAGCGACGGCAGCCACCGTCTGCGGCTGCGCGACCCGGAGTCGTTCGCCGAAATCGGCGTGCTCGCGGTCCACGACGGCGAGCGGCCGGTGAGCGCGCTCAACGAGCTCGAATGGGCCGGCGGGAGGATCTACGCGAACCGCTGGATGGTCGACGAGATCGCGGTGATCGATCCGGAGACGGGGCAGCTCGTGGCGCGCATCGACGCCTCCGGCCTCCTGACCCCGGCCGAGGGGATGCGCGCCGACGTGCTCAACGGCATCGCCTGGGATCCGGACCGCGAGCTCTTCTATCTCACCGGCAAGTACTGGCCGAAGCTCTTCGCCGTGCGCTGGATCGTGCCCCGGGAGGATTCGTGAAGACGAGACTCGTTCTGCTCTTTGCCCTCGTGATGACCTGTCTGCCGGCGGCGCGGCTTCATGGAGAGGCGCCACCGGTGGTGGAGCTTTCCGAGCCGGCGATCGATCAGGCGCTCGCGGCGGTCTATCCGGCGCTGGTGAACCTCTCGGTGGTCCGGGAGCGGTTCGTCGAAGGCCGGGCCGTCCGCTCGCTCGTGGCCGGATCCGGGGTGATCATGACCCCGGAGGGGCACCTCCTCACGAACCATCATGTGGCGGCGGGAGCGGTGCGGGTTCGCGCGACGCTCAGCTCCGGCGAGCAGGTGGAAGCGGTGGTCGTCGCCCACGATCCGCCGAGCGATCTCTCCGTGCTCCGTCTCTGCGATCCGGGAAGGCGGCGTTTCTCCCCGGCTGTATTCGGGGACTCCGAGGCGCTCGCGGTCGGCGAGCCGGTGCTCGCCCTCGGCAACCCGTTCGTCCTCGCCTCGTCGGTGACTCGCGGGATCGTCTCCAACCCGCGCCGCGTCTTCACTGACCGGGCGGGGAGCGAGATTCTCGACCCGGAAGGAGCGGGTGGCGCCACCGGGGTGCTGGCGCCCTGGATCCAGCACGACGCTCTGATCCTGCCGGGCAGCTCGGGCGGTCCGCTCGTGGATCTCGCTGGCCGGGTGGTGGGGATCAACGAGCTCGGGGGCGAGGGCTTCGGCTTCGCGATCCCGGCACACGTCGCGGCCGAGGTGCTGGCGCAGGTGCTCACCTATGGCGAGGTACGCCGGGCCTGGACCGGGCTCACGCTGCTGCCGGCGGAGCGGCGCGGTCGCGCGGATGGAACACTCGTGGCCGCGGTCGCGCCGGAGTCGCCGGCGGCGGCCGCCGGGCTGCGTGCGGGCGATCTCCTGCTGCGGGTCGGCGAAACCCCGACCGGCGCTCGTTTCTTCGAGGAGGTGCCGCCGATCTATCGGGCCTTGGCGGCGTTGCCCCGTGGCGAGCCGGTCGCCGTGACCTGGGAGCGGGAAGGGAAGGAGTACCGGGCCGAGCTGATGCCGATGCCGCTCGAAACCGCCCAGGGGCGCGAAGGAGAGCTGCGGAAGCTCGGCGTGACGGTGCAGGAGATCACCGGGCCGATGCTGCGCAAGCGCCGGCTCGCGACCCGCGACGGGCTCCTCGTCACGGGGGTGCGCCCGGCCTCGCCGGCAGCACGTGCCCGGCCCCGCATCGAGATCGGAGACCAGCTCGTCGCCGCCGCCGGTCACCCGGTCTCCGGGATCGCGTCGCTGCGGCAACGGCTCGGCCAGGTGACGGGCGATTCGCTCCTCGTCGAGCTGCGGCGGGGAGGGGAGTCGATCCTGAGCGCAGTCTCTTTCGCGGAACGGGCCGAGAACGTCTGGGGCGGTGAGCTCCCGCGCGCCTGGCTCGGGGTCCGAACCCAGGTCCTGGGGCCGGAGATCGGCACCACCCTCGGAGTGGCCGAGGGAGGTGGTTTCCGGATCACCGAGGTCCTGCCCGCGACGGCGGCAGCCCGCGCCGGACTCGAGCCGGGCGATCTCCTCCTCGCGCTCGACGGCCAGCCGTTCCGCTCCCGCCGTCCGGAAGAGGCCGGTGATCTGCGGCAGGAGATCGCCGCCAGAGAGATCGGCAGCCGGATCCGTCTCGACGTGCAGAGAGGAGGCGTGGCGCGGGAGGTCGAGGTCGAGCTGGAGGCCGAACCCCGGGATCCCGCGGACCTGCCACGGCGGCGCGAGGAGCGGCTCGAGCTCGTGGTGCGCGACCTCACTCGTTTCGACCGGCTCCGCCTGCGTCTTGGTCCGGAGGCGACGGGCGCCCTCGTCGTCGAGGTCGCCTCCGGCGGCTGGGCCGACCTTGCCGGGGTTCGTGGCGACGACCTGATCGTCGCCTTCGATCGGCAGCCGGTGACCGACGCGGAGGCGTTCCTCCGCGCTGCCGCCGCCCCGTGCGAGCTGGCTGCCTGTACCCGGGAGCTCCTCGTCGAGCGCTCGGGGCAGACCCAGATCCTGTGCGTGGAGACGATCCCTGAGGGAGGGGTGCCGTGTGGCGACTGATGGTCCTGTTCCTGCTGCTCCTGCCGGCTGGCTTCGCCGGGGCGGAGAGCCCGCCGTCCGATCTGGAAGCGCCCGCGCTCGCGCAGCTGCTCGAGCGTAACGCGCCGGCGGTCGTCACCGTCCGGGCCCGTCTAAGGTCGCTCGTGCGGTTCGGGGGCGATCAGCAGGAGAACGAACAGGCCGTCGAGGCTCGCGGCGTGATGGTCTCGCCCCGCGGCCTCGTGCTGCTGTCGAACTCCTACCTTTCGGCGACGCGCCTGGTCGAGCTCTACCGGAGCATGGGGGCTCCGGAGGATTTCACGGCGCAGACGATCCCGGCCGAGTTGCGGGTCGTCGTCGCCGGCTCCGATCGCGAGCTGCCCGCCGTGCTCGTGGCGAGCGACGCCGATCTCGATCTCGCCTTCGTCCAGCTGGATCCGGTCCCCGAGGAGCCGTTCTCCGCCGTCGATTTCACCAGTGCAGGGCCGTTGACCGTGGGGCGGCCGATCGCGGTCGTCTCCCGGCTCGGCAGCAGCTTCGACGCCGCGCCCTATCTCGAGACCGCTCGTCTCGCGGGCCGGATCACCCGTCCGCGCGAGGCCTGGCTCCTCGACGGACCGCTGACCGCGGTCGGGCTGCCGGCTTTCGGTTTCGATGGCCGTCCGCTCGGGATCCTGACCACGGTCCTCTCACCCTCCGGGAGCACTCTCGGGCAGAAAGAGGGGTACGAACCGCTCGCCATCGGGCTGCCGCAGCGCCGTGAAAACCAGCCGATCGGGCTCTTCCTGGTGCCGGCCGCGCGGGTGCGGGTGGCGATCGACGCGGCGCTCGCGCGGGTCGCCGAGCGCGCCCGGACCACGGATGCCGCCACCAACGGAGAGATGCCATCGGAGGCGGATCGGAATCGGGATGCGGGCGGCTCTTGACCGGCGCCGTGGCCTGGGCTATCTTGCCGTCCGGCAGGGAGTTGCGGGCATAACTCAGTTGGTAGAGTGCAAGCTTCCCAAGCTTGATGTCGCGGGTTCGAATCCCGTTGCCCGCTCCAGTTCGCACCGATCCGACGGCGCCCGCGTGGCGCCGTCGTTCTTTTCGGGCCGCGCTCCGGAGGCCTCTCCGGCGGCCGGGGGGAGGAGGTAGACGATGGGTCTGTTCGGAAGCTCCCGCGGATCGCGCGGCGGCGGGCCGCGGCTGGAGGGCGGCACCGGTGCCGGCGAAGCCAGCCTCCTGGCCGTCGGCACCCGCATCGAAGGGCTCCTGTGCGGCTCCACCGAGGTGATCCTCGCGGGCGAAGTGGCGGGAGAGGTGCGTCTCGACGGCAGCCTCACCGTGGCGACCTCGGGACGGATCAAGGGACCGGTGATGGCCGCCCGGGTCCGGATCGCCGGCCGGGTCGAAGGGGACGTCCACGCGACCGAGAAGGTGGAGCTGCTCGCCGGTGGCGCCGTGGAGGGAGACCTGAAAGCGCCCCGCGTGATCGTCGAGGAAGGGGCGTTTCTCACGGGCAAGGTGGAGATGGGGAGCGAGGCTCACGCGCCGCGGGCGGAGAAGGAGATGCGCGCAAAGGCGGAAGGCCCGGAGCCGCGTCCAGACGCACCTGCGGAGGGTCAGGCGCCGCCCGCCGAGAAAA
>JAAYLR010000094.1 GCA_012521815.1 Acidobacteriota bacterium
AGCCAGCGGCCGGCGGCGAGCTCGGCGGTGAGGTCGACGAGGGTGTAGGCGCGGGTCGCGAGCTGGCGCTCGCCGGTGTTGTCGAGCTGCGCGGGGCCGGCGTGGCGGGCGGCGAGCTCGAGCCGCAGCTCGCGGGTGGCGTGCCAGGCCGCAGCAGCGGAGAAGATCCGCTCCGGCGAGAGCGCCGGGCGGGTGCCGTGGAAGGTCCGGGTCTCGCTGCCGAGCCACTCCCCCGCCTCGTCGTAGAGGTCGAGCGCCTGCGTCCAGCGGGTGATCCGGTTGCGGGAGAGGTTGGCCGCGCCGCGCAGCTCGAGCCGCGGGTGCGGGCGCCAGCTCCCCTCGAGCTCGATGCCGCGCCGGTAGCTCTCCGGCAGGTTCCGGCGGATCGCGTAGCCGAGCTCCGACTGCTCGCCGGTGGCCGCGATCTCGTCGTCGAACTCCATCGCGTAGAGGTTCGCCGCGAGCGCCCAGCGCGCCGTGCGCCACTCGGCGCCGAGCTCGGCGTTGACCACCCGCTCGGGGCGCACCGCCTCGAGATCGACCGGGGCCACGAGGTCGTCCTCGCCTTCGAGCAGGTCGTTGCGCGCCGGCTCGCGCCCGGCGCGGCCGAGCGCGGCGTAGAGGGAGAGCCGCTCGCTCGCCGCGTAGCGCAGGCCGAGCTTCGGGTTGAAGAAGGTCCAGGAGACCGGGCGGAGGCGGACGCTTCCCGCGTAGCGGAACTCGGCGTGCCGCAGCTGGAGGTCGGTGAAGAGGTGCCAGCGCTCGCCGAGGTCGCGCCCGAGCTTGACGAAGCCGGAGAGCTCCTGCTTGTGGCCGGTGTTCCGGTAGGCCTCGAGACCCGCCTGCGAGGCGAAGTGGTCGCGCTCGAACCGGTAGCCGTGGAGGCCGCCGGTCAGCTGCCACCCCTCCCCCTGCGTGCTCGCGCTCAGGAGCGCCCCGAACGTGCCGCCGTCGATCCCGATCCGCCGCCGCCCCGCCTTCGCCTCCGGCTCGTCGAAGAGGTAGAGCGCGCCGCGGGCTCCGTGGTAGTAGAGCTGCGCGCCGAGCTGCCCGTGCGTGCCCGCCCGCCGGGAGCCCTGCACGTAGAAGAGCTCCTGCGCGAAGGCGTCGGTCTCCTCCGGCTGCATCGGGTTGTAGCGCGGGTTCTCGGCGAGCAGCCACGGCTCGACGGCGTAGTAGGAGAGCGTGCTCCGCTCGCGCCCCGAGAAGCCGAAGAAGCGGAGGTACGACTCCTCCCCCCGCCAGTCGCCGCCGAAGAAGGCGGTGCGCTGGCGGATCCCCGAGTGCTCGCGGTAGCCGTCGCTCTGCTGATGGGTGTAGCGGCCGTAGAGCGCGAGGCCGGAGGCGAGCCGGCCGGTCTCGTAGCGAACGCTCGCCCGCTCGGTGGCGTACGAGCCGGCGGCGAGCTCCACGCCGAGCTCGCGCTCCTCGGCGAGATCGACGCTCCCGAAGTGGATCGCGCCGCCGTAGGCGGCCGCCCCCACCGAGCTCGTGCCCACCCCGCGCTGGATCTCGACCGCGCCCACGGCGCTCGCGAAGTCGCCGAAGTTGGCGAAGTAGACCGCCGACTCCTCCGGGTCGTTGAGCGGCACGCCGTCGAAGGTCATGTTGATCCGGGTCTGGGTGATCCCCCGGAGCGCGAAGTAGGAGTAGCCGGCGCCGAGCGCGAGGCCGCTCTCCGAGTAGCTCGTGACCGCCGGCGTGGTGGCGAGGAGGAACGGCATCTCCTGGCCGTAGCGGAGCTCTTCGAGCCGCTCGGCGGGGAGCGTCGAGGCGGTGACCGGTGCCGTCTCGCCGGCGCGCAGGGCGGCGACGTCGAGCCGCTCGGCGAACGCCTCGGCGGGGGCGAGCACGATCGTGAGCGCGGCGGGCGCCTCGCCCGGCCGCACCACGAGCTCGCGCGCCGCCGGGTGGTAGCCCGCGCCGCGCACCACGAGGCGGTGGCGCCCGGGGGCGAGCGGGAGGCGGAAGGCGCCGTCGGGCCCGGTCGCGCCGGCCGGGCGGCCGTCGACCTCGAGCCGCGCCCCGGCGACCGGCGCGCCCGCGGCGTCGAGGACGGCGCCGCTCACCACCGCGGGCTCGGTCGCGGTGGCCGCCCCGGCGGCGGCCGCGAAGAGAAGGACGAAGAGCGCCCCCTTGAGAGCGCCGGCGGCAGTGACTCGGTGGATCATGGTCGCCTCCCTCCCGCCCCGAGGGCGGGTCGCTGGAAGCGGAACCTGGTGACGGGGGATCGACTCCTGCGGCGGGACCTGCTGGCTGCCTTTCCTACGCCGGTATGAACCGGATCAGGTTCGGAGGGTGTGATCTCAGGCCCTCTCGGGCCACCCCTAGGCTCCGTCGGCGGCAGTCTCCCGCGTGCCGCCGCCGGTGTCAACTCCCGGCGCCGGCGGCTCGGGGGAAGAAAAACGCGGCGGGCCGGAGAACCGGCCCGCCGCCACGGAGAGCGTCCTGCGCCCGCGCGTCAGGCGCCGCGACGCCGGCGGAGCACGCCGAGGCCGAGGCCGACGAGCGCGAGGCCGAGCAGCGCGCCACCCACCGGCGCGAGCGTCGGGATCTCGAGCACCGAGGGGCCGGGGCCGGCCTCCGGACGGAAGTTGGCGATCACCGTGCAGTCGGCCGTGATCGCTCCCGTCGTGTAGACGTTGCCCGCGAGCGTGCCCGCCGGGCAGGTGCCGGCCACGCCGTCGATCGCGTAGCCGCTGTCCGGCGTCAGCGTGAAGGCCGCGGTCGCCCCGTGGGCCACCGCCTGCGACGGCGGCGCGATCGTGCCCGAAGGCGTCCCTACGCTCGACGTCACCGTATGCATGGGCGGGCCCTGGCCCGGCTCCATCTGGATGAAGTCGAAACGGATGTTGCCGGTCTCGTCACCGGCCGAGTTGGCACCGAACTTCAGGGTGACGTTCTGCCCGGCCCAGGCCGACAGATCGACGATCTGCTCGACCCAGTCGGGGTACGTGTCGTTCTCCTGGATCAGATCCCAGGTCCAGACCGTCGTACCGTTCACCTGCACGTAGGCCTGATCGAGGTCGGCGTCGTCGTCGTCCGGACGGTAGGAGAGGATCCAGAAACGGAGCTCGTTGTCCGTGGCGGTCACCGGGATGTTCGCCTGCTCCACCGAGCTGGAGGTCGGTGCGCCCCCGCAGTAACCGCCGGCCCAGAAATCGAAGGTGCCGTCGTGGGCGGCGACGCCCCAGACGCTGGACCAGTCGTCGATCCACTCACAGGTGCCGTTGGTCACCTCGGTCCAGGCCGAGGCGGGAGGTGGGCCGAGCTCGAAGCTCCCGTCGTTGATCAGGGCCTCCGGATGCAGCGCGGGCCGGGCGTGGATCACGCCCGCGGCCGGCGGCAGCGCGCCGCTGCGGCTCAGCCGGTTGGCGGCCGCCGGCACCGGATCGGACTCGGCGACGGCGGGAATCAGGAGGAAGAACAGCGACAGGACGACGGCAACGGCAAGCCCGATCCATCTCTTCATGGGGTCTCCTTTCCAGAGTACCCGTCGAGTGTACTTCATCTCGTAACCGCCTGCCGACCAGTACCGAAAACGGCCGCAGGTCTTCCATCTCGACAAGCGAACGGGCCGGAGGTCGCCCCCCGGCCCGTCGTCAGAACGCCTGTGGTGCTGTGCTCAGCGGCTCAGGCGCGCCGCCGGCGGAGCACGCCAAGGCCGAGGCCCGCGAGCGCGAGGCCGAGCAGCGCCGCGCCCACCGGCGCGAGCGTCGGGATTTCGAGCACCGAGGGGCCGGGGCCGACGTCCGCGACCGTCAGCTCGACCGGGACGATCACGAGCTTCGTCCCGTTGCCCGGGCCCGGGTCGGGGTCGTTGCTCGTGATGCAGAGGTTCGCGTTGTAGGTGCCCAGCGCGAGGCCCGTCGAGTCGAACGTCACCGCGACCGGCGTGCTCGCGCCCGGAGCGGTCGTGCCGGTGACCGGGTTCACCGACAGCCACGGCACGTCCGCCAGGTCGGTGCAGGGCGCCTCGGACTCACCGTAGCCACGAACCATCCAGTTGCCGGGGAAGTAGGCGTCGATGAGCGTCCAGTCGTCATCCGGGGGCAGCACCGGCGGCGTGGGTGCGACGGGCGTCGTCCACCAGCCGGCCCAGGAGCGCTGCTGGGAAACCGTCTGGTCGATGGCCGCCGGGTAGTAGGAGGCGTCGGGGATCTCCAGCGCGACCACGCCGATCAGGACATCGCCGGGGCCGTTGAAGGTCACCGGGGTGGCCAGGTTGTAGGTGTTCCAGGCATCCAGCGCCCCCACCGTCACGTCGAAGGTCGCCCGGAGGTTGGAGCCGACGGCCGGGTCGGTGTTGCCGCTGGTGTTCTCGTAGATCGCCAGCCGCATCTCGTCCCCGACCTGCACCATGTCCTGCTCCGCGAAATAGATCTGCACCTGGTTCAGGGTGATGGGGAAGCTGCCCGCTGACGGGGTGAAGCGGTTGAGGAAGATGAACTGTGCGTCGCCGCCGATACCGATGCCGTTCTCGCGCGTGCCGTCGTCCAGCACGAGCGAGATCGGGGCGTTGACCGCGTCGGGCGAAACCACGCCGTGGTCGAGCTCGAGCACGACCCGCCGCAGCACCGGCTCCTCGGCGATGTTCCAGGTCAGATCCGCCTCGCCGGTGTTGCCGATTCCGAGCGTCCGGCTCACCGTCGTGTTCGGCCCCTGCGTGCTCGCGAGCGCGAGCGGAGAGACGTCGATGTTCGGCAGCTCGGCGGCGCCGCGGATGCCGCTCAGACGGAAGATCAGATCGGGGTCGGAGCCCGTGCCGCAGCTCACCCGGTTGCCCCAGTTGGTGCAGCCGGAGCTGAAGCCGTCACCCGGGTTGCGCCAGGCCGAAGCGCTGTTCGACTGCACCGTCCGCTCCGTCCAGCCCCACTGCCCGTTGCCGCCTGCGTAGTCCATCCGCGCCTGCACGGAGACCCAGTAGGTCCCGGCCGGCAGCACTGCGGGGGTGCTCAGGGCGATGGTGAAATGGCCGCCGGCCTCGCCCGACGGCACGCCCAGCGCGCTGTAGACCTGCGTCCCCGGCAGCCCGCTGACGTTTTCGTAGAAGTAGACGTTCGCCTGGAGCGACGGGCCACCCGGATCGCCGTTCCAGTAGGCACCGGAGACGTAGACCTCGTCGATCGTCCACATGCCGTCAGCCGCCGGGATCACGAAATCGTCGGCCGCCTGGGCGTCGTAGGCGTTGTTGGCCGCCTCGAAGTCCTGCGAGGTGATCGCGTCGGTACCGGGGTTGTCGGTCTGGTCGTAGAGCACCTCGTGGGGGCCCTTGTACGCCGCCACCGCGCCGTGCGCCGGGCCGGAGAGGGTGAGGGTGCCGCTGGCGGCGCCCCGCGGCGGCTGGGAGAGAGAGAGGGTGGCGGCCAGGCCGCCGCCGGCGACGAGCGCGAACAGCACGAAGCCGGCGATCGCCATGGGCATGGAAGGTCGTTTCATCGTGGGTTGCTCCTCCTGGATGGGGACACGGGTCCGGTTCAGAAATCGAACACCGACCTGTGGATTCTAGCATCCACCGGAACTCGCCGAAGGGAAACGGGCCGGGAGTCGCCCCCCGGCCCGTCGTCAGAACGTCTCTGCTGCTGCGCTCAGCGGCTCAGGCGCGCCGCCTCCGGAGCGCGCCGAGGCCGAGACCGGCCAGCAACAGGCCGAGCAGCGCCCCGCCCGCCGGACCGAGCGTCGGGATCTCCAGCACCGAGGGGCCGGGACCGGCCTCCGGACGGAAGTTCGCGACCACCTCGCAGTCCGCCGTGATCGCCCCCGTCGTGTAGACGTTGCCCGCGAGCGAGCCCGCCGGGCAGGTGCCGCCCACGCCGTCGATCTCGAAGCCGCTGTCCGGCGTCAGCGTGAAGGTCGCGGTCGCCCCGTGGGCCACCGTCTGCGACGGCGGCGCGATCGTGCCCGCAGGCATCCCCACGCTCGACGTCACCGTGTACGTGAGCTGTCGGAAGTTCGCGACCACCTCGCAGTCGGCCGTGATCGGTCCCGTCGTGTAGACGTTGCCCGCGAGCGAGCCCGCCGGGCAGGTGCCGCCCACGGTGTCGATCGCGTAGCCGCTGTCCGGTGTCAGCGTGAAGGTCGCGGTCGCCCCGTGGGCCACCGTCTGCGACGGCGGCATGATCGTGCCCGCAGGCGTCCCCACGCTCGCCGTCACCGTGTGCATCGCCGGGCCACTGACGGTCAGGCTGACCGGCACCACCACCAGATCCGTTCCGTTACCCGGGCCCGCGTCGGGGTCGTTGCTCGTGATGCAGAGGTTGGCGCCGTAGGCGCCCGCTGCGAGGCCGGTCGAGTCGAAGGTCACCGTCACCGGCGTGCTCGCGCCCGCTGCGGTCGTCCCGCTCGCCGGGCTCACCGACAGCCACGGCACGTCCGCCGGGTTGCTGCAGACCGCGGTTCCTCCCGAGCCTCCGAAGTTGTCCACACGGTCCACACCGGCATAGCCGGCGATCCCGATCCCCGTCCCCTCCCGCGGCGGTGCCCCGGAGCAGACGTAGGTCTGCGGCGGCTGGGCGCCGCCATCGATGTTGGTGAACGAGATCGTCACGTCGTCACCGACCCGGCTCACCGCCATGTGCGCCGAAGTGAAAGGCGACGACAGGGCGAAGAAACCCAGGCCGAAGCTCGCACCGCTGTTGTTGTTGCCGGTGTAGCAGGCGGCATAGTCGAACTGCGTGTGGTGATCCTGGAGCTGCACCTTGATGAAGAGGTTGTTGGCGCCGGCGCCATAGTTCAGCAGCAGCGCCTGGTAGTCGAGATCGGTACCGAACACCGCCACGTCCATCTCCGCCTGATCGCCGGTGCCCGTGGCGCTGTTGAAGGTGGCGCGGCCCGAGCCGGTGCAGGTGGCGGCGTTGCTCACCACGTTGCAGGCGCCGTTGTGAACCGTCCAGTTGGGGCCGATCGGTCCGTCGGGACGGTTGAAATCGTCGAGCACGGCCCGGACGCTCTCGCCCGTGCTCACCGCGGCAGCGATCGCCGGGGCGAACGAGACCGGGGCGCTCGCCGGCGCCGCGAAGCCGTCACCCGGCGCCAGGGTCCGGTCCAGCGCCCGGCTCAGCGGCTGCACCGGAATCGCCGCCGGCTCCTCGGCGATACCCCAGACCAGGTTGGCGGCGCCGGTGTTGCCCACGTTCAACGTCTGGCTGCTCGTCGTGTTCGGCGCCTGCGTGCTGCTCAGCGAAAGCGGGGCCACGTCGATGTTCGGAGCCTGACTGGCGCCGCAGGCCACGCTCGAGAAGGTGCCGTTGACCTCGTGCGGCGGGTCCCCCCAGGTGTCTCCGAGGATGTTCCACGGCAGGTCCCATGGCGCGCCCGCGCAGTCCGGCACGGTGACCTCGACGCAGAAGTCGAAGTCCGTGCCGGCAGAGCCGCCGATCCACGTGCCACACCACGTCGGCAGGTCTTCGGGCGACTGCCAGTAGACCACGTTGCCCGCATCCACGCCCGACTCCGGCGGCAGGTAACACCCGTTCGCCGGGGGAACGCTGTCAGCGGCGACGGTTCCGATCGTCCAGCCGTCCGGCAGGTCGACGTCGAACCGGTCGATGTACTCAAAGTCCGGCGAAACGAGGTGCGCGGTGAAGCAGAGGTTGACGGTCACGCCCGGCGTGAGCGTGGCGGGGGTCACCGCCGAGAGCGTCGAACCGGTGACGTCCTCCGGCACCCCCTGCGCCTTCATCGCCGCCGTGGGCACCAGCAGCGCCACGAAACCGAGCAGGACGAGCAGGCCATGTACGTTTCTGTTCCTTCTCATGTCGTCATCTCCCGATACCGCAGACGGAAGGCACATCCTCCATGGATGGCCGTTCGTCCTCATTCGCACGAGTCACGCCTTCCGGGGAGGGCATCTCCAAACACTCATC
>JAAYLR010000095.1 GCA_012521815.1 Acidobacteriota bacterium
CCCCTCCACCGTGAGGTCGATCCCGCGGAGCGCTTCCACTCGCACCGCGCCGGTGTCGTAGATCTTGCCGACACCCCGCATCGCGATCACCGGGGCGTCGACCGCCACCGGAGGCCTGCCGTTCCTGCCGTTGCCGAAGACCATTGCCCACCTCACTCGCAGCGGAGCGCCACGGCCGGCTGGATCGCCGCCGCGCGCCGGGAAGGGAAGTAGCCCGCGGCGAAGCCGACGCTGCCGAGCAGGAGCACGACGACCGCCGCCACGCCGGGGGAGAAGACCGGGGAGCCCAGATAGTCGAATACCTCGTGGGGGAAGCTCCTCTGCGCCCAGCCGAGGAGCTGGACGACGACGACACCCACCCCGACCCCGAGCGCACCGCCGGTGGCCGTGAGCGCGAGCGCCTCGAGCACGAGAGATCCGAGCACCCAGGAGCCGCGGGCGCCGAGTGCCATCTGCACGCCGATCTCCCGGGTCCGCTGGCGGACCACGGCGTACATGATGTTGGCGACCCCGACGCCGCCGACGAGCAGGGTCAGGGCGCCGATCAGGCCGAGGAAGACCTCGATGGCGAGGAGCATCAGGCCGAGGAGTCGATGCCCCTCGACCGTGTCCCAGGCGTCGAGCGCTCGCCGGTCTTCCGGGTCGAAGCGGTGGTGGGCTCCGAGGACCTCGCGAAGGCGGCGCTCGAGATGGGGCGTGAGCTCCGGGACGCGGGCGCGCACCACGAAGTTCGAAACGAACCGGCTCCCGTAGAGGGCCCGGAAGGTCGAGAGCGGGACGATGACGTGGTTCTCGTCCATCCCGCTGTACGCCCCCATCTGGACCTTGTGGGCCAGCACCCCGATCACGGTGAACGGCACCCGCCCGAGGAGAACGGTCTCCCCGACGGCATCGGCGTCGCCGAAGAGCTCCTCCTTGATCCGGTCGCCGAGGAAGATGACCCGCCGCCGCTCCCGTTCGTCCGCTTCGTCGAGGAATCGCCCACCCGGCTGCGGGTGCTGGTTCCGCATCGCTCCGTACGCGGGCTCGACCCCTTTGACCGTCGCTGCCAGGGTACGGCGGCCGTGTGAGAGGTTCTCCCCCCACCGGACGATCTCGGCCGACGCCGCGCCCAGCTCCGGTACGTACGCCCGCAGGAGATCGAGATCCTCCGGACGGAAACGCAGCGAACGCCCCGGTGGATACCCCTGGTACGCCTTCGCCGTCGAGCCCGGCCAGACGATCAGGATCCCCTCCCCCATCGACCGCATGTTGCGGGCGAGGCTCCGATTGAGCCCCTCGCCGAAGGAGAGGAGGAGCACGACCGTGAGGGTGCCCCAGGCGATCGCCGCGACGGTCATCGCCATTCGCTTCCCCTGGGTGCGGGCAGTGCGCCGGAAGAGCTGGAAGACCAGGCCGAGCCGTGGCATCGCTCAGCTCCGCAGCGCCTCGACCGGCGCGAGGCGGGCGGCGGCGCGGGCGGGGAAGAACCCCGCGACGAGCCCGACAGCCCCCAGGATCGCCGCCGTCAGGCTCGCCATCGGCCAGGAGATCGACGGAGTGCCGAGGTACTCGGCGAATCCGTTGGCGGGGAAGACGGCGCAGACCGTCCACGAGAAGAGGAACCCGACCGCCCCGCCGATCCCGGTCAGGAGCAGCGTCTCGCAGAGGAACTGTCCGAGGACGAAGCGCGGCCGGGCGCCGAGCGCCATCTTGATGCCGATCTCGCGGGTTCGCTCCTCCACCGCCAGGTACATGATGTTCGCGACGCCGATGCCGCCGACCACGAGCGTCATCGCGCCGACACTCAGGAGGAAGATCTGGAACGCCAGGGAGAACGAGCCGAAAAACTTCTCCATCTCCGTGAGATCCCAGACCTGGATCGCCTCCGCGTCATCCGGATCGAACCGCAGGCGGCGGGCGACCGCCTCCTGGACGCGGCGGCGAGCCACCGGGACGTCCGTGGGGCGGGCGGCCTGGTAGATGAAGAAATCCACCTCGTCGACGCCGTAGAGTGCCCGGAAGGTGGTCGAAGGGATCGTCGCGCGGTTCTCGTCCCGGCCGCTGTAGGAGGAATCCTGGAGCTTCTTCGCCATCACCCCGACCACGAGGAACGGCACCCCGTCGATTCGCACCGTCCGGCCCACCACCTCGCTCTCGTTTCCGAACAGCTCGGCGGCGATCGCGTCGCCGAGGAAGACGACCCGGCGGCGCTCGGCGAGATCGACCTCGTTGAGGAAGCGCCCGCCGGCGCTCGGAACGAGGTTCCGCATCGCTCCGTATTCGACGTTGGTGGCAGTCAGGTTCACGGCGAGCGACCGGTCCTGCCAGGCGATCCGGGCCCGGCCCCGCTGGAACTCCTCGCTGAGCCGGGCGATCTCGGGCACCTCGCACCGGAGCCAGCTCAGATCCTCCGGCGTCATGGCGATCGTCCGGCCCCGCGGCAGGCCCTGCCACGGCAGCGTCGTGCGCATCGGCCAGTTGATGACGATCGACTCCCCGAGCCCCTGCTGCCGGACCAGCTGCTGCCGGCCGAACCCCTCGCCGAAGGCGAGGAGCAGAACGACCGCCGCGGTCCCCCAGGCGAGGCCGCCGATCGTCAGGGCCAGCCGCAGGCGCTGGGCCCGGGCATCCCGGAGGAACTGCACGAAGAGGTTGCGGAGCATTGCCCCTCACTCGCTCTTCTTCGGCGGCCGTTCGACCACGAGATCGCCTTCAGCGAGCCCGGCCACGACCTCGACCTGGAGACCGTCGGAGAGTCCGGTCTCGATCTCCCGGCGCACCGGCTCATCCTTCGGCTCAGCCGCCGGGATCTCGACGAACGCCCGGCCGTCGTCGAAGGTGACGAGGCGCTCGGCGAGCCGCAGCACGCCCGTCTTCTCCGCGATCACGATCTCGGCGTTGGCCGAGTAGCCGGCCCGAAGGGTGACCTCTCCGGGTTCCTCCAGCTCGAGCTCGACGTCGAACACCGTCGCGCCCTCGCGCTCACGCGCCTTCGGGGCGATCCGGGCGAGCCGCGCCGGCACCACCTGGCCCGGCAGTGCGCCGACCTGGATCCGCGCCGGCATCCCCTCCTCGAGCTTGCCGATGTCGATCTCGTCGACCGTGCCCCGGAAGAGGAGCGTGCTCATGTCAGCGAGCGTCATGAGCACGGTCCCCTCCTGGAAGGAGGTCAGGGGCACGACGGGATCGCCCGGGTTCACCCGCCTCTCCAGCACGGTGCCCGCCGCCGAGGCCCGGATGACCGAATCCACCCCTCCCTGCGGGCGGCGGATCCGGCCCTCCTTGAGCAGGGCCAGCCGGTCGCGCTCCTGGGCCAGCGCGATCCGCGCCCGTTCGAACGCCTTCTGATCCGTGTCGAAGCGCTCGCGGGCGAGGATCCCCTCGCTCCAGAGGCTCCGGCTGCGGCCGAGATCGGTCTCCGCCTGCGCGTAGGCGACCTCGGCGAGCTCGACCCGGCGCTCGGCCTCGGCGAGCTCGAGCGGGGTCGGGTCGGGACTGATCGCGAAGAGCGGCTGCCCCGCTTCCACCCGGGCGCCGACCTCGACGAAGCAGGTGGCCACGATGCCGGAGATCTGCGACTTCACCTGGATCTCCTGGGCCGGGACGATCTGCCCCATCGCGAGCGCTTTCTTGACGATGGTTCCGGGTTCGACCCGGACCGTCGGCAGGCCGTTCGCCCCGGCGCCGGCACGCCGGCTGTAGAGAACGGCGCTCCCGCCGGCGACGGCAAGCACCAGGATGGAGGCAACGATCTTGGTCGGTCGGCTCATGGCTCCTCTCCTCGCCCGCGACGGGCCTACCTCCCCTACGCCACGGAGTGGTCACGGTTTCGCCCGCGCTCCCAACGGCTCGGGAACGAAGAAGAGAGGAGGCGGTCCCGGAGCGCGCCGGTACCGCTGCCGTTCAGGGCCGTGCAGTGGCCGGCGGGAGCTTCGCGGACAGCCGCTGGGCGAGGCGGACCACGCGCGGGTGTCCGGCGTCGAGCCTGACTGCCTTGCGCAGATGCTGCCGGGCCTCCCGCTCCCGGCCGCGGGCGAGCGCCAGCTCACCGAGCGCGGCCTGGGTTTCGGCCTGCGAGGAGTCGAGCCGAAGCGCTCGCCGGTAGAACCGCTCGGCCTCGTCGAGGCGCCCCTCCCGCAGGCTCAGATCGCCGAGAGCGAGGTAGCTGAACGGGTTGCGGCTCCGGTTCCGGTTCCGGTCGAGCAGCTCGAGCAGCTCCTGGACCTCGCGGGTCCGGCCCAGGAACTGGAGGAGGGAGGCGAGGTTCTGGTAGGCGGCAAAGGTCGTGGGATCGGCCTCCAGTGCCCGCCGGTAGGCGGCTTCCGCGCCGGCGAGATCACGCAACCGGCGGCGCACCACGCCGAGATTGACCCAGGCGTCGGGCAGGTCGGGATCGATCCGGGCCGCCAGCTCCAGCCACCGACGCGCTTCGGAAAGTTCTCCCTGGCGCAGCAGCTCGGCGCCGCGATTCGAATGGAAGAGGGCGACCGCGGTCAGATCCGAGATCTCCTCGAGCCCGTGGTACGGCCCGAGCGGCTGCTCGGTGAACTCGAGGACCCTCCGGTCGTTGGGCGGGCCGTAGCCGGCGGTGATGTGCCCCGAGGCGACGATCAGATCCCCTTCCTTCGCGAAGCTCGTCACCTGCTGCACGCGCAGGAAGTAGACGGGCATCCCGAGCTCCCGGGCCATGCCGACGAAGAGATGGGCGAACGAGAGACAGTTCGCCCGGCCGCTCCGGAAGACCTCCTCGGCGGTGCCGGTGTAGCCGCTCTCGTAGACGAGACGGACCCCGTCTTTCCCGAGGAGCGAACGCAGCAGCGAGCTGAGCCGCTCCTGCGCGCCCCCGCCTCTCCCGACCCGCGCGAAGAGCCAGGTGTGCATCTCCGGAGTGATCGCGAAGGGGATCGCCGCCGCCGTCGGATCCACTCCCCGTTGCCGGAGCTGTTCCGCCGTTCGCTCGGCGAGGGTGGGGATGCGGGCGCTGGTCGCGGCGCAGCTGCTCAGAAGCGACGCGCCCGCGAGCACCAGGCCGGCGGCGCGCAGACGTCTCATGCGGCCGCCCGGAGCCGGCGATGAAGGCGCCAGAGGAGGAAGGCGCCGAGCAGGAGGAGCAGGAAGAGGGGCAGCAGGATCGCGAGCACCGTCACGAAAAAGGAGAGCAGCGCCTCCGCGGTCGCGAGGACGAAGTTGCCGATCCCGAGGGTGGCGAGCGACGACGCCTGCCGGGCCGCGACCGTGGAGCCCTGGATCAGGCCAGCGGCGCCGCCGCCGGCGATGACGGCGAGGGTCCAGCGCAGCTCGGGTGCGAAGTCGCTCAGCACCGCGGCGCTCACCAGGACGCCCGCGACGATCGCGGCGGGCGTGGCGATCGTGTCGAGGAGGTTGTCGACCCAGGGGAGGTAGTAGCCCGCGAGCTCCAGCAGGCAGGCGGTGCCCAGGATGACGAGCGCCGGCGTGCTGCCGAGCCAGGCGAAGCCATCGGTGAGCGTGAGCACCTCGAAGCGCGCCGCGAGACCGACCAGCAGGAGCGGGATGAAGACCCGGAACCCGGTGGCCGCCGCCAGGCCGATCCCGAGCGCGATCTCGACGAGGTGGTTCATCCTCCTCCCTCCCCGCGGTTGCGCTCCCAAGGATACAGCCGCCGCAGGACGCGGCGCGCCACGGGCGCCCCGGCCCGGAGCGAGAGGCCGAGGTAGCCCGCGCCGTAGAGGGAGAGGACGAGGCCGGCGCGCACGACGACGTGGAGCCCGGCGGGCAGCGCCCGCGCGAGGAGCCAGGCGGGGATGAGCGCCACCGCGGCCAGCAGCGCGGTGCGCAGCAGGACCCCGAAAGGAGGCTTCCAGATGGGAAGGCGGCGCCGCAGCCGCCCGGCGAGCCCGAGCAGCTCGACCCAGGCGCCCACGGCCGCGCCGGCCGCGAGGCCGGCGGCACCTAGCCGGAGGGTGGTATCAGCAGAGCCGGGGACCGGGAACCGGTCGAACCAGAGCATGAGCGGGACCGCCAGTGCGGCTCCGGCCGCGACCCGGACCGCCGCGACCAGCGCCGGCCATCGGGTGTCGCGCAGCGCGTAGAAGGCGTTCTGGAGCGAGCGCGAGAGGGTCGCCGCCGGCAGGCCGCAGGCGAGCACGAGGAGCACGGCGCCGACCTGGAGGGTCTCCGGCTCGCCGAACCGCCCGGACCGGAAGAAGGCGCCGACCACCAGCCGCGGGAAGGCGAGGAAAGCCGCGGTCGCCGGCAGGGCGAAGACCGCCACCCCGGAGAGGGCCGCGTCGAGATGGGAGGTGAGCTCGCGCGGCTCGCTCGTGGACGCCGAGGCCATCTCCGGCAGCGCCGCCGCGGCCGCCGAGACCCCGAAGAGGCTCACCGGAAGCAGGTAGAGCATCTGGGCCGGAGCGAGGGCCGAGAGCGCGCCGGGGAGGAGGAAGGAGGCGAGGATCAGATCGAGCCAGGAGGAGAGCTGGACGACGCCCCGGCCGGCGAGCACCGGGCCGAACGCCCGGACCGCCGCCCGCACCTCGGCCATCCCCCGCCCGAACGAGAGGCGGAAACCGCGCAGCTCCCGCGCCACGGCGGGCAGCTGCACGAGAAACTGCAGCGCTCCGCCGCCGAGCGCCCCGACGCAGATCGCAAGCACGATCCGTTCGAACTCGCCCGCCCCTGCCGGTCCCCCCACGCCACCTGCCATCGCTCCCCAGGCCGCTCCCGCCACGATGGCGGCGTTCCAGAACACCGGGGCGAAGTACGGGAGGAAGAAGCGGCGGTGGCTGTTGAGGATCGCGAGGGCCCAGGAAGCGAGCAGCAGGAGGGCGATCCCCGGGAAGGTCCAGCGCACCGCGGTCACGGCGAGGGCGGCGCGATCGAGGGTGAGCAGCCCCTCGGCAACTGCCTCCCGGTCGGCGAGGAAGCCCGGGGAGAAGAGCGCGACGAAGAAACGGGCGAGGAGCAGGCCGACGAGGACGATCCCGCCTGCGACCGCGAGGAGGAGCCCGAGGATCGCGCCGGCGAACCGCCCGGCCTCCTCCGCCCTGCCCTCCCGCACGAGCCGGCTGTAGTACGGGATGAACGCCGCGGAGAGCGCCTGGTCGCCGAGGAGGTTCTGCAGGAAGTTCGGCGCGCGGAGCGCGAAGGCCACCACGTCGGCGTGGGGGCCGATGCCGAGGAAATGCCCGAGGAGACGCTGGCGGATGAACCCGGCGAGCCGGCTCGAGAAGATACCGGCCGCGACCGAGATCGCCCCGCCGCGGCGGGCCGGGGCGGCCGGGGGTGCCGCAGCCGGGCTCTCTCGCTCGGGTTCCCGCAAAGCGGCGCGGAGTCTATCATCGGCCCGCGTCCGCTCCGATTCGCGATGCCCGCACCGAACACTCCGCAGCCTCCCCGCCCCACGCTCTACGTGGTCGCCGTCTCGCATCTCGACACGCAGTGGCGGTGGACGCTCGCACGTACCATCCGGGAGTTCCTCCCCCGGACGGTCCGGGAGAACCGGCAGGCGTTCCGTGACTTCCCCCGGTTCGTGCTCAGCTTCGAAGGGGCGTTCCGGTACCGCCTCCTGCGCGAGCACGAGCCGGAGCTCTTCGCCGCCGTGGCCGAGGCCGTGGCCGCCGGCCGCTGGTATCCGGCGGGCGCCGCCTGGGAGGCGATGGACTGCGTGCTCCCCTCCCCCGAGTCGCTCCTGCGGCAGATCCTCCACGGGCAGCGCCTCTTCGTTGACGCCTTCGGACGGCGGTCGGGTGATCTCTTCCTCCCCGACTGCTTCGGCTTCCCCGTCCACCTGCCGACGGTCGCCGCGCACGCCGGAGTCCCCGGCTTCTCGACGCAGAAGCTCCGCCTCCGGGAGCAGCTGCGGGCTGCGGCGCCGATCCCGTTCCCGTTCGGGATCTGGGAAGGACCGGACGGCTCGGAGCTCGTCGCCGCACTCGACCCCGGCGGCTACGGCGAACCGGTGACCCACCCCCTCGACAACGATCCGGAGTGGATCCGGAAGCTTCGCGCCCTCCGGGAAGCGGGCCAGCCCGAGGTGGCGCTCCTCTACACCGGGATCGGCGACCGGGGGGGCGCGCTGCCGGCGGCGACGCTCCGCCAGCTCGAGGCCTCAGCCACCGGGAGCGGGCCGGTCCACGTCGTTCCTGCCGCCTCGGAACAGATCCAGCGGGATCTGTCGGCCGAGGAGCGCACCCGGCTCCCCCGCTACCGGGGTGAGCTGCTCCTCGCCGTCCACGCCACCGGCGGCTACACCTCGCAGCGGGCGATCAAGCGGTGGAACAGCGCCTGCGAGCGCCTCGGCGACCTCGCGGAGCGAGCGAGCGCAGTGGCGGCGGCGACGGCCGGGCTCCCCCACCCCGGCTCGCAGCTCGCCGCGGCGTGGCAGGGCTTCCTCCCGCACCAGATGCACGACACCCTCTGCGGCACCGCGGTCCCCGCGGCCAACCGGATTGCCTGGCGGGACCAGCACCTCGCGCTCGCGCGGCAGCGAGCCGTGCTCGGCCACGCCGCCGCAGCGGCCTGCCGCGATCTCGACACCCGCGTCCCGGGCCAGCCGCTCGTCTTCTTCAACCCTCATCCGGTCCAGGTGGAAGAGCCGGTCGAGCTGACGCTCCCGGAACTGCCGGCGGGAAACGGAGGCTGGCGGCTCGTGGGTCCGACGGGAGAGATCTCCCCCGTGCAGGAGCTCGGCCCGGCCGCTTCCGGCCCGAGGCTGCTCGTGGCGCCCCGCCTGCCGCCTCTCTCCTTCTCCGTCTGGTCTCTCGAACCGGGCGAGACGGAGCCGATCGGCCCGGTCGCACGGGCCGATGGATTGGCTCTCGACAACGGCCGCCTCCACGCCCGGCTCGACGAGGAGGGCAATCTGGCCGGTCTCTCTCTCGACGGCCGGGAGCTGCTCGCCGCCCCGCTCCGCTTCGAGCTCCTTCCCGACCGCTCCCGTCGTTTCCCGGCCTGGGAGATCCTCTACGACGACCTGCGGGCCGCAGGCGAAACGCTCCCCCTCCTGACACCTGCCGTAGCCACCGAAACGGGGCCGGTGCGCGCGGCGCTCCGCGTGGAGCGACGGCGTGGCCGCACCCGGATCCGTCAGGAGTACCGCCTCGCCGCCGCCGGCTCGCGCCGGCGACTGGAGCTCCTGCTCGGGATCGACTGGTGGCATCGCGGGCGTCTCCTCAAGCTCACCCTGCAGCCGGCCTGGCAGGACGGCCGGGCGACCTTCTGGAGCGGGCTCGCCGCCGTCGAGCGGGGCCCGGCGCTTCCGAACCTCTACGAGGTCCCGGCGCAGGCCTGGGCCGACCTCTCGTCGCGCCGGCCGAAGGGCGAGGGCCTCGCTCTCCTCTTCCCGGGCCCGCGCGGGCTCGACCATCCCGACCCTGGCACCCTGCGCCTGACGCTGATCCGCACCCCGGCCGTGGGGCGGCGGTTCCGCTACCAGATCGATCAGGACCTGGGGAGCCA
>JAAYLR010000096.1 GCA_012521815.1 Acidobacteriota bacterium
CGCGTCCAGGCGAGCACCGGCTGGACGGCGACGTGCTCGGCGAGCGGGATCTCGATGCCGTCGACCGCGCGATGGCGCGGCCCCGCTGCGCTCCAGCCGAGCTCGAGTCGGCGCGGCGGCGCGCCGAACTCGCCGCGCAGGTGGAAGGCGCTCTGCCCGTTGCGGCAGCAGTCGGCGAGCTGCGCGGTCCGGAAGCTGCGGGTGGTGGTGAGGAGATATACCGCTTCGAGCAGCGTGGTCTTCCCCGCGCCGTTGCCTCCGAGCAGCAGCTGGGTTCCGGAACCGGGAGACCAGCTCGTCCGCTCGACGTTGCGGAAATCGCGGAGCGCGAGCCGGACGAGCAAGCGTTGGCGGGGTGAGTGGGCCGGCGGCTCAGATCCGCATCGGCATGATCACGCAGAGATACCGGTCGTCCTCGCCGCCGATCGGCGAGCCAAGACACTGGCTGTTCTCGTCCTTGAGCTCGAAGAGGACCTTCTCGGTCTCGAGCGCGGCGAGGAACTGGCCGAGGTAGTCCGGGTTGAGACCGATGCGCAGCGCCTCCCCCTCGTACTCGCAGGCGAGCGTCTCGCTCGCCTCGCCGAGGTCCGGGTTCGCGGCCGAGACGGTGATCTCGCCGGGGGCGAAGGCCAGGCGAACTCCGCGGGCGCGGTCGCCGGTGATCAGCGCGATCCGCTGCACCATCTCCGCGAGGCCGCGGCGGTCGACGACGACCTTCTTGTCGTTCTGCTTGGCGATCACCCGCTCGTAGTCGGGGAAGGTCCCCTCGAGAATCCGGCAGACGAGCTCCCGGCGGCCGGAGACGAACGCCAGGTGGTGCTCCCCGCGCCGGAAGACGAGCTGCTCTTCGCCCTCGAACCGGAGCAGCTCCTGGAGCGCCTTGCGCGGCACGAGCACGCTGTCCTCGCCCTTCGCGCCGCTCACCGCCCTCTCGATGAGGGCGAGGCGATGGCCGTCGGTGGCCACCATCTCGACCTTCCCGTCCTTGAGGTGGACGAGCGCCCCGGAGAGCTGGAAGCGCGCCTCCTCGCTCGAAACCGCGAAGAGGACCTTGGAGACGAAACGCCGGAAACGTGGCAGGGGAATCTCGACCTCGGTCCGCGGCGCGACGGTCGCGAGCGTCGGAAAGTCGGTCGCCGGCAGCCCGTGGATCCGGAAGCGGGCGGTGCCGAAGGAGATCGCGAGCGACCGCTCCTCCTCCTGGACGAGCTGCACCTCCTCGGTGGCGGCGGCCCGGACGATCTCGAGGAACTTCTTCGCCTGCACCGCGATCGCCCCTTCCCGCGCCACCTCCCCGCCGACCCAGGAGGTCAGCGAGACGTCGAGGTCGGTGGCGGCGAGGTAGAGCCGGTCGCCACGAACCGTGAGCAGCAGGTGCGAGAGGACCGGAATGGTGGTTCGCCGCTCGACGATCCCCTGCATCGGGGCAAGCTCGGTGAGGAACTCGCTGCGCTTGAGACGGATCTCCATCGCGGGTCTCCTAGGACTGCGAGAGAGGAATATAGCGCAAACCAAGCAGCCGTAGTCGCCGGTTCGCGCGGCGGTGCGGAAAACGGCGCGAGCCGGTGCCGAGCCGGGGACACGCGTCTCCGCGAGCGGTGGAAAAGGGTTGTGGAGCCGCGGCGGAAAACGGGGGCGGGGCGGGAAATCCGCCGGTGGTCCACAGCCCGGAACGGGGCGCTGTGGAAATCAGGCGAAGTGCTTGACGAGCGTATCGAGGACCCGGTCGAGCTCGGGGTCGCTCTTGCGCAGTGCGGCGATCTTCTCGACCGAGTAGATGACGGTCGAGTGATGCTTGTCGTTGAACTGCCGGCCGATCTCGGGGTAGGAGAGGTCGGTCAGCTGCTTGCAGAGATACATCGCGACCTGGCGCGGGAAGGCGAACTGCTTGGCGTTCGAACGGCTCTTGATCTCGCTCACCTTGAGCCCGTAATGGCGGGCCACGAACTTGATCACCTCCGGCGCCGAAGCGCGCCGGCCCCGCTCGTCGAGGATGTCGCGCAGGGTCTCCCGGGCGAGGTCGAGGGAGAGGGGGCGGCCGGTGAGCGAGGAGAAGGCGACCACGCGGTTGAGCAGCCCTTCGAGCTCGCGGATGTTGGCGCGCACCTGGTTGGCGACGAACAGCGCGACGTCGTCGGGCAGGTAGACGCCCTCGAGCTCCGCCTTGCGGCGCAGGATCGCGATCTTCGTCTCGAGATCGGGCGGCTGGATGTCGGCGATCAGGCCCCACTCGAAGCGGGAGCGCAGCCGTTCCTCGAGCGCGGGGATGTTGCGGGGCGGCGAATCGGAGGAGAGGATGATCTGCTTCTGGCTGCTGTAGAGGGTGTTGAAGGTGTGGAAGAACTCCTCCTGGGTCCGCTCCTTGCCGGCGAGGAACTGGACGTCGTCGACGAGCAGCACGTCGATGTTGCGCTGCCGCTCGCGGAACTCGGGCATCCGGTTGTGACGGATCGAGGCGATCAGGTCGTTGACGAACTGCTCGGCGGTCTGGTAGCCGATCCGGAGTCCGGCGTGACGCCGCTCGATCTGGTGGCCGATGGCGTGGAGGAGATGGGTCTTGCCGAGGCCCACGCCGCCGTAGAGGAAGAGCGGGTTGTAGCTGCGCGCGGGGCTCTCGGCCACCGCCCGCGCCGCGGCATGGGCGAACTGGTTCGAGCTGCCCACGACGAACGTCTCGAAGAGGTAGCGCGGGTTGAGCGGCAGCGCTGGCGACGTCGGCGCCTCCGCCATCCGCTGGCGCTCCTCGACCTCGATCACCACCTCGGCGCCGTCCCCCCGCTCGTCGCGCCACGCCTCGGTGATCCGTCCGAGGAGGGCCTCCTCGAGCGCGTGACGGAAGCGGGCCGTGGGCGCGGACAGGACGAGACGATCCGCTTCGACGCGGCCGCCGAGCGGCACCAGCCAGGTCTCGTACGGTTCGGGGCCGAGCTCGCGGGCGAGCCGTTCGCGCAGTTCGATCCAGGGAGCTTCGGTCATCGTCTCGGGGCCGGCTTCCACAAGGTTTCCACAGGCTGTGGAAAAGCTCGGTCCGCCCGGCCCGGGGCGGCCGCCGATGCGGCGGGGAGGCGCAGCATACCATGCCCGCCGCCGGCCGCCGCCCGGTACGGCGGTCCGCGCGGCCACCGTGCCAGATTGAACCATGGCGTTTCAAAACGGGACCGGAAGGGCTGCCGGAGAAGAGGGATGCCAACCGGAGTGATGGGTGATAAACAATGAAAACAAAGAGAGTTCGCCGGTGCTTCGAGCTCCTGGCGGCGGGAGAGCCGGCCAGGGTGCTTGACGTGGCACACGGCTTGCTGTATGGTTCAACAGCATTCATCTGGTACGTGGGGAGGTCCCGCTTCCATACACTTGTCCCACCCCAGGAATCGAGACCCTCAGGGTCTCCACCCCTCTTGACATGTCCTGCCAAAGTCCCCTAAACCACAGGGGTTGAGCCACAGACGACCCACCCAAGATCGGGACCTCCCCCGGCACCACCTGCCGGGGTTTTTCCTTTTCACCGGGATCGGATGACCCACGCCGAAGCCGCCGCCATCCGGACCGCCCTCGCCGCCTGGTACGAACGCGCGCAGCGGGATCTGCCCTGGCGCCGCACCCGCGATCCGTACCCTGTGCTCGTCTCGGAGCTGATGCTCCAGCAGACGCGGGTGACGGCCGCGCTGCCGTACTACCACCGCTTTCTCGAGCGCTTTCCGACCGTCCAGGCGCTGGCCGCGGCCGGAGAGGAGGAGGTCCTCGCCCTCTGGAGCGGGCTCGGCTACTACCGGCGGGCCCGGCAGCTCCACGCCGCGGCCCGCGAGATCGCGGAGAACGGTTTTCCTGCCACGGCCGCCGGGCTCGCGCGGCTGCCCGGTGTCGGTCCGTACACCGCGGCCGCGGTGGCGAGCATCGCCTTCGGCGAACCGGTGGCCGCGATCGACGGCAACGCGGTACGGGTAATCGCGCGGCTGCTCGGCTGGGAGGAGGCGGTCGAGAGGGCCGCGTCCCGCCGGGCGATTGCGGCGGCCGCCGCCGCGCTGCTCGACCCCGCCGCGCCGGGGAGGTCGAACCAGGCGCTGATGGAGCTCGGCGCCACCCTCTGCCGGCCGGCGGCGCCGCGCTGCGAGATCTGTCCGCTGGCCACCTCCTGTATCGCCCACCAGCGTGGCCGCATCGCCAAGATCCCCCGCCGGGCGCCGCGCCCCCTCTCGCGCCGGGAGCGGTGGGTGGTGGCCCTGGTCGAGCGGGATGGCCGGGTGCTCCTCTTCCGGCGCGCCGAGAGCGAGCGGCAGCTCGCCGGCCTCTGGGAGCTGCCGGGCGTACCCGGTGATCCGGGGGCGGCCGGGAGCGCACTCGCCGCGCGGTACGGCGGCCGCTTCCGGCTCGGCCCCCGGTTGGGCTCGTTCCGGCACGCGATCACCACCCGCCTCCTGGAGATCGCCGTGCACCGCGCGTCCTGGGAAGCCGAAGGCGTGGCCGAGGGCCCGGAGGCCGCCTGGCTGCTGCCGGAGGAGGCGCGCGCGTGGCCGCTCGGGGCGGTGGCGCGCAAGGCCCTCGCCCTCGGGGCCGCGCCGGAGGTCAGTCGGCCTGGACTTCGGGCGGGAGCGCGCCGGCGCCGCCCGCGAGGATGAACCAGCCGACGATCTTGTCGTCGAGCTCGCGCAGCCGCTTGCTCAGCAGGCTTGCGAGCAGCTTGAGGAGCCGCAGCGAGGAGACCTTCTTCGGATCGAGGAGGTCGTCCACGATCCCGCGCGGGATCCCCAGCACGACCGCTTCGCCGTCGTGGGCCCGGGCGTCGGCCGAGCGCGGCTGGTTGTCGATCAGCGCCATCTCGCCGAAGAAGTCGCCCCGCTCGAGGAAGGCGAGCGCCTCCTCGCCGGCGCCGGGGATGTACTTGCTGATCATCACCCGCCCGGAGAGGAGGATGTACATCTCGTCGCCGGCATCTCCCTCGCGGAAGAGGACCTCGCCCGGCGCGAGCCGCCGCTCCCGGGAGAGCGTGGCGAGGAGGTTGATCTCGAGCGAGGAGAGGCGCTGCTCGCGGAAGAGGCTCTGCTTGGCGTCGAGGCCGACATGGAAACCGGCGTTGTCGAGCGGCTTGGCCTCGGCCGGCCGGGTGGGACGGGGGGTCGCGTGGGCGAAGAAGCGGGTGAGGCGTTCGTTCGTCTGCCGCAGCTTGCTCGAGAGGCTCTTCCAGAAGGTCCAGTAGAGGGCGAGCGCCAGCCGCTGGTCGCGCGCGATGAGGGCGCTGGCGGCGACGGGGTTGAGGATCAGCAGCTCGGTCGGGGTGTCGCCGAAAGCGTCGCTCGAGCGCGCGACGGTATCGACGAAAGCAGTCTCGCCGAAGATGTCCCCGGCGCCGAGCCGGGCGAGGGTGAACTTCCCGTAGGGGGTGTCGCGCTGGATGCGCACCCGGCCGCGCTCGACGAGGTAGGCGTCCTGGGTCGGATCCCCCTCCTTGACGATCGTCACCGCGGC
>JAAYLR010000097.1 GCA_012521815.1 Acidobacteriota bacterium
GCGTGGATCGCCCAGGCCGACGGCGACGGCGAGATCCCGGCCGCCGCCTTCCCCGACCTCTGGCGGGCGCGCGAGGGGGCCGACATGGTGCTCGGCAGCCGCCAGGGCCGGACCCAGCCCCTCTCCCGCCGCCTCCTGACCGCCGGCGCCCGGCAGGCGGTACGGCTCCTCGCCGGCAGCGCCCCGGCCGACGTCAACTGTCCGTTCCGGCTCCTGCGGGCCGCCGCCTGCGCTCCCCTCTTCACCCTCCTCGACGCGGACGCGGCGGTGCCGAACGTCACCCTCGCCGCCCTCGCGGTGGCCCGCGGTCTCACTCTGCGGGAGGTTCCCGTACCGCATGTGGGCCGCCGGGCCGGACAGAGCTCGCTCGGACCGGCGCGAGTGGTCCGGCTCGCCACCGCGGCGACGGGCGAGCTCCTCCGCCTCCGGCGGGTGCTGCGCGCGGCGTGAGGGGTCCCGGCCGGATCGTGATCCTCGGCGCCGGCCCCGCCGGGCTCGGCGCGGCGTACCGGCTCCACGAGCTCGGCCACGACGACTGGCTCCTCTGCGAGGCCCGGGAGGGACCCGGCGGGCTCGCGGCGAGCTGGGTCGACCCGCGCGGGTTCACCTGGGATTGCGGCGGGCACGTCCAGTTCAGCCATTACGGCTACTACGACGCGGTGCTCGACCGGGCGCTCGGCGACCGCTGGCTCCACCACCGCCGCCGGGCCGGGGTCTGGCTCGACGGCGAGCTGATCCCGTATCCGCTCCAGCACAACCTCCACCGCCTCCCGCCCGCGGCCCGCGAACGCGCCCTCGCCGGCCTCGAGCAGGCCGCCCATACCTCCCCCCGCAAGGTGCCAGCCGATTTTCACGAGTGGGTGCTCGGGACGTTCGGCGAGGGGCTCGCGGCCCTCTTCTTCGAGCCGTACAACGAGAAGGTCTGGGGCTACCCGCTGCGGGAGCTCGGCTGGAGCTGGATCGGCGAACGCGTCGCGCTCCCCGACCTCGCCCGGCTGCGCCGGCAGCTCGCCGCCGGCGTGGACGACGCCGACTGGGGGCCGAACCGGACCTTCCGCTTCCCCGAGCGGGGCGGGACCGGCGCGATCTGGACCGCCGTGGCCGCGCTCCTGCCGGCAGCACGTCTCCGTTATCGCGCTCCCGCCGTCCGGGTCCAGGCGACCGAGCGCACCCTCACGCTCGCCTCCGGTGAGCGGATTGGCTGGGAGCGGCTGATCTCGACCCTCCCGCTCGACCGCCTCGCGGCGATGACCACGGGGCTCCCCGAGGCGACCCGCGAGCTCGCCGGGCGGCTCCGCCACAGCTCGGTCCACGTCGTCGGCGTCGGCCTGCGCGGCCCGCGGCCGGCGGCGCTCGCCGGCGTCGGCTGGCTCTACTTCCCCGCGGCCACGAGCCCGTACTACCGGGTGACCGTCTTCTCGAACTACTCCCCGCACCACGTACCGGCGGGGGAGGGGTACTGGTCGCTGATGGCCGAGGTCTGTGAGAGCCCACACTGCCCGGTCGCCGCCCGCGAGCTCGGCGGCGCGGTGGTCGCCGCGCTCCGCGCCGACGGCCTCCTGCCCGACGAAACCGAGGTCGTGAGCCTCTGGCAGCACCGGGAGGAGCACGGCTACCCGACCCCGTTCCGCGGCCGCGACGCGGTGGTCGAACCGCTGCTCGGCGGCTTCGATCGGCTCGGGATCCACTCCCGGGGGCGGTTCGGCGCCTGGAAGTACGAGGTCGCCAACCAGGATCACGCCTTCATGCAGGGGGTCGAGCTCGTCGAGCGGCTGCTCGGGGTGGGCGAGGAGGTCACGCTGCGCGACCCGGAACGGGTCAACGCCGGCGCCTACCTCTCCGATCCGGTCCGGCTCGGCTCGGCGGGCGGGGAGACGAGGGCGGCAAGCGAGAAGCCGTAGAGCCGCCGCACGCCGGGATCGGCCACCCAGAGCCGGTCGCGGTCCGGATCGACCGCGACCCCCACGGGCCGGAAGAAGAGCGGCTCCCCCGCGGCGTCGCGCGGGTCGAGCGCCCCGAGCAGCTCGCCGGCCGCCGAGAGGATGAGCAGCCGCCGGCCGGCCGGATCGGAGACGAAGAGATGCCCCGAAGCCGCCGCGAGGCCCGGACGGCCGGCCTCCCCCTCCCAGGCCGCCACCGGGACGGTCCGCTCGTCCGCTTCGCCGGGAGCGAACCGCACGAGCCGCCGGTGGATCCGGTCGGCCAGCCAGAGCTCGCCGTCCGCACCGGTCGCGAGTGCCTCCGGAGGGAAGGGAAGCTGCCGGCAGCCCTGCCGGTTCCCGGCTTCATCGAACCGGCAGAGCCGCCACGCCGTCGCGTCCGCCCCCCACCAGCCGCCGCCGGCGGCCGGAGCGAGCGCCCCGAGGCCGGGCGCGGCGGCGCGGGTCGCGAGCGCGCCGTCCGCGCCGTAGAGGAGCAGCTCGCCGCCGGCCGCCACCGCGAGCCGCCCGTCCGCCCGGCAGGCGAGCGCCACCGGCGCGGCGGTGAGCGCCGGGAGCGGCCACCAGGCCGCCGCGAGAGAGGTCGCGATTGCCGCCGCCTGCCCGGCGCGCGGCTCGCTCGCCACGAGGCGGCCGCCGCAGCCCGCCGCCACCGCCTCGGCGGCGCTGCCGGGATCGCCCGCGAAGACCGGGGTCAGGATCGCGACCGGCGGGGGAGAGTGGAGCGGCACCGGCGTTTCTGAGCTTCCAGGCCGCCGCAGGTGGAGCCGCAGGTCCTGCCGGAGCGGCCAGTCCGCGAGCTCGACCCCCGGCACCCGCCGCCGAAGAAGGTAGGAGAGCGCCGCCCGGCGCGCGGCCGGGTCGGTCCAGAGGCTCTTCACCTCGCTCAGCCCGGCGGTGCGGTATCCCTCGAGCGGCCACCAGACCGAGCGGAACGGCCGTGCGTCGAATCCGCGGGCGAGCAGCGGCCAGGCCGCCCGGCTCCCCTCCGGGCCGAGGACGACCACATCGGCCGCAGCGGCGAGCTCGGGCTCGAGCCCATCGGGGAGGTACCGCGCGTCGTGATCGCGGAGGTACCAGAGGAGCGGCCAGCTCGCCACCCCGTCGTGGGCGACGAGCAGTCGCTCGCCGGGCGGCAGGCGGGAGGCCCGGGCCGTGAGCTCCCGCTCCACCGTCCGCAGCTCCGGGGTGCCGTGGGCGTAGACGAGCAGCTCGGTGGGCAGGTCGTAGTCGAGGAACGCCAGCCGCCCCGCCTGCCCGGCGGTCGCGAGCAGCGCGAGGGCGAGGAGAGCGGCGCCGAGCGCGCGGCGCCAGCGTCGTCCCGCGCACCGCTCCGCCCATCGCGCGACCGTCCAGCCGCCGACGAGAGAGGCGGGCAGCGCGATGTGCACGAGCAGCCACGGCATCCGCTCGCCGGCGGCCGAGTAGAGGAGCGCGCTTGCGACGAACCACCAGAGGAGGAAATCGAGGAGCAGCTCGGAGAGGTCGCCCTCGCCCCCGGCTCGCCGCCGCCACCGCCGGCGGAGGATCGCTCCCCCGCCCGCCGCCGCGAGGAGGAGCGGCAGCGGCTCGTAGAGCCCGCCGGTGAGGAGGTAGTAGAACCACGGCTGGCCGCCCCGCTCGACCGGCTGCTGCGCCAGCCAGTAGCCGAGGCTGCCGACGTAGCCGCTCACGAGACCTCTCGGGAAGTTCGTCCCGAAGGTGGTGAAGAGGAGTCCGGCCCCTCCCCAGACCGCCGCCGCTGCCACCGACCAGCGGGCGAAGGTGAGCCCGGCGGCGCGCTGCCGCCCCCGGAGCCAGAGCGCGGCCGTCACCACGGCGACGAGCGCCAACCCTCCGGCGCTCCGGAGCGCCCGCGACGCGGCTTCGGGCGCGTCGTACGCCACCGGATCCCAGCCGAGCAGGGGATAGAGCAGCGCCGCGAGCCACGGCAGGACGAGGGTGGCGAGCAGCAGCGCGAGGTCGCCGGCCGCTCCCTGCCGCAGCGGCTCGTCACCTCGCCACGCCCGGAGGAGGGCGAGCGCCGCGAAGAAGAGCCCGGCCGTCAGCCCGAAGAGGAAGGCGACCTCCTTGGTGGCGAGAGCGAGGCCGAGCGCGCCGGCGACGAGCCCGATCCCCGTCCCGTCGCGCCGCTCGAGGTAGCGCCAGGAGCCGAGCAGCCAGACGAGACAGAGGAGCGCGATGTAGATGTCGTTGCGGAGATATCGGGAGTAGAAGAGGAGCGAGGGGGAGAGCGCCACGAGGGCGGCGGCGGCGAGCGCCGCCTCCCGGCCGAGCCACCGTCCGAGAGGGAGGAGGAGGAGGACCACGCCGATCCCCGCAAGCGCCGGCACGAGCCGGGCGGTCGCGTCGTTCGCGCCGAGGAGCGTGAAGACCGCGGCGTCGAGGTGGAAGAGCAGCGGCCCGTGCATCATCGGGTCGTGCCGATAGGTTCCGTGGACGGCGAGCTGGTGGCTGAAGTAGGCGTGGAGGCTCTCGTCGTGGCTCACCGTCCGGTCGCCGAGACCGGCGAGCCGGCTCACCGCCACCGCGAGGAGGAGCGCTCCCCAGAGCCAGCGCCACCGGCTCATCGGCTCCCCGCCTCCGGCATCCGGAAGAGCCGCCAGTCGCCGGCGGCGAACGCCTCGGGAAGGACCGCGGCGAGCGCCCCCTCCCGGCTCTCCGGAAGGCGGTACCGCGCCCGCTCCTCGGGCCCGACGAGGACGCAGCCGACCTGCCACCGGGCAAGCAGCGCGAGGAGCTCCTCTCCCTCGGCCTCCTCGTAGAGACGCCGGATCGCGTCGGCGCGCCCCGCCGCGAGCCGCCCCCACTCCCGGCCCCGCCACTGCTGCTCGTGCCCCACCCAGCCGAGGAGCGCCGGGCGGCCGGTCGCGGTGCTCAGGCGGACGCTCTCCGGGCGGTAGCTCTCCCCCTCGGCCTGCAGCACCCGGGTGCCCGGCGGCACGTTCCGCTCCACCCAGGCGAGCAGGGCCGCCTCCGCCGGCGCCTCCCGCCGCAGGTGGGCGAGCGCGTCGAGGCTCCACTCGGGCGGCCGTTCTTCGAGCCGGGCGGCGAGCGCGAGCGGCGCGTACGGCAGCCCGGCGAAGAGCCCCCCGAGCGCGAGCAGCGCCGCTGCCCGCCACCCCGCCCGCCACGCCCCGAGCGCCCCCCGGACGGCCGCGAGCGCTAGCAGCGGCCACGCCTGGTAGCTCAGCTTGAAGACGGTGTTGAGGCGGTGCCCGAAGGTGTCGTGGAGCAGCGCGACCTCGGGCGCCACGAGGAGGGCGAGCCCGGCCGTCGCGGCGAGGAGGGCGAGCCGTTCGCGGCCGCCCGGCCCGATGGGCTCCCCTTCCCCGGCGAGCAGGAGGAACGCCAGCCCCGCGAGGGCCGCGAGGAGCGGGGCGATCGGCACCGCCGCCGTCCAGCTCGCCGCCACCGCCGCGAGCGACACCCCGGTCGCGGTCGCCGCCGCCACGAGCCCGAGCGCGACCGCCACGGGCCCCGCGAGGAGGGCGCCGGCGAGCGCCCCTGCCGGGAGGCGCCGCTCCCTCGCCGCGAGCCCGAGCAGCAGGACGAGGCCCGGGAGGAACTGCCCGGTGACGAGGAGCCCCGGCAGCAGTGCGGTCGGATGCTCGAGGTTCGGGAGCAGCCCGCGCAGCGGCACGGTCCCGCCCCCGCGCGCGGCCGTGACGAGCAGCAGGCCGGCGCCGAGGAGCGTCGCGCCGCCGGCAAACGCCCGGAGCGAGGAGGCGGCGAACGAACGGCCCCGGATGCGGCCGCGCACGAGGAGCGCGAGCAGGAAGAGCAGGGCGAGGCCCGGCAGCTCCCACGGATCGAGGAGGAGGAAGGCGCCGCCCCCGAGCGCGAGGAGGGGCCAGAGGCCTCGGCCACCCTCCCCGCTCGCCGCCGCCCAGAGCAGGCCGAGCAGCAGCAGCGCGAACGGCATCGCGAGCACATGGGCGTGCGGATCGCCGAGCAGGTAGCTGAAGAACGGGAACTCGTGGATCATCTCCACCCGCCCTCCGGGCAGCCCGGGGCCGGTATCGACGACCACCCGCGAGGCCGCCCACCACCACTGCGCGGCACCGCGGACGGCCCAGAAGGCGAGGTTCCCCGCGAGCGCCACCGCCCCGGCGGCGAGGAGCCCGGCCGGGATCGCCCGCCGCGGCGCGACGCCATCCCGGCGCGAGAGCGCCGCACCGAGGCCGTAGGCCGCATGGACGAGGAGCGCGAACGAGCCCGCCTGCACGAGGTTGAACGCAACGTCCGGAGTCACCCCGGCGAGCCGCGCCACCCAGTGGGCGATCCAGACCGCGAGATCGTGGTAGGCGAGCGGAACGCCGGCGAGCCACGGATCTTCCGGCGGGAAGCCGCGCCCGGAGGCGACCGCGTGGAGGAGCATCAGGTCGGTCGCCTGCTCGGTGTGCCGCGCCGCCGGCATCCAGGCCCGGACCACGCCCCAGAGAGCGAAGGCGACGGCGAAGAGGAGCTCGCCGGCGAGGAACGGCCGCCAGTCGCGGACCGGCCGCTCCGGCCAGGATCCGCCAGCAGCGCGCCTTCCATCCCGCCGCCGGACGGTGACCGCTTCGGCTCCCCAGGCTGCGAGCGCGAGGAGGCCGAGGATCGCCCACGCGCTCCCCCGCCCCCGGCCGGCGAGACCGGTGGCGTTGCCGAACCAGAGGAGGAGCCCGCCGGCGAGCAGGCCGAGCGGGCGGGCGAGGGCGGCGCCGGCGCCGGGCAGCGGCAGGAGGCTGCGCGCCGCGAGCGGCCAGACCGCCACTCCGGCGGCGCCGAGGGCGAGGTACCAGGCGAGGAGCTGACGCGCCACAGACACCACCGGTGATGCTTTCCTCCCCGCCGGCGCGGGTCAAGCGTGGTCAGCCGGCCGCGGGGCTCCCGTCGCCTCCCCGCCAGCGGAGCGCCGGCTCGCCGCCGGCGAGCGCGAGGTGATCGCAGAGGCGCTGACTGTAGGCGTCGACGAACCGGTGAAGCTCCTCGCCGCCGAGATAGAAGGCGGGGATCGGCGGGACGATCGTCGCCCCGCTCCAGGCGAGGGTGCGGAGGTTCTCCAGGTGGACGACGTGGAGCGGCGTCTCCCGGAAGCCGAGCAGCAGCGGCCACCGCTCCTTGAGCGCGACCGCGCCGGCACGGTGGACGAGCGTCGCCGCGCTGCCGGTGGCGAGCGCACCGAGCGTCCCCGAGCTGCACGGCAGCACGACGGTGCCGGCGAGCCGGTACGAGCCGGAGGAGAGCGGCGCGTCGAGCTCGTGGTCGCGGTGGATCACCACCTTCGCCCGCGCCGCGGCGTCGAGACCGGCCGCCGTGACGAGCCCCTCGGCGCCCGCGCGCTCCGGGCCGAGCTCGTGGAAGAGGACCCGGCTCGCGCCGCGGGAGACGACGAGATGGAGCCGCGCGACCCCGGGGTGCGCGGCGGCGAGCGCGAGGAAGCGGACGGGCAGGAGCATCCCCGAGGCCCCCGAGACCAGCAGTGCGATCCGCTTCTCCATCCGTGGCTCCCCTTTCCGGCGGCATCCTAGCCCGGCCCGGCGCACCCGGGCGGCCCGGGAGCGGTAGACTCCCTTCCCAGTCCGGAACCGTGCGCCATGAACCTCTCCGACCTCCTCCGCCAACGCCGTGAGCCGATCCTCGCCGCCGCCTCCGACGGCCTCTGCCGCGCCCGTCTGCGCTCCTACGAGAGCGTCGGGCGCGAGGAGAGCTACGCCCGGCTCGCCCGCCTCTTCGACCTCGTGACTGCCGCGATCGCCGAGCGGAACCTGACGCCGGTGCGGCAGTACGCGGCCGACCTCGCCGCCCAGCGCCACGCCGCCGGCTTCGACCTCGCCGAGGTGCAGGCGGCGATCAACGCCCTCGAGGAGGCGATCTGGTCGGCGATCGTCGCCGAGATCGAGCCCGCCGGCCTCGCCGAGGCGTTCGGCCTCGCCTCCACCGTCCTCGGGGCGACGAAGGACCGTCTCGCGACCGCCTATCTCGAGCTCGCGACCCGCACCCGGGTGCCGGCTCTCGACCTCGGCGCGCTCTTCGCCGGTACCGACGGCTGAACGCCCGCCGCTCCCACCTCCCGCTCCCGCGCCCGGCCGGCCTGCCGGCGGGCCGGGGGTGTTACGCTCGACGGAGAGCTGCCCGACCCACCACCCCTCAGCCTGGAGGAGCCCGATGACCCCCTGGTGGCTGCGCCATCCCGACGATGAACCCCCGGCCGAGCCGGATCCCGATACCCCTGCCGTCGAGGTCGTGGAAGTCGAAACCGTGGAGCCCGAACCCGTCCCGCCGGACGAGCCGGAACCGCCCGCGGAGCCCGGCGAGCCCGCGGAGGCGGCGGAAGCCGCCGCGGACGGCGCCGGCGGCGAGGAGGGCGCCGAGGCCGAGCGCGCCCGCTCGAAGCGCCGCCGCGGCCGCCGCGGCCGCCGCACCGCCACGGCGGCCGACGGCGAGGGCGCGGGCGACGAGGGGGGCGACGACGAGGCCGACGCCGCCGACGAGCCGCTGCCCCCGCCGGTGCGGCCCAGCACGCGGGGCGGCGAGAGCGCCGGCATGATCGCCGGCTTCGAGCAGCTCGCCCGCGAGCTCGCGGCGGCGCTCTCCCCCGCGGGCCGTCACGACGAGGTCGAGGAGCACAAGATCGCGATGTTCTGCGACCTGGAGAACGTCGCCCTCGGGGTGCGCGACTCGGAGGTCAAGAAGTTCGACATCGAGCTCGTCCTCGAGCGGCTGCTCGAGAAGGGGAAGATCATCGTCAAGCGCGCCTACGCCGACTGGGAGCGGTACAGCGAGTTCAAGAAGGCGTTCCACGAGTCGGCGATCGAGCTCATCGACATCCCGCAGCGGTACTACTCGGGCAAGAACAGCGCCGACATCAAGATGGTCGTCGACGCGATGGACCTCTGCTACGCCAAGGAGCACCTCGACACCTTCGTCCTCGTCTCGGGCGACTCGGACTTCTCGCCGCTCGTCTCGAAGCTGAAGGAGAACAACAAGACGGTCATCGGCATCGGGATGAAGAACTCCTCCTCGGCGCTGCTCGTCGACAACTGCGACGAGTTCCTCTACTACGAGGATCTCTGGCGCTCGCAGCAGGCCGCCCCGCAGCTCGACGGGCTGCCGAAGAAGAAGGCCGAGGCGTTCGCGCTGCTCATCGACTCGATCCTCGCCCTCATGCGCGAGAACAAGCCGGTGCTCTGGGGCTCGATGATCAAGGAGACGATGAAGCGGAAGAAGCCCTCCTTCAACGAGGGCTACTACGGCTACTCGACCTTCTCCGACCTGCTCGAGGACGCCGAGCGCGCCAACATCCTCAAGCTCCGGCGCGACCGCCGCGCCGGCACCTACGTCGTCGAGGGGTTCGCCCGCAGCCGCTGAGGCGCCGGCCGCTTCAGCCGGCGAAGCCGGGCCAGCTCGCCACCGGGTCGGTCGAACGGACCCGGTGCGCTCCGGCTGCGGCGAAGCGCGCGAGCGCGGCCTCGGCCTCGGCGGTGAAATCCGCGACGAAGGCGCCCGGCCGGCCGGGATCGGGCACCGCGACCGCCGACATGCAGTCCTCGAGCAGATAGATCCGCCCCGGCGCCGCCGGGTCGCGACGTACGGCTTCGGCGAGCAGATCCTCCACCGTGGCCCGCACGCAGTGGCTCGACGCCTCGCCCGCGACGAGCAGGAGGTCGGCCGCGAGGAGCCGGTCGCGCAGCGCGGTGTCGGGGGCGAGCAGCTCGCCGCCGTCGTGGCGGCTGCAGACCTCGGGCGCGAGCGCCGAGTAGTGCTCGACGAGCGGGTGCTCCCCCTTCACCGCGAGCGGCACCGGCGCCCGGCGGGCGAAGGAGAAGAAGAGCCGCGCCTCTTCGATCACCCCGTTGAGGCCGTGGCCGGCACTCCCCGCCAGACAGTGCGGCGGCCAGAGGTAGAGCCGGTACTTCCCCTGCCGCTCGAGCTCGCGGCAGTAGTGGAGCGCCTGCCGGGCGAGCCAGTTCTGATCCCCTTCGCCGAGCCAGGCGAGGTCGGGATCGGGGCGCACCGCGCCGCTCTCGACCTCGGCGGCGAGGATCTCCCGGTGGGGGGCGAGCGGCTGCCCCGCGGCGTCGACCCAGAAGGAGGGGAAGAAGATCTGGAACGGGTGGTGGGTGTCGAGGGTGCAGGTGATCTCGGTGAGCCAGCCGAGGTGCCGGTAGATGAAGCGCGCGATCCGGTCGGAATCCTCCACCGCCCCCCTACCCGAGCGGCCGCCGACGTAGAGCGTCCCCGCGGGCAGGCAGAAGTCGCGCTGGGCGTCGACCACGAGGAGCTGGACGTTCATCCCGGAGAGCGCCGCCGGCGCGAGCGCCTGCTCCCGCCGCCAGGCGTCGGCCGCGAGCCGGAGCGCCGCGGCATCGGCCCGGTGCTCCCAGGAGCCGGCCCGGGCGGCGTCGTAGAACGGGGGCAGCGGCAGCTCGCGGGGCGGGACGACCGGATGGCGCATGGCGTTCCTCTCTCTGCTCAGACCCGGACCGCGGGCTCGTCGCCGCGCCGGCCGAGATCGTAATGGCGTGACCAGCCGTCTTCGAGGCAGGTGAGCGTCACCTCGAAGGTACCGGCGGCCGTGCACCGGTACCGCTCCTCGACGAGCGGCCCCTCGCCCGCCCCGCGCCGCACCGTCACCCCGGCGAGGTCCTCCCGCTCCCGCAGCTCGCGGTCGAAGGGGAAACGCACCTCGTCCCACGGGGTGATCCGGCCGTCGGGCACGCCGTCGCGCAGCCGCCCGCACTCGACGAACCGGAAGTGCCCGAGGTTGTGGACGGGCCGGTAGCGGCGGACCACTTCGAGTGGCGGTTCGCCGGTCCGGGGCAGCGGCGTGTCGCGCCGGAAGATCGGGTCGAACGTCACCTCCTCCCCGGCACGCGCCTCCCGGAAGACCCCGAAGGTGCGGGAGAGCACGTCGGAGAGGGTGACGCCGGACTCCTCGTCGAGGAAGCAGGCGAGGCCGATCGCGGTGGCCGCGAACGGATGCGGCGAGCGGTGCACGCGCCGCTCGCCCCACCGTTCACGCAGCTGGCGGAGCACCGGCGGGAAGCCGCTCGCCCCCCCGGCCACGTAGAGGCCCGCGACCGCCTCCCACTCCGGGCTCTGCCCGGCGGCGAGCAGCTCCTCGACGAGCGCGAGCGTCCGTTCGACGAGCGGCCCGCACGCCTCGTACGCCTCCTCCACCGGCAGCGCGAGCGGCGGGGCGTCGAACGCCGCGAGATCGACGACGAAGCGCCGGCTCTGCGGCAGCAGCCGCTCCTTCTGCCGGCGGCACTCCTCCGTGAGCAGCGCCCAGGGCTCGTCGGCGAGCCGCCCGAGACCGGCCCGCGCCGCTACCAGCGTCGCGAGCGCCGCGTCGAAGTCGTCGCCGCCGAGCGCCGCGGCCCCGGTCGAGGCGATCACCTCGTTGGCGAGCCCCGCCATGTGGAGGAGGGAGACGTCGAAGGTGCCGCCGCCCAGGTCGTAGACGACCACGTGCTCCCGGCGGCTGGTGAGCGTGCGCCCGAAGCGCCGCGCGTACTCGAAGCCGGTGGCCGACGGCTCGTTGAGCACCGCGGCGATCTCGAAGCCGGCGCGGCGGAACGCCTCGAGGGTGAGGAAACGCTGATCGGAGGAGGCGTTGGCCGGCACGCTGACCGCCGCCACCAGCTCCTCGCCTGCCTCCACCCCGGCGTTCGATCCCTCCACGAGCGCCGTGCGCAGGGCCGTGAGATGGCCGGTGAGCAGGTCGAGCAGGGGCAGCTCGCGCTCCCCCGCCGCGATCCGGGTGCGCGGCCCGGCGGCGGCGAGCAGCCGCTTGAACGAGCGCACCGGACGCCATCCGGGGCGCTCCAGCGCGGCGAGCGCCCGCGGTCCGAACCGCAGCTCGTCGCTCGCCGTCGCGACCGCCGCCACGGAGGGGAAGAGGTCGTCGCCCCCGAACGCCACTACCGGATAGTTGCCCCGATCGACGAGCGCCGCGACGGTGTGGGTGGTGCCGAAATCGATTCCCAGCCGCATTGGTGGGCCGAGTCTACCCCGGGGCAACGGTATGATCCCGGCGCCCCCGGCGCCCCGCCCGGAAGCGAACCAGGAGAGAGCGATGTCCCGCACCGGCCTGCTTCGGTCCTTCTCCCCCACGTTCTGGACCGCGAACGTGATGGAGCTGTTCGAGCGCGCGGCCTACTACGGCCTCAACTCCGTGCTCGCCGTCTACCTCACCGCCCGGGTCGCCGACGGTGGACTCGGCTTCGGAGCGCAGGCGGTCGGCTTCCTGCAGGGGCTCGTCTACGCCGCCACCTACGTGGTGCCGATCCTCGGCGGCGCGCTCGCCGACCGGTACGGCTACCGGCGGATGCTGCTCGTCGCCTTCTCGCTGCTCACCGCCGGCTACTTCGCGGCCGGACATATGTCGGCCTACGCGCTCGTCTTCCTCTCGCTGCTCGTGATGGCCACCGGCGCCGGCCTCTTCAAGCCGATCATCTCCGGCACGATCGCCCGCTCCACCGACGAACGGACCTCCTCGTTCGGCTTCGGCATCTACTACTGGATGATCAACCTCGGCGCCTTCGCCGCGCCCCTGGTCGTCAGCTGGCTCAAGGGGTTCTCCTGGCAGTACGTCTTCACCGCCTCGGCCGCCTACTGCGGGCTCATGCTGCTGCCTGCTGCCTTCATCTACCGCGATCCGCCGCGGCCGGAGAGCACGAAGACGCTCGGGGAGGTGCTCGCCGGCGCCGCCGAGGTGCTCGGCGACGCCCGCTTCATGCTGATGATCGTCGTCTACTCCGGCTTCTGGATCCTCTACTTCCAGAACTTCGGCTCGGTCCTCTGGTACCTCCGCGACTTCATCGATCGTGCCCCGGTCTCTGCCGCGGTCACCAGCCTGCTCGGCCGCCTCGGCCTCGATGTGCAGTTCGTCTTCGACGCCGAGCACGTGACGGTGATCAACGCCGGCACGATCATCCTCCTCCAGGTGCTGGTGAGCCGGATCGTCGCCCGGCGGGCGGCGCTGCCGACGATGGTCGTGGGGATGGGGATCGGCGCGCTCGGCTTCGGGCTCCTCGCCCTCTCGTTCAGCCCCTGGGTCTTCATCGCCGGCATCGCGGTCTTCTCCATCGGCGAGATGACCGCGCATCCGAAGTACTACAGCTTCGTCGGCCTCGTCGCCCCGCCCGACCGCAAGGCGGTCTACATGGGCTACGCCTTCCTCTACGGCGTCTTCGGCTCGCTGCTCGGCTCGAACCTCGGGGCGTTCCTCTACGAGCGGTTCCTCCAGCCGCACGCCGGCACCGCCGGCGCGCGGGCGGCGGCCATCCGCTTCTGGCTCCTCTTCGCGGTGCTCGACGTCGTGGCCGCGGCCGGCCTCGTCCTCTTCGCGAAGCGGTTCGGCGAGGACACCGACGGCAGCCGCCGGCGGGCGCGGCAGGCGATGGCGCTCGTCTACGGCCTGATCCTCGCGCTCGGGCTCGCCTTCCTCATCTTCGCCTTCGCCGGCGAGGAGGTGCAGTACCGCACCGCGGTGCAGGCGGTGATCTTCCTCGCGCTCGGCGGCGGCGGCCTCGTGGTCAACGCCCGGGGCGCCGGCCGCGCCGCGGCCTGAGGCTCAGCGTCCCGCCTTCAGGCTGTCGCGGATCTCGCGCAGCAGGACCACGTCCTCCGGCGGCTCGGGGGGCGCGGCGGGAGCCGGTGCGGCCTCGGCGCGCCGCAGGCGGTTCATCCCCTTGACCATCAGGAAGATGACCCAGGCGAGGATGAGGAAGTTCACGGCGACGGTCACGAAGCTGCCGTAGGCGAAGACCGGCACGCCGGCGGCGCGCACGGCCGCGAGCGTCCGCTCCGTGCCCTGCGGCACCTCGGCGAGCGGAAGGAAGAGGTTCGAGAAGTCGACCTGCCCGATCAGCCGGCCGATCACCGGCATCACGAGGTCGTTGATCGTCGAGTCGACGATCTTGCCGAACGCCCCGCCGATGATCACGCCCACCGCCAGGTCCATGACGTTCCCCTTGACCGCGAACTCCTTGAACTCCTTGGCGAAACCCATCGCTCTCTCCTTCCGGCGCCGGCCGCGGCGCCCGTGTCCGGGTACCCGCTCACGCTACCAGACGCGGGCTCGTGCCGGCTTGTATCATTCCCAGGTGCTCACCGAAGGCGCTCTCGTCGGACAGATCCGGCTGGTCCGCCGCCTTGGTGCCGGGGGGATGGGGGAGGTCTGGGAGGGGGTCGACGAAAGCCTCGGCCGGCACGTCGCGGTCAAGACCGTCCACCGGCCTCCGGGACGCCCGGATCCCCACGCCCGGGCCCGCTTCGCGCGCGAGGCCCGCCTCCTCTCGCAGCTCGAGCACCCGCACATCTGCCGCCTCTACGAGTACGTACGCGCCGAGCCCGACGACGTCCTGATCCTCGAGCTGGTGCGCGGGCGCCCGCTGCGCGACGCGATCGCCTCCGGCCTCGCGCCGACCGAGCGGCTGGAGACCGCCCTCGGGATCTGCTCCGCGCTGGTCGCCGCCCACTCGCTCTCCATCGTCCACCGCGACCTGAAGCCGGACAACGTCATGCTCGACGAGTCCGGGAGCGTGAAGGTCCTCGACTTCGGCATCGCGCGCCGGAGCCGGCCGGGCGAGGCGGACGACACCGAGGAGGAGACCACCGCCAGGCAACCGCCGGAGGGTGCCAGCGGGCTCACGCGGGCCGGCGAGATGCTCGGGACGCCCGGCTACATGAGCCCGGAGCAGGCGCGGGGCGAGGTCGCCACCGCCGCCAGCGACATGTACTGCTTCGGCCTCCTGCTCTTCGAGCTCTACACCGGCCGCCCCCCCTTCGAGCCCGCGCCCGCCCACCGGGTTCTGGAGCGCGCCTGCTGGGGTGAGATCCCCTCGACGAGCGGCATCGACCATGCAGTGGCGGCGCTGATTCGCGACCTCACCCTGATCGATCCCCTCCGGCGCCCGACCGCCGGCCAGGCCCGGGAGCGGCTGCGGCGGATCGCCGGGCGGCCGCAGCGGCGGTTCCGGGCGATCGCCGCGGCGATCGCCGTGGCCAGCCTCGTCGCCGGCACCGGGCTCTCGCTCGCCGGTCTGGCACGCGCCCGGCGGGAGGCGGCGACGGCGCGGGCGACCACGGAGTTCCTGGCCGGGCTCTTCCGGGGCTCGGATCCGAACGAGGCGCCGAACCCGGAGATCAAGGCCCGGGAGGTGCTCGCGCGCGGCACCGAGCGGCTCCGGGAGGAGCTGCGCGACGAGACCGCCACTCGCGCCCGGCTGCTCGCGGTGCTCGGGCGGATCCACGGCAACCTCGGGCTCCACGGCGAGGCGCGCCGGCTGCTCGAGGAGGCGATCGCGGTCGAGGAGCGCCGCTCCGGCCACGCCTCGCCCACCCTGCTGCCGGCCCTCACGGCGCTCGGCGCCACCCTCGCGGCGCAGGGCGATCACGCCGCCGCGCAGCCGCCGCTCACACGCGCGATCGCGCTCGCGCGGCGACACGCGCGTGCCGCCGAGGAGGCCGAGGCGCTCAACCATCTCACCTCCTCGCTGGCCCACCAGGGCCAGCTCGACCAGGCCGAGGCGCGCGGCCTCGAGGCGGTCGCCGCCTCGGAGCGGGCGTACGGCTCCGACCACCCCCAGGCCGCCGCCGTGCGCGTGAACCTCGCCCTGGTCGAGATCGATCGCGGCCGCTTCGCCGAGGCCGCGCGGATGCTCTCCCCCGCGCTCGTCGTCCTCGAGCGTCACCTCGGCCCCGAGCACCCCGACGTGACGCGGGCGACGGTCAACCTCGCCACCATCGACAAGGAGCTCGGCCGCTTCGCCGAAGCCGAGGCGCTCTACCGCCGCGCGCTCGCGACGCTCCAGGCCCGCCTCGGCCCCGACCACCCCGAGTGCGCCGTGGCGCGCAACGACCTCGCGGTCGTCCTCTTCGAGCAGCGCCGGTACGGGGAGGCGGAGAGCGAGTACCGCCAGGCGGTCGAGCTCGCCGAGCGCACGCTGGGCAGGCGCCACCCGTTGACCGCGATCTTCACGAGCAACCTCGCCGAGGCGACGCTCGCGCTCGGCCGGGCCGGGGAGGCCGAGCCCCTGTTCCGCACCGCTCTGGAGACGCTGCGCGCCGCGCTTGGCGACGGGCACGCGGCCGTCGCCGAGGTGCTGCGCGGCCTCGGCCGGACCGAGGCCGCGCTCGGCCGCAGCGGCGAGGCCGAGGCCCATCTCCTCGAATCGCTGCGGGTGCGCGAGGCCGCGGCCGGGGCCGACCACCCGGAGGTCGGCCGCACCCTCGTCCAGCTCGGGGCGTTCTACCTCGACCAACGGCGGCCGGCCGAGGCCGCCCCGCGGCTCGCGCGCGCCCGCGACGTGCTGGCGGCGGCGCTGCCCGAGGAGCACCCGGCGCGCGCCGAGCTCGCCCTCCAGCTCGACCGGCTGGCCGCGGCCGGGGAGGCGCCCTGACCGCCACCGCCTGGGCCCTCTCCCTGCTCGGCTTCGCCACCGCGGTGGCGATCCTGGCCGCGCTCTGGCTCCTGCGCCGCACGCGGCGCCAGCTCGCCGCCCTCGCGGCCCGGCTCAATGAGCTCGAAGCGGACTGGGCGGCCCGCGCAGCGGCACCCGAGACCGGGCCCGCCCTCGCGGCGGCGCCCCCCGCAGGCACCGCCGCGGCCCGCCCCGCGACCGAGACGCCGGGCGGCGACGTGCTCCGCGGCCTGACGACCCACGTCCAGGAGCTCCTCGCCCGCGGCGCCGGGCCCTCCGAGGCGCTCGGCGACCGGGCGATCCTCGCCATCTACCGCCGGCTGGGGGAGACCATCACCCCGGCCCGGCTCGCCGACGACCTCTTCGTCTCGCTGCGCACCCTGCAGCGCGGTCTCGACTACGCCCTCGACTGCACCCCGAGCCAGCTGATCCTGACGGTGAAGATGCGCGAAGCGCGGCGGCTGCTCGCCGCCGGCGACCTCCGGGTCGCGGACGTGGCGGAACGGGTCGGGTACCCCGACCCGTTCCACTTCTCCCGCCGCTTCAAGGCGTTCTGGGGCCGCTCCCCCTCCGGGATGAAAGCGGCCCCGGAAAGCGCCACCCGACTCGCCCGCCGCGGCTGAGGCCGCTCACGGCACGGCGTACGACCAGGCCGAGGTCGTCCCGCGCTCGAAGCCGTCGGAGAGCAGCTGCCCGCCCCACGCGCCGAAGGCGATGGCGTGCGTCGTCACCGGGCCGCGGGGCTCGCAGGTGAGCACGAGGTCGTGATCCCGGTCCTCGAGCTGGATCACGAAGCACTGCCGCGTCGTTTCATCCGGGATCGAAATCCGGATCTGGTTCGGGACCTGGGTCGAGGCGTTCGCCGTCACCCCCACCTCGACGAAATAGCCCCAGGAGACCGTCGGGGCGATCGCCGCCGCCGCCGCGCCGTCCGGGATCCAGATGTCGAGCCAGCCCTCGGGGCCCAGCGTGATGGTGGGGACGTGGGCCACCAGGGTATCGGCTCCGGTGAGCACCATGTCGCGGTCGGTGTCCTGCCAGAGCCAGACGTCGCTCACGATCGCGTTGGCCTGCGCCGAGGTGAGCGGGGCGCCCGCGGTGTCGGTGAAATACAGGCTCATCACCGCGAGCTCGGCGGCCGCGTCCCGGCCGACTCGCCCCCGGTGCGAGAGGACGAGGTAGAAGGCCGCGCGCCGCTGCCCGTTCGGGATGCTGGTCGGGGCCCAGGCCCACGCCAGCGTGCCCGCCTGCGCACCCACGTCCCGGTACCAGACGAGGCGATCGGCCGAGCCCCCGGCCGCCACCACCAGGTCGGTGAGGCCATTGCCGCTGAAGTCCCCGGCCACCACGTCCCACGCCCAGCCGAGGGACTGCACGACGTCGGTGGCCACCCAGGTCGAGCCGTTGCCGCCGTTGCGCCAGACCACCACGTCGCCATCCTCCTGGCTCGTCGCCACGACGTCGGCGTCGCCGTCGTCGTCGAGATCCACGGCCAGCACGGCGGCGCCGTCGTTGAGCGTCCCCGTACCCACCGTGCGCTCCGTCCAGGAGGTCCCCGTGCCGTCGTTCGCGTACCAGAGGATCCGGTCGTTGTCCCGCTGCACGAAGACCAGGTCGATGTCGCCATCCTTGTCGAAATCGGCGGCGTCGATGCCGCGCGGCCCCGCGGCGTCCGCCTTGACGGTGACGTCAGCCCACGACCCGCCCGCCCCCACCCCGTTGAGGTAGGCGTGCAC
>JAAYLR010000098.1 GCA_012521815.1 Acidobacteriota bacterium
GGGCCTGACGAGGTTCGGAACCGGCCGATGCACAGGACCCGAGCCCTTCGCCCGTCCCTGGCGCTGGCCGGCATGGTAACGATCCCGCCGCGCCGGTGTAAAGCGGCGCGTGTCGGCTGGTCTAGAGTGCGACCGGGCTGCGGCACGACGGTTCGGCGGCCGCAGCCGGCATTTCGGGGGGAAGCGAGAGCGACCGGTGGACCGAGAGCGGCAGAAGGTGACACAGAAAGGATGGCTGGCGGCGGGCGTGGGCCTCGCGGCGCTCGGGGTGCACTACGGCGTCGTCCTCACCTTCGCCCCCTCGCTGCGGCTGAGCCTCGGCTGGGTGCTCTTCTTTCCACTGCCGACGTTCGTGATCTTCGCCTCCTGGGCGCTCTGCGGCACGCTCGCCGCCGCCGCGTTGGGCGTCTGGCTCGTGGCCGGCGATGGTGCAGAGGTGCGGTGGGCGACGATCGAGCGATTCGGACGACGCGGCTCGGACCGCGCCTGGATCGTCGCGGCGAGCGTCCTGGCGTTCGCTGCTGCAGTGGCGGTCCGCTACGGCGTCCTCCACGGCGCCGCGGTCACCGACGACGAGACGGCCTATCTGTTCGCCGCCCGGCTGCTCGCGGCGGGGAAGCTCTCGGTGCCTTCCCCGGCGCTCAAGCTCTTCTTCGATCACGGCTTCTTCATCAACGACGGCCGGTTGCGACCGTTCGGCTTCCTCGGCTGGCCCGCGCTCATGGTCCCGGGCGTCTGGCTCGGTATCCCGGGCCTGATGAACGCCGTCTACTTCGCGGCGAGCGTGCCGCCGCTCTTCCTCTCGGCCCGCACGCTCTGGGGCTCCGCCTGGGCGCGGCTGGCCCTGTTCCTCTGGGTCTCGTCGCCGTTTCTCGTCGCGCTCGCCGCGACCGGACTGAGCCATGCGAGCTGTCTCGCGGCCCTCGCGTGGGCGCTCTGGCTCTTCCTCGAGACGCGCTCCGGGCGCCGGCAGGCGGCTCTTCACGCGCTCCTCGCCGCCGCGCTCTCGGTGGCGTTCTTCGTGCGTCCCCTCTCCGGGCTCGGGCTCGGCGCCCCGCTCGCGATCCTCTGGGCGCGCGACCGGTGGCGGGAGAGGGAGGGTCGGGCGTCCGCGGTGGCTGCGTTTGCACTCGTCGGGCTCGCTTTCGCCGCCGCCTTCCTGGGGGTCCAGGCGCGCCAGAGCGGATCGCCGTGGAAGACCGGCTACCAGCGGGCGGTCGAGTATCAGGAGGAGAACGGGTACCGGTTCTCTTCTTTTGGTCCGGGGAACTTCACGCGGTTCGGGATGGTCGAGATCGATCGGCCGCTGCGGGCGCTGACGAACAGCATCGCGGGCTGGGAGCGCCTCCTGCTCGATCTCGGCGGCTGGCCGTTCTGGCTCCTGCTCGGTCTGCTCCTCGCGCTCCTGGCGCGCGGCACGGGGCTGCTCTGGGGCGTCTTCGCGGGGGGGGCGGCGTCGGTCGTCCTGATCAACGACCCCGGGATCGACTCCTTCGGACCGACCCACTACGCGGAGCTCTCGCTGCCGGTGATCCTCCTCTTCGTGGCGGGAGTGCGCGAGGCGGCGGCGCGGCTCGGTGAACGGGAGCGGAGCCGCTACTGGTCCCGGGAGCGGCTGCGCGCCCTCCCCGTCGCCATCTGTCTCGCGGGGGTGCTGACGGCGTGGGCCGGGTGGGTGCCGGTCCGGTGGGCGACGCTCTCGCAGATCGGCGCCAACACCCTCCTTCCCGAGCGCGCGGTCGCGCGGGCCGGGATCGGCCGGGCGGTCGTCTTCGCCTCCTACCCCTGGATCTGGCCGCCGTGCGTGAGCGAACCCGCGCGCCACTTCCGCCACCTGCGGCCGGTGAGCGATCCGGATCTCACCGACCGGGTGCTCTGGGTCAACCATGTGACCCTCGAAGAGGACCGGGCGTTCATGGAGCGGTATCCGGACCGGGAGGGGTTCGCGATCGCCTGGGCTCCGGACTGCACCGTGCGGGTGATCCCCCTGCGGGAGGCGACCGCGGCGGAGCTCCCGCCGGCCCGGCCGCAGCGGTGGTGGTGGTGAGGCGATTCGCCCCGGGCTATCCGCGACGGGGAGAAGTGGGTTAGAATCAAAGGCTCTGCAGGGGCGGGCCGGTGGTTGACGACGCGTACTGGATGGGCCTGGCTCTCGCGGAGGCGGATCGCGCCGCCGGGATCGGCGAGGTTCCGGTCGGGGCGGTGGTCGTGCGGTCGGGGGAGGTGATCGGCCGCGGCCACAACCGCCGGGAGATCGACCAGGATCCGTTCGCGCACGCCGAGCTGCTGGCGCTGCGCGAAGCGGTGGCGCGGATCGGCGGTTGGCGTCTGCTCGGTTGCGAGCTCTTCGTGACGCTCGAACCGTGTGCGATGTGCGCCGGGGCGCTGGTGGCGAGCCGGGTCGACCGGCTCGTCTTCGGCGCCTGGGACCCGAAGGCCGGCTTCTGCGGTTCGCTCGGGAACCTGGTGCAGGACCCGCGGCTGAACCACCGTCTGGCGGTGACCGCCGGGGTGCGGGAAGCCGAATGCGGGGCGCGGCTCCGGGAGTTTTTCGCCGCCCTGCGCCGGGGTTGAGCTCTTTGGCAGCTGGATAGCAGTGCGGAGAGGTGACCGAGTGGTCGAAGGTGCACGCCTGGAGAGCGTGTTGTCCCGCAAGGGGCACGTGGGTTCGAATCCCACCCTCTCCGCCATGTCACGGATCGGCCAGGGATCCGCAGTCGCAGGATGGTTCGGCGCCGCGACACGCGGCATACCGGGAATTCGCCGCTGACCGACCGTTTTCTGTCGTGCTAGCCGGGGAACTAGCGGTGCCCTGCACCCACAATCCGCTTTAGTGGGGGTGAATTCCCGCCCGAGGTTTCGTCATTTGGGGTCTGACCCCCGTAAGCGGTGTTGAAGGTTGGGTCCCACGCAAGGGGACATTGCTGAAC
>JAAYLR010000099.1 GCA_012521815.1 Acidobacteriota bacterium
CCGAGGGTGATCTCGCGCAGCAGGGGCGAGGGGCGCAGGAGCTGCCGGGACTGCAGGGTGCGACAGGTGACTTCGACGAGGGCGCCCCCTGGAGGGACATAGCGGATTCGGCGTGACATGCCCTCTCAGACGCCGTTGCCCCCGTGAACCTGTCGCAAATCGCATGGCACCTTAGTCTGCCTAGGCGCAAATCACGTGGCACCTTCAGTCACCTCCATCTGTCTGGGTGCAAATCACGTGGCACCTTCGGGAGGAATGTGTCGAGTCGGCAGTCGCCGTATTGTAGAGTCCCCGCCAATGGAGGCCATATGAACGAGCTGAGGACCATCCAGCCCGCAGCGATCCACGACGCCGCCACGGCGCTGCTCACGGATCTCTGCAGCATCTCGTCGGAGAGCGGCAACGCCGCCGGGATCCGGCAGGTCGGCGAGCGCCTCGGGACCGAGCTCGCGAGCCGCGGGTTCACGATCGAGATCCGGGAGCTGCCCGGCGCCGGCGACGCCCCTCTGCCCGTGCTCCACGCCCGGACCCCGATGACCGGCGGCCCGCGGCTGCTCCTCGTCGGCCACCTGGACACCGTCCTGCCCGCCTCTCCCCCGCGCCTCGACGGCCGGCGCCTCTTCGCCAGCGGCGCGCTCGACATGAAGGCGGGTTTCGCCATGTTCGTGGCCGCCCTCGACATGCTCGCCGCCCGTCGCGATGGCCCCCTCGTCGACGTCGAGCTCCTCGGCGTCCCCGACGAGGAGTCCGGCAGCCGGGTCTCCGCCGCGGCGGTGCGCGAAGCGAGCCGAGGCGTGCGGGCGCTCCTCGTGCTGGAACCCGGCGGGGTGACCGGTGGCAAGGAGACCCTCGTCGCCGGCCGGCGCGGGATGACCGACTGGACCCTCGAGGCGACGGGCCGGCCGTCGCATTCCGGCCTGGCGTTCTGGAGCGGCCGCTCGGCGCTTGCCGCCGCGGCCGACTGGAGCCGGCGGGCGCACGCGCTGTCGCGGCCCGAGCACGGGCCGACCGTCAACGTCGCCCGGCTGCTCGCCGGCACCGCCGCCTTCGTCGACCGCCTCGAGACGAGCCACACGCTCTTCGGCACCGCCCGGCACCGCAACGTGGTCCCCGATCGCGCCCGTGCCGAGGGCGAGGTGCGCTATCTCTCGGAAAGCGAAGGCAAGGAGGTGCTCGCGACCCTCGCGCGGCTCGCTCACGAGATCGGCCGGGAGAACGAGATCGACCTCCGCTTCACGACGGGCGGCAGCATCGCCCCGGTCGACCCCCGCGGTCCGGGCGTGCGGCTCGTCGAGCGCACGATGGAGCTCGCCGCCGCCCGCGGCTTCGAGCTCGTGGTCGAAGAGGACCGCGGCGGCATCTCGTTCCCGAACTATCTGGAGGATCCGGGCCGGATCGCCGTGCTCGACGGCCTCGGCCCGGTCGGCGACGGCATGCACACGCGCGAGGAGTGGGTCGACCTCGACTCCCTGCGCCGCCGCATCGTCCTCCTCGCCGACCTCTTCATGATCCTGGCCGACTGAGCCCGCGCGGCCGGGGCGGGCTAGAATCCGGTCGGACCGGGGCGGTCGGCGGCCGCGGGTGCGCCTGATCGGAACCGGCTCCGCAACGGGAGGCCAAGATGACCGACTCCACCACCCAGCGCGCCACCGTGCGCCCCGCCGCCGAAATCCCCATGCAGACCGTGGCTGCCGGCACCGCCACCGAGATGCAGGTGCTCGTGGGCCCCGCCGAGGGGGCGCCGAACTTCGCGCTGCGCCGCTTCCGCATGGGCGAGGACGGCGGGATGCCCCTCCACACCAACGCCGTCGAGCACGAGCAGTACGTGCTCACCGGGCGCGCCCGGATCACCGTCGGCGACGAGGTCCACGAGGTGGCCGCCGGCCACACCCTCTACATCCCGGCCGGACTCCCCCACTCCTACCAGGTGCTCGAGGCGCCGTTCGAGTTCCTCTGCATCGTGCCGAACC
>JAAYLR010000100.1 GCA_012521815.1 Acidobacteriota bacterium
GCAGGGGATGGGCTACAACAGCGCCCGGTACATCCACGCCCTCTACCAGGCGATGAACCTCGCCTTCGCCGACCGCGACTTCTACTACGGCGACCCCTACTTCCCCCCCGAGACGCCGGTCGACGGCCTGCTCTCGAAGAGCTACGCCAACGAACGGCGCCGGCAGATCGACTGGCGGCGCAACGACCCGGCGATCGGCCACGGCGATCCGTATCCGCACGAGGGGCGGGTCAACCCGTTCGTCAGGCTGGAGGCGACCGAGCTCCCCGATCCGCTCGCGCCGATCCCGGTGGAGGGTCCGCTCGCCGCGCCGTCCGCCACCCCGCCACCGCCCCCGGAGACGCCTCCGGGAGGCGGCATGCCCGCCCACGACCAGCCGCCCCCCGACACCCGGGCGGAGGTCGAGGAGAGCTTCGACGAGGTCTTCCGCCGCGGCACGACCTCGGTCGTCGCCGCCGACGCCGAGGGCTGGGTGGTCTCGATGACCCCCTCCGGCGGCTGGGTGCCGGCGGTGATCGCCGGACGGACCGGGATCGGCCTCTCGCAGCGGATGCAGAGCTTCGTGCTCGACGCGCGGGAGAACCCGTTCAACGTCGTGGCGCCGGGCAAGCGGCCGCGCGTCACCCTCACCCCGACGCTCGCGGTGCGCGACGGCGCCCCCTGGCTCGCCTTCGCGGTGCAGGGGGGCGACACGCAGGAGCAGAACCTGCTCCAGTTCTTCCTCGATATCGTCGAGTTCGGGATGAGCGTGCAGGAGGCCACCGAGGCGGCCAACATCGTCAGCTACCAGATGAAGAGCTCGTTCGGCCGGCACGAGAGCCAGCCCGGGCGGCTCACCGTCAACGAGCAGGTGCCGGAGTGGGTGCGCGCCGAGCTGCGCCGGATGGGCTACCGCGTCGACGCCGAGCGGCTCACCTCGGGACCGATCAACGCCATCCTCTTCGACCGCGCCCACGGCACGATGTGGGGCGGCTCCTCGAATCACGGGGAGGATTACGGCATCGGCTGGTGAGGAGCGCGAGGGCGCTCCTCGCCGGCCCGGCACCTACCAGCCGAGCAGGTAGGCGAAGATCAGCGGCGCGACGATGCTCGCGTCGGACTCGATCACGTGCTTCGGGGTGTCGACATCGAGCTTCCCCCAGGTGATCTTCTCGTTCGGCACCGCGCCGGAGTAGCTGCCGTAGCTCGTCGTCGAGTCGGAGATCTGGCAGAAGTAGCCCCAGTACGGGATGTCGCGGATCTCCAGGTCCTGGCTGAGCATCGGCACCACGCAGATCGGGAAGTCGCCGGCGATGCCGCCGCCGATCTGGAAGAAGCCGACCGAGCGCTCGGCGGCGGTACGGCGGTACCAGTCCGCGAGGAAGGTCATCGCCTCGATGCCGGAGCGCACCGTGTGCACGTTGCGCACATCCCCCTTGAGCACGTGCGCGGCGTAGATGTTGCCGAGGGTGGAGTCCTCCCAGCCCGGGGTGACGATCGGCAGGTTCTTCTCCGCGGCCGCCACCAGCCAGCTGTCGCGCGGATCGATCTGGTAATGCTCCGCGAGCCGGCCGGAGCGGATGAGCCGGTAGAAGAACTCGTACGGGAAGCAGCGCTCCCCCGCGGCGTCGGCGCGCTGCCACTCCGCGAGCACCGCCGCCTCGATCCGCCGCATCGCCTCCTCTTCCGGGATGCAGGTGTCGGTGACCCGGTTGAGCTGCCGGTCGTAGAGCTCCCGCTCCTGCTCGGGGCCGAAGTCGCGATAGTTGGGAACGGGCACGTAATGGTCGTGGGCGACCAGGTTGAAGATGTCCTCTTCGAGGTTCGCGCCGGTGACCGAGAGGATCTGCACCTTCTCCCGGCGGATCATCTCGGCGAGCGAGAGGCCGAGCTCGGCGGTGGACATCGCCCCGGCCAGCGTGATCATCATCGCGCCGCCACCAGCGAGGTGCTTTTCGTAATCCTCCGCGGCCCGGACCAGCGCCGCGGCGTTGAAGTGCCGGTAGTGATGACGGATGAACTCGCGGACCGGTGCTCTCTCCATTCTCCTGGCCTCCTTTCGGCTTCCCCGCATTCTTTCATGCCGGTCGCGAACCGGCATTCCGCGCCCTGGCACGCGCTCAGGGCGCGGCGTGCAGGATCTTCTCGAGCTTCTCCGGATCGTCGGGGAGCAGCCCCGCCGCCGGCAGCCGCCGGACGAGCTCGCGCCACCGTTCCTCGGCCGCGAAGACCCGCGCGAAGATCGGCAGCGCGCGCTCCTCCTCGCCGGCGGCGAAGAGGGTGACCGCCTGCCAGAACGGGAGCTCGACGATCTCCGGCGCGAGCTCCTGCGCCCGCGTGTAGTGCGCGAGCGCGCGGGTCACCTCGTTGGCGGCGAACGCCTCGTCGCCCCGGTTCATCTCCTCGTAGGCACGGTGGACGCCGAGCAGCCGCGCGAGCTCGACGAGCGGCGCGGGATGGTCGTCGACGCGCAGATCCACGAGCGTGTCGTGTCCCGGGATCCCAGTGGGCTGGGCCCGCACCACGAGCAGCGCCGCGCTCTGCCGGCCGCGGATGTCGCCACCCTCGGCCTCCGCCGCTGCGAGCGCCGCGAGCAGCCGCGCCGCGAGGTCTCCCTTCGTCTCCCGGTACGCCTTCGCCATCGCCGCCCAGACGGTGTCGCGCGCCATCATGTTCGCCTGCACCGAGAAGCCTTCGCCCGTGAGATGACCGGCGGCGGCGACGCACCGCTCGCCGGTCCAGGCCGCCACCCGTCCCGCGGCGTCGACCATCGCCACCTGCCGCACCGCCCGCTGCGGGTCGGCGGCGAGCAGATCGTCGAGCGCCTCGCGGGCGCTCCGGCCCGCGCGCATCGCCGCGAGCCCCCGCGGTCCGTAGGCCGGCTCGACGAACGACTGGGTGGCGACCGCGCCGACCCCCGCCTCGGCCCAGGCGACCATCGCGCCCACCTGGAACCAGTGGCTCTGGACGGCGACCCCGAGATCGCCGGTGACCGGATCGCGGGCGACGATCGAGTAGGTGTGGGCGAACGGATCGGCGGCTCCGGCCGGCACGGCCAGGAGCGCGAGCAGCACGAACGGCAGGAGCTTTCTCATCGCGGTTCCTCCCCGGTGACTCCCGAAGCTTAGCCCACGCGTTAGACTTCTCCGGCCGCGTCGCCGGCCCGGAGGAACCCATGGACCGCCTCGACACCGCCGTCGCCACCGCCATCCTCGGTCTCGACACCCTCTGGGGAGGCAACGTGATGGATCCGTCCGGGACCGGACGGTTCATCGCCGACTCCTGGTTCTCCGGCGCGCCGCTGCCGGCCGCCTACGGCGCCCCCAGAGCCGCCGCGGTGCGCGCCGCCGGCGGCCTTTCCGCCGCCACCCCGGATCGCGCCGCGATCGCCGCCTACCTCGGGGCGTTCGACCTGCCGGGCGCCTTCGCGCAGATCCGCGACGAGGCGACGGCGCTGCCGGCGCTGCGGCGCGCCTACCTCGAGAACCTCGCCGCCTCCTGCGACCTGATGTGGGAGCTCGCGCTCGAGAAGCTCGGCCAGGGGGAGCCGGTCCCGTTCGCCCGCGCGGTGCTCGCCTCCTGCGGCGAGCCGCCGACCCCCTCCGTTCCCGAGCCGAAACGGGAGCGGCTGGCGGCGCTCCTCGCCGTCGACCCGGGAGACCTCGCGGCGGCGGTCGCCGCCTGGCGGGGCGACCGGCTCGTCCCGCGCCGGGCGATCCGCAGCCTCGCCGGCGCCTTCATCGCCGAGCTCGACGCCCACTGCCAGCGGCACCTCCTGCCGCACCTCCCCGCGCGGCTCCACGCGGTGCCGCGCGCGAACATCGAGTTCCTGCCGATCGAGGACGCCTGGTTCTCCGGCTCGATGAACTACCTCGGCCGCGCCCGGGACGCCGCCGGCCGCCCGCTCTACGAGGCGACCTACGAGATCAACGCCTCGCTCGAGATCTCGGTGCCGGAGTTCGCGCAGCTCGTCAGCCACGAGGTCGTCCCCGGGCACGTCACCACCTTCGCTCTCCTCCAGCACCTCTACCATCTCGGCGAGATCGGCTTCGAAGCCACCGTGCAGACGATGAACACCCGCGGCGCCACCCTCTCCGAGGGGATCGCGAACAACGCGCTGCTGATCGCCCACGGCGTGACCGGGATCGAGGAGCTCCCCGATCCCGACCTCCAGATCGGACTGCTCCTCGCCCTCCTCCAGGACGACGCGAAGAACCAGGCCGCCTGGCTCACCTGGCAGGAGGGGTGGCCGCAGGAGGAGGTGGCGCCGGTGCTCCGCCGCGACTTCCTCGTCTCCGAAGAGCGGGCGCAGAAGCTTTCCGGCGCCTGGGCCCGGCATCCGCTGATGGGGCGCCTCTACCTCCCCTGCTACCGCGCCGGGACGGAGAAGGTGGCCGCGCTGCGCCGCCGCTGCCGGCCGGACGAGCTCCTTCCCGCGGTCTTCGGCGCCCGCGGGCTGGTGGACATCACGACGCTGGACGACCTGCTGCCGCCGGCCTGAGCGTCGCCCCAGCGCCCCTCGCCGAGCCCCGTGACGCCACCCAACCCTCCTCTTCCGGAGCTTCCCATGTCCGTTCCGAACCCCACCCGTCGCGCCGTCGTCGCCCTCGGCGGCAACGCCATCACCCGTCCCGGCGAGGCGGGAACGGTCGCGCAGGATCTCGCGAACCTCGAGCGGTCGCTCGAGGCGGTCGTCGAGCTGCTCGACCGTGGCTACGAGCTGCTGCTCACCCACGGCAACGGCCCGCAGGTGGGCAACCAGATGATCCGGGTCGAGCTGACGCGCGGCAAGGCGCCGCACCTGCCGCTCGACGTGATGGTGGCCGACCTCCAGGGGGGCCTCGGCTACATGATCGAACGGGTGCTGCGCGGCAAGCTCCGGCGGCGGGGGCTGCCGCAGGGGGTCTGCTGCATGGTGGCGATGGTCGAGGTGCGCGCCGACGATCCCGCGCTCGCCGACCCGACCAAGTACGTCGGCCCCTTCTACGGCGAAGCCGAGGCCCGGGCGCTCGCGGCCGACCACGGCTGGGTGGTCAAGCGCGACGCCGACCGCGGCTGGCGCCGCGTCGTTCCCTCTCCCGACCCGATCGCCGTCGTCGAGAGCCGCGAGGTCCGCGCCCTGCTCGCAACCGGCACGATCGTCATCAGCGCCGGCGGCGGCGGGATCCCGGTGGCGCGCGACGCCGCCGGCGACCTCGTCGGGGTCGAGGGGGTGATCGACAAGGATCTCGCCTCGACGGTGCTCGCGCTCGCCGTGGGAGCGACGGAGCTCTTCATCCTCACCGCCGTCGACCGGGTGATGCTCGACTTCGGTACCCCGCGGGCGCGCCCGGTCGCGACCCTGCCGGTCGCCGAGGCGCGCCGTCACCTCGCCGCCGGGCAGTTCCCCCCCGGCAGCATGGGGCCGAAGATCGAGGCCGCCTGCCGGTTCCTGGAAGGGGGCGGCGAGCGGGTGCTCATCACCCACATCGACCGTCTGCCCGAGGCGCTCGCCGGCGAAACCGGCACCTGGATCACGGCCTGAGCGGGGCGGTGCCCGGATTCAGAAGACGAAGAGGGCCTGCCCGAGACCGGCGAGGGCGCCGAGCACCGCGCCGAGGGTGATCAGGATCCACTCGTCCTCCTTGAAGCAGGGGCGCAGCAGATCCTGGAATTCCGCCGGCGGCAGCGACTCCATCCTCTCGATCAGCAGCTGCTCGACCACCCGCGCCCGCTCCTCGTTGAAGCGCTCGTCGAGGAACGGGTCGGCCGAGACCGCGATCGCCTTGCGCTCGAGCTGCCGTTCGATCGCCGCGAGGTCGTCGGGCCGCATCGCGAGCGACGCGAGCGGCCCCACCGCCGCCACGGCCTCGTCGACCAGCGGCTTGAGGTGCCGGAAGATCACCTCCTGGGCGCGCGCGGCCCGCGGGCCGGTGATCATCGAGGCCATGAGGCGGCGGATGGTGAGGATCTCGCGGGTGACGATGTGGCACCAGACCACCGCGACCTCCGCCTGCCGCTTCAGGAAGAGCCCCTGCACCCGCCACGGGCCGATCCGGACCGGGTTGAGCGGGCGGAAGACGAGGTTGAGGGCGAGCCAGTTGGTCGCCCAGCCGACCAGGGCGCCGAAGAGCGGCAGCTGCCACCAGGTCTCCGCGAGGAGCCAGGCGCCGAGCTGCACGAGGCCGAAGAGGAAGCCGAAGTAGTAGCCCGAATCGATCAGGAAACGGAACTCCCGCGCGCCGCTCTCGAGGAAGAGGCGGTTGAGGAGCGCCCGGTCCTGGACCAGCCGGGTGACGACCATGTGCCGGAAGTCGATCAGGTCGTCCACCTGGGAGCCGATCTCGGCCATCACCGCGCGGACCAGCCCCGGCAGCTGCTCGCCCACCGCGGCGTAGACCCGGCGGCGGGTGGCGAGCGGCGCCGCCTGCCAGAGGGTGCCGGTGCTCGCGGTCATCACGTCGTCGGTGTAATGCTCGAGGCGGGGAGCGAGCACCCGCTCCACGTGGCCGGCGATGACCTCGGGCTGCATCTCCGCGAAGAGCTCGGGCAGCGAGCCGAGCCGCTGCATCGAGGTATCCACGAAGGTCCGGGCCATCTTCTCGGCCTTGCGGGGGATGATCCCCTGCCAGCCGAACCAGGGCGGGATGCCGAGGAAGCGGAGCGGATGGAAGGTCATCCGGATCGCGATCCAGTTCGTGGCCCAGCCGACCACCGCGGCGGTGAGCGGGATGCTCGCGAGGCGCCACAGCCGCGGCTCCCCGAACAGGGGGCTCTCGAGCAGGCTCTGCAACCAGGGGCTCATGGGGGCTCCGGTCCGGTCTGGGAACGGTACCATCAACCGGTCGCGGCGGCGGCGGCGAGGAACGGCTCTGATAGGATCAGCTGGGTAAACCGATGGCGAACGATCCGGTTCCGTCTCCCGACGGTCAGCCCGCGACCGCCACCGCCACCCCGTTGCCGGCCGAGGAGTTCGAGGTCTTCGCGGAGGCTCGCGCTCCCGGCCTCACCCGGCGCCTCCTCGTCACCTACCGCCACTTCCTCGGCCTGCTCTTCGGCGGTCTCGAGGCGTATCTGCGCGCGCTGCCGGCCGATCGCCGCTTCGGCCTCCGCTACCGCTCGCTCTGGCTCGTCAACGCGGTCAGCCGAAACTTCGTCGCCGACCGGTACCTCGAGCTCCCCTTCCCGGTCCAGCTCCGGCGGCGGCTCGAGGCGCTCGGCGCCACCTACATCAAGCTCGGCCAGGTCCTCGCGCTGCGCAAGGACCTCCTGCCGGAGCGGGTGACGAGCGAGCTCGCCAGCCTCCTCGACCGCCTCCCGGCGCTCCCCTACCGCCGCTTCCTGGAGCTCGTCGAGCGCGATCTCGGACGCGACCCGTTCACCGTCTTCGCCTACGTCGAGACCCAGCCGCTCGCCTCCGCCTCGATCGCCCAGGTCCATCGCGCCGGCACCCTCGACGGACAGGCGGTGATCCTCAAGCGGATCAAACCCGGGATCCGCGCCACCTTCCGGCGCGACATCGCGCTCCTGCGTGGCGTCGGGCGCCTCCTCGATCCGCTGCTGCCCCGTTTCGAGCCCCGGCGGGCGATCGACGAGTTCTCCTACTATCTGCTGCGCGAGCTCGACTTCGAGATCGAGGCCGACAACGCCGAGATCTTCGCCTCCCACTTCGCCGACGAACCGGGAGTCGCCTTCCCGCGGATCCTGCGGCAGTACAGCAACGCGAACCTCCTCTGCATGGAGTACCTGCGCGGCTTCAAGCCGTCGAGCCCCGAGGCGCGGGAGCTCTCCCCCGGCGACCGCGACCGGGTGATCGATCTCGGGGCCGGCACGATCGTGCGGATGCTCTTCCGCGACGGCCTCTTCCACGCCGACCTCCACCCGGCCAACATCCTCGTGATGCCCGGACCCCGGGTCGGCTTCATCGACCTCGGGCAGGTCGGGCGTTTCGAGCCGGAGCTGCGCCGGCGGCTGCTCCTCTACTACTACTTCCTGGTCACCGGCGACGCCGAGCACGCCGCGCGCTACCTCGCGGCGATCGCCACCCCCGGCCCGCGCGCCGACCCGCAGGGCTTCTGCCGGGAGGTCGAGGACGTCTCCCGCCGCTGGCGCCGCCACCGCACCGCCGCCGCCTCGTCGCTCGGCGAGCTGATCCTCGAGTCGCTCGCCCGCGGCGTCCGCTTCCGGATGTACTTCCCCGTCGAGCTCGTGCTGATGGTCAAGGCGATCATCACCTTCGAGAGCGTGGGGCGGATGCTCGACCCCGATCTCGACGTGGCGGTGGTCACCCGCCGGCATCTCAACGACGCCCTCTTCCACCAGTACAACCCGCTGCGCCTGGGCCGCGAGGGGCTCCGCTCCGCGCCCGAGCTGCTCGACACCGCGGTCAAGGTGCCGGCGCTGATCTCCACCGGCCTGCGGGCCCTCGAGTCGGCGGCCTCGCGGCCGCCGGAGAACCCGTTCGCCGGCATGCGGGGGACGATGTTCGCCGGCTTCAGCCTGGTGGCCGGAGCGCTCGTCGTCGCCCTGCGCGGGCCGCTGCCGGTCGCCCTCCTGCTCTTCGGGCTCGCGGCCCTGTCGGCGCTGCGCCGGGGGCGCTGAGCGCTCAGCGCCGGCCGCGCGGGCTGCTGGTGAGCCGGCGCTCGAACTCCTCGGAGCGGAGGATGTCGAGCGTCACGTCGGTGAGCTTCCCGCGCTCGACGTCGCGCAGGTACCGCTGGATCCCGTCGCGGTCCGGAGCGCGGCCGAGCAGCCCCTGGTAGAGATCCTCGAGCAGCCGGGGCGCCAGCAGCGAGGCGCGTTCGCGCCGGAACTCGTCGCTGCGCACCATCGCCTCGACCTGGTTCCGGAGCCGTCCCCGTTCGATCTCCGCGCTCGCCCCGGCGAGGCCCGGCGGATCCCCCTCCCGCCCCAGGAGCGCGCGGTAGAGCGCCGCGGCGATCCAGTCGGCCTGGGCGCGGTTGAAGCCGCCGGAGCCGAGCGGCTGCAGGGCGACCGGCACTACCCACTCGAGGTTCAGGTTCCCGGGCACCCAGAGGAGGAGCTCGCAGTTGCCCTGCCCGCGCTTCCCCTCCAGCCGGAACCGGCCCGGCTCCACCCGCCGGATCTCGACCGCCTCCCGCTCGCACCGGCGGGACGGCTCGAGGACGAAACCGGCGCGGTCCACGGGGAAGCGGCGGTCGAACTGGTCGTAGCCGTCGACGAGCAGCTCGACGGTCTCACCGCTGCCGAGCCGCAGCGGCCGGCGCGGATCGAGCCGCTTGGGCCGCTCGCCCGGGACGGCGACCTCGATCTCGATGCCGCAGATGTACGGCTCCGGACCCGCGGCCGCGCACTTCTCCTGCGCCCGGGCGGGCGGCGTGGTCAGCGTCGCTGCCACGGCGGCTCCGGCCAGCAGCAGGGCGAACCGGCGGGTGCGTGGGGCAACGGGGGAAGACCAGCGGTAACGAGCGGGGTGGTTCATCTTCGGACCTCCGGAACGGGCATCTGTCAGCGGTCCCGCCATCCTACCCCGCCGCCGCCTCGGGGCTGTTAGCCTTCGGCCGTGCGTCCGGGACCCGACTCCATCCCCGTCGTCGGCGCGGCGATCGTCGCCGGCGGCCGCTGCCTCGCGGCCCGGCGTTCGGCGGCGATGGGGCTGGCGGGGCGCTGGGAGTTCCCCGGGGGGAAGGTCGAACCGGGCGAGGAGCCGGAGGCGGCGCTCCGGCGGGAGATCCGCGAGGAGCTCGGGGTCGAGATCGAGGTCGTCGCCCCCCTCGGCACCGGCCTGAGCCGGGAGGGGGAACGGGCGATCGCGCTCGCCGTCTACCTCTGCCGCCTCACCGCCGGCACGCCCCGCCCCCGCGAGCACGACGCCCTCCGCTGGCTCGGCCCCGACGAGCTCGGTGATCTCGACTGGGCACCCGCCGACACACCGCTCCTCCCGCCGCTCGCCGCGATCCTGCGGCGGGGCTCACCCGCACCGGTTCCGGTGCCAGATCCGGAGGCTTCCGCCATGGGCGAACCGTTCGTCGCCATCCCCACCCGGCTCGGCGTCTTCCGCGCCCGCTTCACGGCCGCGGGCGAGCTCGCCGAGCTCTACGTTCCCGAGACCGCTCCCCCCGCCGGAGGCACCGTGCCGGCCGCCGGCGCCGTCGCGACCGCGCTCGCCCGGCAGCTCGCGGAGTACGCCGCCGGCCGCCGCCGGGAGTTCGATCTCCCGCTCGCGCTCACCGGTACGGAGTTCCAGCGTGCGGTCTGGGCGGAGCTGCAGCGGATCCCGTACGGGGGCACGATCTCCTACGGCGAGCTGGCGCGCCGCGCCGGACGGCCGGCGGCGATCCGCGCCGCCGGCCAGGCGTGCGGAGCCAATCCGGTGTCGCTCGTCGTCCCCTGCCATCGCGTCGTCTCGCGCGACGGCCGCCTCACCGGCTACGGCGGCGGGCTCCCGTGGAAGCGGTATCTGCTCGAATTCGAAGGGGCGCTCGACGTCAGCGGGAGGGCTCACCCGGAGGCCTGACGACCGGCACCGGGAAGGCGCGCACCACCCCGGAGTCGGTGGCGGCGGCCCGCATCCGGGGCGTCCCCTCGCGCTCGACCTCCTCGATCCGGACCACCGCGTGGAGCGGGACGAAGAGGCGCTTCGCCGCGCCGAACTCGGTCCGCAGGCTCTCCTCGGAGGGGTCCACGACCACCTGCGAACGGCCGCCGAAGATCAGCCCCTCCACCTCGACGAAGCCGAAGAGGCCACCCTGGGTGACCTGGCGGGCGTAGAGCTCCACCACCTGCCCCTGGTTGTGGAAGATCACCTTGTAGATGCTCTGCTTGCGTGCCATCGCCGCCTCTGGCCGCCGGCGACCGGCGGCGGCGGGAGTCTACCCCGGAACCGCCGCGCGCATCAGCGCAGGTGGTCGTACTGGGGGCCGTCGAGCTCGTGGATCCGGTGGAGGTACTCGGCGGCCGGCACGTCGTTCTGCCAGTTGCCGGTCAGGCGCGCCGCGAGCACCCCGAGGCCGAAGAGCGCGACCAGCGCCACCGCCGCGATCGCCGGCCGCAGCGGCCGGCGCAGCGGCGAGGGCGCCTCGAGCCGGAGCGCTCTCGGCACCGGGCAGTCGGCGACGCAGGAAAGGCAGCCGGAGCACTCGTCGGAACGCACCCGCGCAAGCCGGTCGACCGGCAGGCGGGCCGGGCAGGCACGGGCGCAGAGGCCGCAGTCGATGCACGACGAGGCGTGGCGCACGATCTTGAACGGCGCGAGCAGCGAGGAGATCCCGAGCAGCGCCCCGTACGGGCAGAGGTAGCGGCACCAGGCGTACGGCACCAGCAGCGAGAGTACCCCGAGCCCGGCAAGCACCTTCAGGGCGAACGGCGAGAGGCTCTCGAAGAAGTAGAGCATCTTGATGTCGGCGACCCGGTTGTACGGCGAGCCGAGGAACTCGCCGACGAGCGCCGGCGTCATCCGGAAGAAGATCGCCCAGACGAAGAAGCCGAGCAGGAGGTATTTGAGCGAGCGCAGCGGCAGATCGAGCCAGCGCGGCAGCGAGAGGCGGCGCCGGAAGAGCCGCCGCGAGAGGGCGTCGAGCGCCTCGGAGATCGCGCCGACCGGGCAGGTCCAGGCGCAGAACGCCTTCTTGACCACGAGGCTCATGCCGATCACCAGCAGCAGGATCACGAGCGCCGCCGGATGGACCGGGCTGATCTCGCCGGTGTGGAAGAGGTGCCGGAGGCTCATCAGCCCCGAGATCGGCAGGAAGCCATCCACCCCCGGCGGCCGGGAGCCGACGATCCGGCCCGCCTCGAGCCCCCGGACCCAGCGGACGAAATCGAAGCCGATCCAGAGCACGAGGGCGAGGAAGAGCCCCTGCACCGCGTGCCGCAGCAGACGGATCCGCTGCCGGCGGGCCCGGTAGGCACGCCCCTTGAGCACCGCCGCCGAGCCGTCGCGGTCGAGGTTCCAGAGCGCTGCGCTCTCGGAACGGACCCGCGCGACGAGCGCCGCCAGACCGCCGCGGGTCGCGGGCATCTCGGCGGCGAGATCGGGGCTGAGCGGTTCGGCGGCCATCGTCGAGCGCGGACTCTACGCAGTCGGAACGTGCGGCTCAACCGCCACCGGGGTGGGTCTCATCCGGTCGCGACCGCCGCCTCGGGTGGGACGCCCCGCTCGATCGCGCGGTAGTCGAGCTCGCTCCCGCGGAGGCTGTGCGGCACGACATAGACCACGAGGGTGACGATCGTCGCCGCGACGACCAGCAGGCGCGCCCACGCCCGGCGCTCGGCCCCGCCCGCGCGCACCGCCACCACCACGACGAGCCAGGCGAGCCACATGATGAGCGTCTTGTTGTCGGTCAGATCACCGCCGTACGGCCAGCC
>JAAYLR010000101.1 GCA_012521815.1 Acidobacteriota bacterium
CCGTGGAGGCGGTGTAGGCGCTCACCGCGAAGTCGGGCCGGCCGTCGCGGTTGAAGTCGGCGACCACGACGTCGAACGCCCCGGGCAGGATCGCCATCAGCTTCCTGCTCCAGGCGGTCCCGAGGCCGTTGGTGTTCGTGAAGAGATCGATCCGCCCCGAGTTGAAGGCGAGGGCCACCAGGTCGAGGTCGCCATCGCGGTCGAAGTCGGCCACCGCCACCCGGTGGGCGCCGTCGAAGCCGGTGACCACGGTGTGCGGCGTCCAGGAAGGCAGGACGCCACCGTCGTTCTCCCACCAGCGGATCACGTCGTCGTCCACCGCCGCCCCGATCACGTCCAGGTGGCCGTCCCCGTTGAGGTCCGCCACCGCCACGTGGCGCGCGCCGCCGAAGCCGGTGGCCACCGTGCTCTGCCACCAGAGCCCGTCGCCAGCATTCAGGTAGGAGACGATCCGGTCGCCGTCCCACTCCGCCTCGACGATGTCGAGCCGCCCGTCGCCGTTGAGGTCTCCGGCGGCGATCGCGCGCGGATCGCCGAGGCCGGTGCGGATGTCCACCGGCGCGCTGGCGAGGAAGCTGCGGTGGATGAGCCTGTTCTCCCACCAGGTGACGCGGTCGCCCTCCCAGGCAACCGCGACCACGTCGGGATCGCCGTCCCGGTCGAGGTCCGCCGCCGCCGCTGCGACCACCTCCGTCATCCCGGTGGCGATGGTGCGCCGGTTCCAGGATCCCGGCAATCTGGGGTTCTCGAACCAGTAGACCGCGTTGGCCCAGGCGGCCGCCACCAGCAGGTCGAGATCGCCGTCGAGGTCGAGGTCGTGGAGATACACCGAGCAGGCACCGGCCGTCGCGGTGCTCACCGTGTGCGCGGTCCAGGTCGCGCCGCCGCGCTGCTCGTACCAGACGACCCGGTTCGCGCTCGCGCTCGTCGCCACGACGTCGACCCGGCCGTCGCCGTTCAGGTCGCCGGCGGCGACCGCGGTCGCCCCGTCCAGGGTGGCGATGACGTGCACCGGCCAGTTGTGGCTCGCCAGGCCGTCGTTCTCGTACCAGCGCACCTTGCCGTCGATCCGGTTGGCGGCCACCAGGTCGAGGTCGCCGTCACCGTCCACGTCGGCGGCCGCCAAGCCCCAAGGCTCTCTCACCGCGCCCAGGCTGGAGACGTAGCGGGACTCCCATCCGCCGTCTTCCGGGGTGCCGTCGTTGAGGAATACCTCGATCTGGTCCCAGCCGCCCGAGCCGCCGCCCACCAGGGTGACGGCGACGTCGAGGTCGCCGTCACCGTCGAAGTCGCCGAGGACGATCTCCCGCGTCCCCGTATAGACGAAATAAGTGATGGGGAAAAGCTGCCAGCCACCCCCCCCGTGCTTCGGGTTGCGCGCCCAGAGGAGCTCGGCGTCCTCCGCCCGATAGGGGGGCGTACCGAGGGGGATGTTCGCGTACTGGCCGATCACGAGGTCGGCATCTCCGTCGCCGTCGAGGTCCCCGATCGCCACCGCGTAGGGCGAATCGAGACCCGAGGCGACGATCGCGTGGGTCCAGCCGCCGCCCCCCAGCTGGTAGCTCACCGCGCAGGTGCCGGCGAGCTCGGCGCAGGCGACGACGTCGGCGAAGCCGTCGGCGTTCAGGTCCCCGACCGCCACCGCCGAGGCGCCGTCGAAGGCGGTGCGCAGGTTGGTGGCCGGACCGAAGGGCAGCTCTCGCGCTTCGACGACCGGCGCAACGAGGAGGGGGAGGAGGAAGAGGGGGAAGAGGGAGGTGGCGATTCGGCGAGGGAGCATCGGCGGGCCTCCGTATCGGTCGGCCCCGCGCACCGCGCGCCGGGGCCGTTCAGCCGCCATCGTCGGCCGCCCCCCCGCTCCGGCCCATGGCCCGCCGCGACAACCGCATGGACGGACGCGCCAACCCGCCCCCTCGCCCCCGGCCAGCAATGGAAAAGGCGGCGAGGGGAACCCCCGCCGCCTCGAGCCATACCGGGTGTCGGACCGGCCGCTACGGCGTGTGACCCGACCAGGCGTTCAGGTTGCCCGCCTCGAAGCCGTTGCTGAAGAGCGGCCCGACGGTGCCAGTGCCACGCACCGCGACGGTGAAGCGCAGATCGGGCGACTGGCTCGCCGCCTCGGAGAAGACCACCTCGCCGAAGGCGACCGCGGCGGTGAGGTTCGTCCAGACGTTCGCCCGAACGGTCACCGTCTGCGTCTCGTTGGGGTCGCCGGTGAAGCTGAAGGTGTCGGGGGAGACGGTGATCCCGAAGCCCGGGTTGCCGGCGATCCCGGTCGCGGTCCAGGTGCTGGGCGTCGTCAGCGTGTTGCGCACCGTGCGGGTCCACTGGCAGGTGGGCGAGCAGCTCACGTCGCGCAGCGACGGGAGGTTGAGCGTCCGGACGTCGCCGCTGCTGCCCGGGTTGGCGGTGATGAAGTTCGCCGTCGTCTCGTTCATCACCATCCCGGCCCGTGCCGCCCTGGTCAGGTCGAGCCGGCCGTGGCCGACGTCGTCGGCATCCCACGGGGTCGTGCCGTTCTCCTTCGTGCCGCCCGTGAAGGCGGTCATCATGAGCGCCGACTTCACCTCGATGGGGGTCCAGGACGGCTGCACGGCGCGCACCAGGGTGGCGGCGCCGGCGGCGTGCGGGCTCGACATCGAGGTGCCGCTGATGCTCGCGTAGCCAGTCGGGTCGACGCTGGTCGGCACCGCGGCGTAGATGCTCTCGCCGGGGCCGGTGATGTCGGGCTTCGTGAGGTTGGCGAGCGGTGCCGGGGTCGGACCCCGGAGGCTGAAGTCGGTGAGGATGTCGCCCTGGAGCACGAAATCGAAGGTCGCCGTCGCCGGGTTGGCGTCCACGAACGCCACGAGGGCGTCGCCCCCCGCCTGCTCGATGCTGTACGCCGGCACCGCCGGCTGATCGACGGTGTTCATCCTGATCGGCGTCGTCTGGTTGTTGCGGATCAGCACGAAGTCGGCACCGGCGGCGAAGGCGTTCGTGATCTTCTTGGTGAAGGGGCAGCTGCCGCGATGGATGAGCGCGGCGGCGCCGTTGAAGAAGCCGGCCGGGAACGGATTGGCGGACGCCGGCACGCCGTCCTCGCCGGGCGTACACCCCTCCTGGGTCGGGTTCTGACCGGTGAAGTGGCGGATCGGGTGGCCGAGGAGCGTCGGCGACACCGGCGAACCCGAACCGCGCGCCGCTACGATGTTCTGCGTGCCGGCCGGCGGGGTGCCGGGGCCGGCGGCGGAGACGAGGCCGCTGATGCCGTCGTGGGTCGAAGCGGCGACCGTCAGCACCCAGGGGCCGCGGTGGCCGACGTTGCCGATCGGGTTCGGGATGCTGGTGCCGGTGTTGCCGGCCGAGGCGGCGACGACCACGCCGGAGTCGACGATGTCGAGCTTCCGGCGGTCGTTGTCGGTCCAGGGGCTGGTACCGCCGGAGATCGAGAAGTTCATCACGTCGCTGTCGCCGTGGAGGAGCAGGCTGGTCATCCCGGCCTGGATGTCCGCATACGGGCAGCTGGTGCCCGGACAGACCTTGTACGCGCGGATGTGCGCGCAGGGAGCGACGCCCGAGATCGGCAGCGCCGGCGGCGGGTTGGCGGCGGTGGTCAGGGCGTTGCCGCCGGCGGTACTCGCGGTGTGGCTGCCGTGGCCGTCGGTGTCGACCGGGTTCGTGCCGTTGCACATCCCGGAGGCGTCGGTCCGGGAGCAGTCGAGGTAGCTGATCAGCTTGTTCGGGTTCCCCCCGATGCCGTGGCCGCAGGCCGGGTCGTTGGCGAACGACGGGTGCGTGGGGGCCACGCCGGAGTCGAGCATGCCGATGATCATCCCCTCGCCGCGGCTGCCGACGCCTCCCGGTACGCCGCTGCCGGTCCAGATCGCATCGGCGCCGATGAACGTCGGGCCGCGGTAGGTGTCGAGCTCGTAGACCACCTCGCGCTCGATCGCGGCGACGCCGGGCAGCGCCGCCACCTTCGCCGCCTCGTCGGGCGTGAGGCGGAGCGCGATCCCGCTGTGGGTGGCGGTGTAGTGATGGGTCACCTCGGCCAGCCGGGCGATCGCGCCATGGATCGCCCGCACGTGCTCGGCCTGCTCGGCGACGATCTGCGCGAGGGCGGCGCGGCCCTCGCCGCTCTCGACGTCGAGCCGTGCGTTCGGCGCCCGGGAGACCCGCCCGAGCAGGCCGGGCTCGGCGAACTCGACGAGGTAGACGAAGCGGCCCGCGGCGTCGGCCTCCGAGTAGACGGGAGCCGGGCCGTCCTGCGCCCGGGCCGGGGCGGTGACGGCACCGAGCCCGAGCAGGAGCGCCGCGAGTGCGAGGCAGGCGAGCGGGGCGGTGAGGTGGTCGGGACGTCGCATACGGAAAACCCTCCTTCGATCGGGTCGAGCGGCCGGGAGCTGCACGCGGCACGCGGGGGATCGGAACGTGGGATCGGGAGACGCCATCATGAGGTGAGCCGGGCGACTATACCGCCGATTCCGGCTTCTCACCAGCTCAGGAAGAGGCGTCCCGGCCGTGCCCGCCGGAACGCGGGGCGATACGCTCCCCCCATGCCGACCCCGACCCTCCTCCTCCTCGCCGCGCTGGCCGCGCCGCCGGCCGCTCCGCCGCCCCCCGCTCTCGACGCCGATGCCGCCGCCCGGTTCGCCGCCCTCGCGCTCGCCTGCGTCCATCAGGAGTACCCGAACAAGATCGCCCACGTGCTCCAGAGCGACGCCGACGTCGCGCCGCCGCGGCGCCTCACCCCGGCGTTCCACGGCTGCTTCGACTGGCACTCGGCGGTCCACGGCCACTGGCTCCTCGCCCGCCTCGCCCGGCTCGCGCCCGACGCGCCGTACGCCGCGGCGGCGCGGGCCGCGCTCGCCCGGAGCCTCACCCCCGAAAACCTCGCCGCGGAGGCCGCCTACCTCGCCGGGGCGGGGCGCGCCGCGTTCGAACGGCCGTACGGCCTTGCCTGGCTCCTCCAGCTCGCCGCCGAGCTGCGGGAGTGGGACGATCCGGACGCCCGCGCCTGGGCGGCGGCGCTCGCGCCGCTGGAGCGGACCGCGGTGGCGCGGCTCACCGACTGGCTGCCGAAGCTCACCGCGCCGATCCGGATCGGGGAGCACGATCAGACCGCCTTCGCCCTCGGCCTCGCCCTCGACTGGGCGCGCGGCGCGGGCGACCGCGACGCCGAGGCTCTCTTCGCGGCGACGATCCGGCGCTTCTACGCCGGCGATCGCGGCTGTCCGCTCGCCTGGGAGCCCTCGGGGCACGACTTCCTCTCCCCCTGTCTCGCCGAGGCCGATGCCGTCCGGCGCGTCCTCCCGCCCGCGGAGTTCGCGGCCTGGCTCACCGCCTTCCTGCCCGAGCTGCCACGGACGGAGAGCACCGACTGGCTCCTCCCGGGGGTCGTCACCGACCCCTCCGACCCGAAGCTCGCCCATCTCGACGGCCTCAACCTCTCGCGCGCCTGGATGCTCGAAGGGATCGCCGCCGGGCTGCCGGCGGCCGACGCGCGCCGCGCCGCGCTCCTCGCCGCGGCCCGCCGGCACCGGGAGGAGGCGCTGCCCCGGGTCACCGGCGAGCATTACGAGGGGAGCCACTGGCTCGGGAGCTTCGCGACCTACCTCGTGACCGGCCGCGGGCTGCCGGCCGGGCAGTAGCGGGACCGGCGGCCCGGAGCGCCGCTGGTAGGATCGCCGCCGTGCCCGCCGTCGAGATCCGCTCCCTCGCCCGGTCGTTCGACGCGCTCCGCGCTCTCGACGGCATCGACCTCGATCTCCACGCCGGCGAGGTGCTCGGCCTCCTCGGCCCGAACGGCGCCGGCAAGAGCACGCTGGTCCGCACGCTCACCGGCCGGGTGCGGCCGGACGCCGGCACGATCCGGCTCCTCGGCGAGGATGCCGACGCCCCCGGCGCCCGGCGGGCGCTCGGCTACGTCCCGCAGGAGATCGCCCTCTACCCGCTGCTGACCGCGCGCGAGAACCTCGCCCTCTTCGGTCGCTTCCAGGGGCTGGAAGGGGCCGCGCTCCGGGAGGCGGTCGCCCGCGGGATCGCCTTCTCGAGCCTCACCGACCGCGCGAACGAGCCGATCGAGCCGTTCTCGGGCGGGATGAAGCGGCGGCTGAACCTCGCTGCGGGGATCCTCCACCGGCCGCGGATCGTCCTCCTCGACGAGCCGACGGTGGGCGTCGACCCCCAGTCGCGGGAGCGGATCTACGCGATGATCGGCGAGCTCGCTGCCGGCGGCGCCGCGGTCCTCTACACCACCCACTACATGGAGGAGGCCGAGCGGCTCTGCGACCGCGTGGCGGTGATCGACCACGGCCGGGTGATCGCCGTCGGCACCCGCGACGAGCTCGTCCGCGCCACGATCGGCAGCGATCAGGAGCTGGTCGTCGACGTGGCCGCGCCGTTCCCGTCCGCGCTCGAAACCTCGCTCACCGCGCTCGGCGCCCGGCTCGCGGGGCAGCGGCTCCAGCTCGCCACCGCCGAGCCGGCGGCGGCGACGGCGCGGGTGCTCGACCTCTGCGCCCGGCACGGCGCGAGCGTGACGAACCTGCGCCTCGAGAGCCCGACGCTGCAGCGGGTCTTCCTCCACCTCACCGGCCGGGAGCTGCGGGAATGATCCGGGCCCTCGTACGCGCCTCCTGGGTCGCGCTCGCCCGCGACCGCACCGCGCTCGCCCTCTCCTTCGTGCTGCCGATCGTCTTCTACTCGATCTTCGCCCTCGTCTTCGGCGGCGACCAGCGCGCCCGGATGCCGCGCGTCAACGTCATCGTGGTCGACGAGGACGGCAGCCCGGTCGCCCGGCGGCTGCTCGACGCGCTCGCCGCCGAGCCGTCGCTGCGGCTCCACACCGCGCCAAGCAGCCGCGAAGGGGAGCCGCCGGCCGCGCCGTTCGACCGCGTGAGCGCCGAGGCCGCGGTGCGCGCCGGCAAGGTGCCGATCGCGCTCATCGTGCCGGAGGGGTTCGGGGCGCACCGGCCGGACTTCACCGGCGCCGGCCAGGAGGCGACGCCGCTCCTCCTGCTCGCCGACAGCGCCAACCCGATCGCGCCGCAGGTGGTCAAGGGGATGGTGCAGAAGGTGAGCTTCACCGTGCTCAGCGACCTCTACCTCGGGGCCGGCGTCGAGGCCCTCGACCTCTGGGGGGTCGATTTCACTCCCACCCAGCGGGAGCGGCTCGCGGAGCTCACGGAGTACCTCGCCACCCGGGAGGGCACGGGCGGCGAGGCCACCGGAAGCGGCGGTCCGGGCGGCGGCGAGATGATGATCCCGGTCACGATCCGCGATCTGACCGGCGAGGAGAAGGAGCGCCCGCTCGTCACCTTCTACGCGAGCGGGCTCGGGGTGATGTTCCTCCTCTTCAGCGCCGCCGGCGCCGGCGGCGCGCTGATCGAGGAGCGGGAGAGCGGCACCCTCGACCGCCTCCTCTCCACCCGCCTCACGATGCGGCAGCTGCTCACCGGCAAGCTCCTCTTCCTCTTCTCGATGGGATTCGTCCAGATCTCCCTGATGTTCCTCTGGGGGCAGCTCGTCTACGGCGTCGACCTCTTCGGCCACCTGCCCGGCTTCCTGCTCATGGCGGGCTGCACCGCGCTCGTCACCTCGGCCTTCGGCCTCGTCCTCGCCGCCCTCTGCCGCACCCGCAAGCAGCTCGTGGCGGTCTCCAACCTCGTGATCCTCTCGATCTCGGCGCTCGGCGGCAGCATGTTCCCGCGCTTCCTCATGCCCGAGGGGCTGCAGAAGGCGAGCCTGCTCGCCTTCAACTCCTGGGCGCTCGAAGGGTTCCTCGACGTCTTCTGGCGCGGCCAGCCGCTCACTGCCGCGCTCCCCGAAGCGGCGGTGCTCCTTGCCTGGTCGGCGCTCTTCTTCGCCGTCGCGCTGCGCGTCGCCCGGAAGTGGGAGAGCGTCTGAGGCCGCGGGCCCCTAGAGCGTGAGCTCCCGCGCCACCACCGTCTGATCGCCCCGGTGCACCGGCACCGCCGCCGGCCCGCGTGCCTCCTGGAGCGGGCGGCCCGCGGCCGGCAGACCCTGGCTCGCGTCGGCCACCCATGCCGTGACCGGCTCCGTGCCGCCGAGCTCGAGCTCGATCTCCACGCCAGCTGGAGGCAGTGTCGCGATCGCGAGCTGTGTCCCGCGGACGCCCCGCCGCGCGGGTGGCGGCGACAGCGCGACGCCGGCCACCGTCGCGCCCCGCAGCTCGACCCCGGCCGGCAGCCAGAGCCGCGCCAGCGGGGCGCCTCGTTCCGAACGGAGCGCCAGCCGGATCCGGCGCCCGCCGGCCACCGGCTCGATCGTCTCGATCGCCACCACCGGCGCCGGCAGGGCGAGGCGGGGAGCGGGAGCGGAGAAACCACCGGATGACACCCAAGGCCACGGCCGGCCCGGTGCGAACTCTCCCGCCGCCCGCACCGCGGGCGGCAGGGCGACAGCGGCCGACCAGTGCGCCGCCGCGGCCGTTTCGACGTACTCCAGCGCGACCCCGCGCGGATGGTGCGGGGTGAAGGCGGGGCGCGCGAGCAGCGTGACGGAGAGCCCCACCGCCGCGAGGGCGAGCAGGCCCGCCCGCAGCCAGCCGCGGCCGGCTCCGAACGGCCCGAGTGCCGCGGCGCCCACCCAGGCGGTGACCGCCGCGAGCGCCGGGAGCGTCGCGTACCCCATCGTGTCCGGCAGCCGGAGCGCGCCGGGGAGCCAGACGAGTGCGGCCACCGCGAGGGGCAGGAGCCAGACGGCGCGCGGCGGCGACTCGCCGCGCCCCGCCCAGCCGGCGAGCGCCGCCACCAGCGCCGGGGCGATGCCGAGATACGAAGCGCCCGGCACGAAGTGGGCGAGGGCCAGCCCGCCGAGCGCCCAGAGGAGCCAGGTGCCGAGCCAGAGGCCCCAGCCGGACCAGCGCGCGAGGAGGCTTCCGAGGAGCGCCGCCGCCGCAAGGCCGAGCACCACGAACGCCCAGCGGGCGAGCCCCAGCGTGGCCGTCCAGGGCGCCGGGAAGGCGCCGAGCGCGGTGAGCGCCCGGTGCAGGAGCCAGCCGAGCAGACCTCCCGCCACGAGCGCTCCGGGCGGGCCCAGGAGACCGCCGAGGAGGCCGCGCGCTCCCTGCCGCCTCACCACCGCCTGGCCGACGAGGAGCAGGAGCGCGGCGAGCGCGAGCGGCAGGCTCCAGCTCTCCGGCCAGCGGATCAGGAGGAAGCCGGCGAGATCGAAGAAGACCGCCCGCCCGGGCGCGACCGGCAGCGCGGGGGCGGCGGCGAGGGCGCGGGTGAGCGCGAGCAGCTGGTCGCCCTCGTGCTGGAGCGAGCCGCGGGCGCAGCGCGCCGCGGTGTCGAGCGGCGTGTGGTAGACGAGCGTTTCACCGACGAAGGCAAAGTTCAGGCCGGTCAGACCGGCGCGCCGGAAGACCGAGAAGTCGGTGTTGTTCGGCATCCGCCGGTAGATCTCGACGGCGAGCGAGCTGGCGGCGGGGCGCCGGGCGTGGCGGCCGAGCAGAGCGGCGAGCTCCCGGTTCGCCTCCCCCGTCTCGAACATCCAGGCGAGGCCGGAAGCGCCGAGCGCTTCGGCGTTGAGCACCACCCCGACCTCGGCGAGGTGCGGCCCGCGCACGAACGCCTCGGCGCCGAGCAGGCCCATCTCCTCGCCGTCGGTGAAGAGGAGCCAGACCGGGCGGGCGAGCGGCGGCCCGGCGAGGAGAGCACGAGCCGTCTCGAGCAGCACCGCCACCCCGGAGCCGTCATCGGAGCCCCCGGGGCCGGCGGGTACCGAGTCGTAGTGGGCGACGAGGAGCACCGCGGGGCCGCTCCCGGCCGCCGGCAGCCGCGCAAGCACGTTCGCCACCTCGCCGCAGACCCCGTACTCGTCGCTGCAGGCCCAGTCGCGCTCGACCTCTCCCGCGAGGCCGAGCGCCGCGAGCTCGGCGAGCAGCCGCTCGCGCACCGCCGCGTTGGCCGGCGAGCCGAGCGGGTGCGGCGTCCCGTCGCCGAGCAGCCGTTCGAGCAGCGCCCCGGCCCGCTGCCCGGAGAACTCGATGGGCGGTGCCGTCGCCGCCCGAGGCGTCGGCGGCGCCTCGCGCCAGGCGAGCAGGGCGAGGAGCAGGACGAGAAGGAACAGGGCGCCCCCGCCCCGTGGCCGGTCCGCTGGTGTCTGGTTCGATCTCATCGCGACCTCCCGAAGGTACGACGACGCGCTCGTGGCCGCCGCATCGTACCGCCCGCCGGCCCTCAGTCGCCGAGCAGCAGCGTCGGCGGCAGCGCGGTCTCGCCGGCCAGCCCCTCGTCGGCGAAGGTGACGGCGATCGCCCGCACCCCGCCCGCCCCCCACGCCTCCCGGCCGAGGAGCCAGGCGCGCACGAAGCGAGCCACCGCGAGGCGGGCGGGCTCGCGGGCGAAGGCGAGGTGCCGGGGATCGCGGGCGAGGCCGGCGAGACGGGGGGTGAGCGAGCGCTCGAGCGTCGCGAGCTGTTCGGCGGCGTCGAAACGGAGCCAGCCGGCCTCGGCCCGGCGCTCGATCCGGTCGGTGTGGATCGCCGGCGGGAGCGAGGGGCGGAGCGCCGGCGCCTCCACCCGGCAGAGGCCATCCTCCACCCGCACCGTCCACGGCTCGTCGAGCCGGACGTGGTACCGGTAGGTGACCGGTACCCGGATCTCGACCGTCGTCGTCCCGAGCGGGAGCAGATCCCAGAGCACCCACCGCTCGTCGGTGCGGCCGAGCGTCTCGACGCTCTCGGCGATCGCCACCTCGAGCCGCCCCCCTTCAGCCGCGGTGACGGTGGGCAGGTCGGCGAGGAACCGCTCGGTGACGTTGCCGGTGAGCAGCCCGCGGGCGACCCGCTCCGCCCGCTCGGCGAGCGCGGCGGGAAGGCGCCCGGCGGCCGCCCCGAGCCGCTCGAGCCGGCCGAGAACGAGGGCGAGCGCGACCACGAGGAGCGCCGCGATTGCGACCAGCGCCACCGGCCAGCGCAGCAGCCGCACCCACTCCCGGGAGCTCCGGGGCTCCCCCCCGCTCATCCCGGCCGCCGGCTTCTCGTGCTCGTCATCGCCGCCTCCCCGGGCGGCCCCGCTTCCACCGGCCACCCGCCCCGATGTTCGCACGACCGGCGGCTTCCCACCCGCGATGAGGGCGGGGCTACACTCTCCGCCATGGTCCGGAACCTCGCTGTCCTCGCCCTCCTCGCCCTCCTCTCGCCCGCCACCGCCCTCGCCGCGCCGCCGCCCACGCTCCGCGTCGACCTCGTCCATTACGGCGGTCGCGGCACCGAGGGGTTCGCCGTGGAGCGGGTCCTCGTCGAACCGCTCCCCTGGCCCGGCCACCCGGAGCGCCGCGTGGACGACACGAACCTCGGCAAGTACCGCTTCGTCGTCACCGACCCCGCGACGGGGCAGGTCCTCTACTCGCGCGGCTCCTCCCCCGTCTACGGGGAGTGGGAGACGACCGCCGAGGCGGCGGCGAAGACGCGGGCGTTCGGCGAGTCGCTGCGCTTCCCGCTCCCGGCCGGCGAGGTGCGGGTGGCGATCGAGAAGCGGGATGCGGCAAACGCGTTCCGCGAGCTCTGGGCGACCACGGTCGACCCCGCCGATCCGCTCATCGACCGCGCCGCCCCGCCGCCGGCCGGCGAGCCGATCGTCCTCTTCGAGTCGGGGCCGCCGCCGGTGAAGGTCGATCTCCTCCTGCTCGGCGACGGCTACCCCGCGGCCGAACGGGGCAAGTGCGAGGCCGACGCCCGCCGGCTCACCGGCGCGCTCTTCGAGGTCGAGCCGTACCGCTCCCGCCGCGACGACTTCAACGTGCGCGCGCTCTGCCCGGAGGCGCGGGAGAGCGGCATCTCCCGCCCGTCGCTCGGCATCCACCGCCGCTCGCCCGCCGGCACCACCTACGACGCCTTCGGCGCCGAGCGGTACGTGCTCAGCTTCGACAACCGCGCCTGGCGCGACCTCGCCGCGCAGGCGCCGTACGACATCGTGGTGATCGTCGTCAACGGCCGCACCTACGGCGGCGGCGGGATCTTCGGGGAGTACGCGACGGTGGCGGCCGACAGCCTCTGGGCGCCGTACATCGTCGTCCACGAGCTCGGCCACCACTTCGCCGCCCTCGCCGACGAGTACTACACCTCGCCGGCGGTCTACGAGCCGGCCACCGAGCGGCGCGAGCCGTGGGAGCCGAACGTCACCGCCCTGCTCGACCCGGCGGCGCTCAAGTGGGCCGACCTCCTCACCCCGGGCATGCCGGTCCCCACCCCCTGGGAGAAGGAGGCGTTCGACGCCCGCGCCCGCGAGATCCAGGCCGAGCGGCAGCGCCTGCGCGAGGCCCGGCGCCCCGAGGAGGAGATGGACGCCCTCTTCCTCCGCCAGCGCGACGAGGAGGAGGCCCGCCTCGGCGCCGAACGCCACGCCGGCGCGGTCGGGGCCTTCGAAGGGGCCAACTACGAGGCGACCGGCTACTACCGCCCCGCGGCCGACTGCATCATGTTCACCCGCGACCGCGTCCCCTTCTGCCCCGTCTGCCGCCGCGCGATCGAGCGCGTCATCGACCTCTACGCCGCGCCCCTGGAGGGCGGCAGCCCACCCTGAGCGCCGGCCGCGGGCGGGTCAGTCGCCGAGGGTGATCTCGACGACCTCCTCGGCGGCGAGGTCGACCGTCGTCGCGGCGGCGCCGAGCTCGATCCGGTAGCTCCCGGCGGGGAGCCCCGCGAGCAGGAGCGGGGCGTCCGGCGCGAGACGCAGCGGCGTACCGAGCAGTTGCACGAGGAGCCCCAGATCCCAGCCGCCGGGGGCGAGGAGGCGAGGCACGCCGCCGGTCCCCTCCTCCTCGAGACGGACGAGAAGCCGGGCGTCGCCGAGGGTCGCCCGCAGCCCGCCGCGCGCCTCCCGCCAGGGCACCCAGCTCCCGAACGACCACCCGCCGCCGGTCGTCGCCGCCACCCGCACCCGCTCGGGCAGCGGCGGGGAGAGCTCCGCCGTGGCCTGGCCGGTCGCGTCGGTGGTGAGGATCCGCACCCCCTGCCCCGCGAGATCGAGGAAGACGAACGCCCCCGAGGCCGGCGCCCCGGCGGCGGTCGCGACCCGCACCGCGAGCTGGGGCCGGCGCCCCTCGCCCAGCACCAGCACGATCTCCGGCTCGGGCCGGTCGGCCTCGAGCACCCCTTCGACGATCTCGCTCGCGAGGTCGTCTTCCCGCGCCTGCACCGCGTACGGGCCCGGCGGGATGCCCGAAAGCACGAACGCCCCGTCGGCGCCGGACAGAGCGAAAGCCCCACCCAGGAGCTCGCTGACCCGGGCCCGGACGACCGGCTCCCCCTCGTCGTCGACGACCCGCCCGGCGAGCCCCTCGCCCGGGAAGCGCAGGGTGGTTTCGAAGCGCTCCGTGGCAGGGATCACGACCTCGAGGGGAGGCGAGAGGGAGCCACCGCCGGCGTTCCAGGTGACTGTCCAGCGGCCCGCGACGAGCTCGGTGGTCCTGAAGGAGCCGTCGGGCGCAACCGGCACCAGCACCGTGGGCCGCCCGACACCGACCACCGACTGCTGCACTAGCCCGGCAGGTGAGGCCCGGTTGAGGATCCGCCCGCCGCGCGGCGCCTGCTCCCGGTTCCAGGTCAGGCTGCCCCCCGTCGCCCGGTAGGAGCCGGACCAGACCGTACCGCTCACCTCCGGCCCGTCCGCCTCGCACTCGACTTCGATCTCGGGCTCGCCGGCGGGCACGTTCACCGCCTGTTCGCAGAGCACGCGCAGATCCGTCCGGACGCTCACCAGCACCGGCCCGGACGGCACGTGCCGCACCGTCGCCCGCCCCTCGCGGAGCGGTGCCCGGAGCAGGTCGAGCGCCCGCCACTCGCCGCGGAGGTCCACGATGGCCTCGGCGGTGTGGCGCTCGGCGTCGGCGAGCGCGAGCCCGGCGGCGACGACATGCACCGTCGTGCCCTGCGCGAGCGCGATCTCACCGGCGTCGGCTACCGGCTCCTCGTCGTCGAGGAGCAGGTCGCGGTGCGCGCGGGCCCGGGCGGGGGCGTCCACGCGCAGGAGCAGCGGCCCCGCCCGCAGGCCCGAGAGCCGGAAGCGGCCGTCGCCACCGGTCGCCGCCTCGACCAGGTCGCCGCTCGCCCAGGCGACCTCCGGCCCGAACGGCCCCGGCCGCGGCGCCCAGATCCGCGCCCCGGCGAGCGGCTCGCCGGTGCCGGCGGCGACCACCCGGCCCGTCATCTCGAGACCGCGGCCGAGGACGAGATCGCCCAGGTCCCGCCACTCCCCCGCCGCACCGGGCACGACCGGCCAACG
>JAAYLR010000102.1 GCA_012521815.1 Acidobacteriota bacterium
CCGCCACCCCCCCCGCCGCCGGAACCGCAGGTCACCACGCTCGAAGCGATCGAACCTGGGCCGTTCGCGCTCGTGCTCGGCGACCGGCAGACGCTGCGCGCCCGGGTGCTCGATCAGGACGGCCAGCCGCTCGCCGGCATCCCCCTCACCTGGAGCATCGAGAGCTCGCCCGGCTCTCCCCACACGCCAGGCGCGACCACCGTTTCCGACGCCGCCGGCATCGCCACCGCCACCTTCGACTTCGACGTCGTCGGCCGCACCCTGATCGCCGCCTCCTATCCCGACGTCACTCCGGTCCGTTGGCAGATCGACACCGACACCCTCGGCGTCCTCACCCGGGGGACCCGCACCTACCGCTCCGTCGCTGCCGCGCTCGATGCGATCTGCGCCAACGCCTACACGACCGGGACGCCGGCTCCGCTCTGCGCCTTCCTGACCGAGACGCTCACCACCCGGGAGGAGCGCGGCGCCGCGGTCCACGCGCTGAGCGCCACCGGCCTCGGCGCCCAGACCGCCAACTCCGCCGTGCTCCTCGGCAACCAGATCGAAACGGTCGCCGAGCGCCTTTCCGCCCTGCGCAGCGGCGCCCGCCGCGAAGCGCTCGGGCAGATCGCCCTGAGCTTCGACGGCGGCAGCGTGAGCAGCTCGCTGCTCGCCGCCGCCCGCTCCGCCGCCGCCGCGCGTGCGGCGCTCTCGCGCCGGATCGACGAGAGCTTCCTCTACCTCGCCGCCGGACCCGACGCCCGCGAAGCCGCGACGAGCGTCGCTTCCGATCCGGTCGTCCCGAAGCGGGAGCGCCCCTGGGGGTTCTTCGTCAACGGCCGGCTGGCCCGGGGCGACCGGGGCGACGGCTTCGAGGAGACCGGCTACAAGTTCGAGACCACCGGCGTGACGATCGGCTTCGACCGGGCGGTCGGCCTCAACGGCTTCCTCGGCTTCGCGTTCTCCGGGATCGACAACTCGACCGACTTCGCCGGCGCCGGCGGCAAGCTCGACACCACCGGCCTCTCGCTGACCCTCTACGGAATCCGGGAGACCGGCGAGCACGGCTACGTCCAGGCGACGGCGACCTACGGCACGAGCCGGTACGAGCAGGCCCGGCGGCTCCAGCTGCCGGTCGTCGGTCCGCTGACCGCGCGGGCCGAGTTCGACGGCAACCAGGTCGGCGGCACCCTCGAAGGGGGCTTCGCCTGGGACGGCCCCGGCGGAACGGCGACGCTCTTCGGACGGGGCAGCTGGCTGCGCTGCGAGGCCGATCCGTTCACCGAGACCGGCGCGGTCGTGACGCTGCCCGGCACGGGAATGAGCGCCGACTTCGGCCTCACGGTGGATGGTCACACGGTCAGCTCGCTGCTCGGCGAGGTCGGTCTCGATCTGTCGCGGGTCATCCAGACCCGGCACGCCCTGATCGTGCCGCAGCTCAACGCCTCGTATCTCCACGAGTTCGAGGCCGAGCGGAGCCCGATCCGCGGCCGCTTCCGGGGGGACCTGGCGGCGGTGGCCGCCTTCGACCTGTTCAGCGACACGCCGGATCGCGACTTCTTCAACGTCGGCGCCTCGCTGCGCTTCCAGTTCCTCTGGGGGAGCTTCTTCGTCTCCTGGGACCGCCACTTCGACCACGGGAACTACACCTTCGAGTCGTTCAACGGCGGTCTGCGTTTCGAGTTCTGACCGGCAACGACGGCCATCGCGTGATTCAGGTCCGGATCGACGACAAGTACGAGGTCATCAAGAAGCTCCGCGAGGGGGGCATGGGGGCGATCTATCTCGTCCGCCACCGCCTGCTCGAAGAGCTCCGGGTGATCAAGGTGCTGCGCTCGCAGCTCACCACCGACGAGGAGATCCGTCAGCGCTTCCAGCGCGAGGCGCGCGCCGCCATCCAGCTCCGGCACCCGAACATCGCGCAGCTCTACGACTTCTCGATCGACGAGGAGGGGACGGCCTACATCGTCCTGGAGTTCATCGACGGCATCACCTTCGAGGAGTTCGCGCAGCAGCCGGAGGCCCGCCACCTCCCGCTCACGCTCGCGCTCGCCCAGCAGGGGCTGCGCGCGCTCGCCTACCTGCACCGCAAGGGTTTCGTCCACCGCGACATCGCGCCCGACAACCTGATGCTCACCCGCGACGTCGACGGCGAGCCGCTCGTCAAGCTGATCGACCTCGGCATCGTCAAGATCCTCCGCGGCGGCGGCCAGGGCACCGCGACCTCGCTCTATCTCGGCAAGCCGAAATACTCGAGCCCCGAGCAGCTCATGAGCGCCGCCATCGACGAGCGCAGCGATCTCTACTCGTTCGGCGTCATGCTCTACGAGCTCGTGACCGGCCTCTACCCGATCCAGGGTCACGACCTGCCTTCGCTGCTCACCGGCCATCTCCACCGCGAGCCGGTCAGTTTCGACGTCTCCGATCCCGGCGGCACGGTTCCGGAGTCGCTGCGCCGCCTGATCCTCCGGGCGCTCGCCAAGCACCCGGAGGAACGCTTCGCTTCGGCCGAGGAGTTCTCCCGGCGGCTCGGCGAGGTCGCCGCGACGCTCACGCCCCGCGAGCAGGGCGCCGAGCGCGAGCTGCTCGACGCCGCCCGCGCGGGCGCGCAACGCGCGCGCGCCGAAGCGATCGCCGGCGCCGAACGCGCGGTGCGCGAGCATCTCGAGCAGCACGACTTCGTCGCCGCCCGCGAGCAGCTCTCGCTTGCGGTCGCGCGGCTCGGCAACGACACCCGGCTCGCCGAGCTGCTGCGGGCGATCGAAAGCGAGGAGCGCGAGCACCACCACGACGCCACCGAACGGGAACGCCTCGTGGCGATGGCCACGGCGGCCGAGCGGGCACTCGACCGGGGCAACGTCGCCGAGGCGCGGGAGAAGCTGTTCGAGATCCTCGCCCGTGATCCCCAGCACCCGACGGCCCGGGCGCTCCGGGAGCGGATCGAGCGGCTCCTCGGCGAACAGGGTCCGGCGAGCTCCGACCAGCCCACCGTCATCTCCGCGCGCGCCGGTCAGAGCGCGGCCGCGCCGCCCCCTCCGGCCGCCGACGCGCGCGCGGCCGTTCCCGCCGCCGCGGCGATCCCGCTCCCGGTGAGCGAGCCGCCGGCCGCCCCGGATGCCGGCGCCGGGATCGCGCCACCGCGGCGGCGCGGCCTCGCCTTCGCCGGCCTCGCGCTCCTTGCGATCGCGGTCGCCGTCGCCGGCTGGCTGCTCTGGGGCTCCTTCCTCCGGCCGGCGGCAACGCCAGCGGCACCGGCGGCCGGGAACCCCGACGCGACCGCCGCCTACCTCGCGGGTACCGACGCGCTCGCCCGGGGCGACGCCGCCGAGGCGGCGCGCCACCTGCGCGCCGCCCTCGCCCTCGACGGCGACGAACGGCCCGGCTACCTCCCCTGGTTCGAGCTCGGGCGGGCACTCATCGCCGCCGGCGATTGCGCCGAAGGCCTCAAGGCGCTCGCCGCCTCCGAACGCGCCGGGGTCGTGCTCGGGTTGCCGGCCGCCGACAGCCTGCCGGCGCTTCGCGCCGCCTGCCAGCCGGTGCCCGAGCTCGAAGCGGAGCTGGTGCCGGTGGCGCAGGCGATCGCGACGCTGGAGCGCCAGATCGCGGAGATCGAGGGGTCGCAGACCTCCGGCGAGGTCGCTGCGATGTGGGCGGCCGACGCCGCCCTGAGCGCCGATTTCGCAACCGCCAAGGAGCTCGTCGCCGAGGCCGCCAGGCTCCTCGCGCAGGCGCGCGCCGAGCGGAACCTCGATCTCGCCTACCAGGCGGGCGACCGGGCGGCCGACGCCCGGGCGAAGCTCGCGGCCGTGCTGCGCGCCGTGACCGGCCGCTGACCTCCCGCCGTCTCAGCTCACCGGCACGAAGAGCAGCTCGCCCGCCTCGTGGCCGGCGAGCCGGATCGGCGCGAGCTGGGGCGTCTGGGCGAGACCCAGCCGGGTCGACTTCCAGGCGACGCGGGCCGCGACCGCGCGGGTGACGGCGGCGGTCGAAAGCGGCTCCTCGGCGAGCTGGAGCACGGTGAGGAGCGCGCGGGCGAAGATCGAGTGGACGCCGTCGCCCCCCTGGTCGAGCACCGGCGCGAGGCCGCCCGAGGTGAGCGCGAGCCGTGACTTCGCGGCCGTGCCGCCATCCCCCGCCGTGAGCTCGCCGCCGGCGAAGCTGCCCGCGTAACAGGAGTCGGAGACGAGGAGCACGCGGCGCGCGGCGAAGGTGCCGAGCAGCCTCGCGATCGCGGCGTTCGGGATCCAGGTCGAGCTGTCGTCCGGGTCGGCATCCACCGGCAGCCAGTAGCCCTGCCGGCCATCGGCGGTGAGGCGGCCGTGCCCCGCGAAGTAGACGAGCACCTGGTCGTTCGGCCCCGCCTGCTTGCCGAGCTCGCTCAACGCGCGCATCGTGTCGAGGAAGGTCGCGTCGAGGAGGAGCCGGGTCGAGAAGCCGTACCGGTCGGCTAGCACCCCGGCGATCGCCTCGCCATCGGCCCGCGCGGTCGCGAGCGGCGGCAGCGCGCGGTAGGCGCCGTCGGCGACGATCAGCGCGTAGGCGCGGCCGGCTGCCGGCCGCGCTCGGGAGGCGGGAGGTGCCGGGGGTACGGCGGCGACCGGCGCCGCCGGCTCGGCCTGGAAATGGATCTCGCTCTCGGCGCGCCGGCTGGCGCGATCGAGAGCGACGAACCGCACGGTGGTGCCGGCGGTCGCCGGCACGCTCAGCGAGAAGAACCCCTTCGCGTCCGGGGCGAGCGGCCGGCCGTCCGCGAGGAGCGCGGCCAGGCCGAGCGGGGCGTCGACGCGGCCGACGATCTCCACGGAGCCGCCCGCGCGGGGCACCGGCGCGAGCAGCGGGCCGCGGGTCGCGAGCAGATCGGGGCGGATGAACTCGAACGCCGGGCCCGGCGTGCCGACGAGGTCCGCCGCGCGCACGGAGGCGATCTGGGTGCCCGCCGCTTCGGCGGCCTCGAGCTCGCCCAGCAGACGCCGGTAACGATCCTGCGCCGCCTCGAGGTCGGAGACCCGGGTCCGGCTCGCGACCACCGCGGCCTCCGCCATCGCGACGGGCGGCGGCGGGGTCGGCGATTCCCCGGCCCCCTGCCGTTTCGCGGCGGCCCGGGCCTCGGCCACCCGCCGTTCGGCCGCGGCGAGCTCGGCACGCGCCGCGGCGAGCTCGCCGGCGACCGCTTCCGCTTCGCGGCGCGCTCGCGCCGCCTCGGCGCGGGTCCGGGCGAGCTCTTCGCGCAGGGCGTCGATCTCGCGCTGGGCGTCGAGGTCGATCTCGCTGTCGAGGCCGGCCGCCCGGCGGTACCAGGAGAGCGCGATCGCCGCGTCCGCGGTGACCCCGAGCCCCTGCTCGTAGAGCGCGCCGAGGTTCCGCTGCCCGCGCCGGCTCCCCGCCTCGGCCGCCTTCCGGTACCAGGCGGCGGCCAGCGTGAAGTCGGGCGCCCCCCGCACCCCCTGCTCGTAGATCTCGCCGACGTTGTTCATCGCCTCGGCGTCCCCCGCTTCGGCCTGCACCTGCCAGGCCTGGAGCGCCCAGGCGTTGTCCTGCAGATCCTGACTCCATTCGCCGCCCCGCATTCCGCACTCGTGAACGCTCGCCCGCACCACCTTGCGGGGGGTCTGGATCTTGTTGTACCGGCCGAGGCTCCGCACCTTGCCGGGGAGGAGGCAGTCCACGATGAACAGATCCTCCGGATGCCGCACCTGAGCCGTCGTCGGAGCGGCGACCGCCGGCGCCACCACGCCACCCGTCACGGCCACGATCACGAGGGCTCGGAACAGTCGCCCCGAGAAGCCTCCGGCTGCCCGTTGACCGCGCATCGTCCACCTCCTCCTGCCTGGGTCTTTCTCGCCTCATCTTACGCCGCGGAGGCGGTGACCGCCAGCCGCAGCCGCGGACCGGAGCCGGGATGGCGACTTCCCCACCCCCCCGGCCATCCGGGCGAGGCGGCCGACCGGCGGCGATCAGGCGATCAGGAGGACCGGTCCGGCGCAGCCCTCGAGCAGTGCGTGGAGCTCGCCGGGCGTGGCGATGGCGTCGCGCCGCAGGACGAGCAGCCCGTGCGCGCCGCCGCTCCGGGCGAGCTCGCGGCTCAAGGCGGCACGGGGGAGCTGACGCACCTCGGCCTCGAGGCCGCGGGCCCGAAGCTCCCGCGTCACCCGCTCCTCGGCGGCGGCCGGAGTGGGCGGCCCCGAAGGCAGCAGGACCCGAAGCGGCCAGCGCCGGCCGGCGACGAGGGCTGCCGCGAGGGCGAGGGCGAGCGATCCTTCGACCTCCTCGCAGAGGACCGTCACCGCACCGATCGGCACCGGCTTCGGAGGCAGCACCAGGAGCGCCTCCGGGGAGTCGTGGAGCAGCGCGTGCACCGTCCGCCCCAGCCCGGCGCCGGAGCCCCGCGCCCAGCCGACCCGCCCCACCACCACCAGATCGCCGGGCCGGGCGGCGGCGAGGATCTCCCGCTCCACCGCGCCCCGGACGGAGCGGAAGCTCCAGGCGGCACCGGCGCGGCCAGCGGCGGCTGCGAGCTGGCGCCGGGCCCGCTCCGCCTGGGCCCGCAGCGTCCTCTCGAGAACCGGCCGCTCGAGGGAGAGCGACGCCGCCGAGAGCGGGTCGTAGCGCCGCACGAGCGGCCGCCCGGCGAGCTCGAGGAGCTTCAGATCCTCCACGAAGAGGCCGGCGAGGGCGACCTCGAGCAGCGCCGCGACCTCCGCGGCCATCTCCGCCGCCGCGCCGCTCGGCTCGGAGGCGTCCACGGCCACGAGCACCCGGCGGATCGGCGGCGCGCTCATGGCGCCTCCTCCTCCGCCTCCTCGCGCCGCTTCCGGGGAGGGCTTCGCCGCGTCTTGCGCGCCTGCTCCGCCTTCAGCTCCGCGAGCGCCGAGAGCCTCTCCTCCACCCGCCGGTTGAAGCTTCCCGCCGGGAACTCGCCCTTCGGTCCCCGCCTGCCGGCGCGCAGCCCCGACAGGATCTCGAGGCAGTCGTCCACATCGCGCGCCGCCCAGATCCGGAACTGCCCCGCGGCCACGGCCGCCACCACGTCGGCGCGGAGCATCAGGTGCTCCAGGTTGCTCTCCGGAACGATCACCCCCTGCTCGCCGGTGAGCCCGCCCAGGCGGCAGACGTCGAAGAACCCCTCGATCTTCTCGTTCACCCCGCCGATCGGCTGCGCCCGGCCGCGCTGATCGACCGAGCCGGTGATCGCCACCGACTGCCGCAGCGGCACGTCGGCGATCGCCGAGAGCAGCGCGCAGAGCTCGGCCATCGAGGCGCTGTCGCCGTCGATGCCGCCGTACGACTGCTCGAAGACCAGGCTCGCGGAGAAGGCGAGCGGCCGCTCGCGCGCGAACCGGTCGCCGAGGAAACCGGTGAGGATGAGCACCCCTTTCGAGTGCAGCGGCCCGGAGAGCTCCACCTCGCGCTCGATGTTGACGACCTCGCCCTCGCCCAGGCGCACGCGGGCGGTGATCCGCGCCGGATGCCCGAAGGCGAACGAGCCGAGCTGCACCACCGCGAGGCCGTTGACCTGGCCGGGCACCGCGCCGCCGGTCTCCACGAGCACCGTGCCGCGGGCGACGCTCTCGAGCCACCGCGCCCGGACCCGGTCGCAGCGGAAGACCTGCGCCGCGACCGCCGCGTCCACCGCCGCGGCCTTCACCTCCGTCGCCTCGGGGCCGGCCAGCAGATCGGCTTCGCGCAGGAGATCGACCATCTCCCCGGTGTGGAGCGAGAGCCGCTCGCCGTCGTCGGCGAGCCGCGCGCTCTGCTCGAGCAGCCGCTCGAGCGCCTCGCGGGCGAACGGGCGAAGCTGCTCGTCGCGGATCAGCTTGGCGAGCAGCCGCGTGTAGAGCAGCTCGTTCTCCTCCGTCCGCGGCAGCGACTCCTCGAAGTCGGCCGCCACCTTGAAGAGCCGGTGGAAGTCGAGGTCGTGGCGGGTGAGCAGGTAGTAGAGCAGGCGATCGCCCACGAGGACGATCTTCACGTCGAGCGGCACCGGCTCCGGCGCGAGCGTGGCGGGGGCGGCCAGCCCGAGCGCCTCGGCGGCCGACTCCAGCCGCAGCCGGTGCGTCTCGATCGCCCGCTTCAGCGCGTCCCAGCCGTACGGCTGCCGGAGCAGCCGCAGGGCGTCGAGCACCAGGAAGCCGCCGTTGGCGCGGTGCAGCGCGCCGGCCCGGATGAGCGTGAAGTCGGTGACCAGGTTGCCCATCTGCGCCTGGTGCTCGATCCGCCCGACGAGGTTGGCGAAGGTCGGGTTCTCCTCCCAGATCACCGGGGCGCCCTCGGTCTCCTGGTTGTCCACCAGCAGGTTGACGAGGTAGCGCTTCGTCGCGGGCCGGCTCTCGCCGGCGGGCGGGCTCTTCTGGCCCTCGCCGCCCTCCTCGACACCCAGGAACGCCTTGACGTGGGTCTCGATGTCGGCCTGCACCGCTTCGAGGTGGGCACGCACGTTGGGCAGGTCCGGGTAGCGCGCCTTCAGCTCGTCGATCAGCGGCTCGACGGTGAAGCGCGTGACCTCCCGCCGCAGCTCCTGCAGCTTGCCGCGCCGTTCCGCCTGCCAGCGCGGCGCCTGCCGCATCATCCGCTGCATCTTCTCCTGCAGCTCCTCGATCGCGCTGGTGTAGCGCTGCTTCTCCTCCTCGCTGAGCTTCTCGAACAGATCGGGCGTGAGGACCTCGCCCTGCGCGACCGGCGCGAAGATGATCCCCATCGGGGTGCGGACCACCGCGAGGCTCCGCTGCTTCGCCTCCTCGCCGAGCTCGGCGAGCGCCTGTTCCTGCCGCTCGCGGAGCTCCTGCTCGATCACCTCCTTGCGCGTCTGGTACTCCTCGCTCTGGAAGGCGCCGAGGAGCGCCGCCTGGAGCGACTCGACGAGCTCGAACATCTGCTGGCGCAGCTCGATGCCGCGGCCGGCCGGCAGCTCGAGCACCCGCGGCGCGTTCGGCTGGTCGAAGTTGAAGACGTAGCACCAGTCGCTCGGCCGCGGCCGCGCCGCAGCCGCCGCCGTCACGTAATGGCGGACCAGGAAATGCCGTCCGGTGCCTTCGGCTCCGAGGACGAAGATGTTGTACCCCGGGGCCTGCATGCCCAGACCGAGCGCGAGCGCCGCCTCGGCGCGCGGCTGGCCGAGCACGCCCGCGAACGGCTCGATCTCGCTCGAGGTGACCTCGCCGAGCCGGTCGAGACGGCTGAGACGCCGCAGCCGCCCGGCCGGTACCTCCCGCGCTCCGGCTCCTTTCGAGGCGGAGCCGGTATTCGTCCGGGCACGGCGGCGAGAAGGGGGCTGACTCGGCATCGGTGACCTCCGGAGAGCGGTCTTCCGCGACCGAGTTTAGCCCCGAGCGCGGCACCGAGTCTCCCGGCAGGCACTGCTGGCCGTGCCTGACTCGGTCGCTGCCCGGGCGGGAGGTGGCGGGCCGGCGGCGATTGCGTTAGCCTGCCGGGGAGGAGAGCATCGCCGCCACCGTTTCTGAAACGCTCACCGGGAGGTCGCTGCCATGCGCCAGCTGGTTGCTCGAGACGTGATGAACTCCGAGGTGCTGACGGTACGGGACGACATGTCGGTCGAGGAGGTCGCCGCCCAGCTCGCCGACAACGAGATCTCCGGCGCGCCGGTGGAGGATCGCGACGGGAGGCTGGTCGGCGTCGTCTCGGTCACCGACATCGCGCTCGCCGCGACGAGCGGCGGCAAGCTCGCCAGCGACCGCTCGAACCCCGCCTTCTACGTGCGCGGCTGGGAGGACCGGATGGAGGCCGAGGAGCTCGCGGGGCTGCGGCTCGAGGGCGAGGGCCTCCTCGTGCGGGAGATCATGACCCCCGCGGTCTACTCGGTGCCCGAGGACCTCCCCGTCTCCCGCGTCGCCGAGACGATGATCGACAGCCACATCCACCGGCTCCTCGTGACCCGCGGCACCCAGGTGGTCGGCATCATCACCACCTCGGATCTTCTCGGTCTGCTCGTCGACGAGGAGTGATTCCGCTCTCGAGCAGCGGCAGCAGCTGCTGCTCCTCCTGCGCGAAGTGGAGGCGCAGGATGGCGTGCAGGCCGTAGAGCACCCGCCGGAGATCGCGCAGCTCGTCGGGCCCCGGCTCTCCGGCATCCAGCTCGCTCGCCAGCCGGGAGAAGAGCGTCGCGAGATGGCGGATCTCGAGGTGCGCCCGCCCCATCGCCGCCGCCGCCTCGGCGCCGTGCCGGCGCACGATCAGCGGGTAGACCTCCGCATCCTCGCGCTCGTCGTGCGGCAGCAGCTCCTCTTCCAGGAACCGCCGCACCGCCGCCAGCCGCGCCGCGAGCTCGCCGGCCGGCAGCTCCTCGAGCCGGTCGGCGAGGACGCGCAGCTCCTCGACCCCCGGTGCCAGCTCCTCGTGCTCGGCCCGGGTCCGCTCGCTCTCGGGGATGCCGGCCGGCATCAGCTCGCCGCGGGCGCGCAGCGCGCGCAGGGCGTTGAGGATCACGAGCACGTCGATCGCCTCCTGCGCGAGCGCGCCGCCCACCGGCGGCAGCAGCCCGGCCGCCGCGAAGCCCATCCCCGCGAGCGACAGCCCCATCCCCGCCACCACGCTCTGGCGGGCGATCCCGAACGCCCGCCGCGCGAGCCGCTTCGCCTCGGCGAGGCGATCGAGACGATCGACCAGGATCACCGCGTCCGCCGCTTCGGAGGCGGCGCTCGCGCCCCGGGCCCCGAGCGCCACCCCGACGTCGGCGGCGGCGAGCGCCGGCGCGTCGTTGACGCCGTCGCCCACCATCACCGTCACGCCGCCGTGACGCTCGGCCCGCACCGCCTCCACCTTCTCCCGCGGATCGCGTTCGGCGAGCACCGCGTCGGCGCCGACCGCGGCGCCCACCACCTCGGCCACCTCCGGCCGGTCGCCGGTGACGAGCACCACCCGCCGGATGCCGGCGTGCCGCAGCAGGCGCAGCGTCACCGCGCTGTCGGCGCGCATCGGATCCTCGAGCACGAGCGCCCCCGCGAGGTGGCCGTCGACGCCGACGAACGCCGGCGTGCTCCCCTCGAGCGCGCATTCCCGCCGCAGGCGGCGAACCGTCGCCTGTCCATGGCCGCTCGCGTCGATCCAGTCGAGCCGGCCGATCGCCACCGTCCGGCCGTCGATCCGCCCCCGGATCCCCGCCCCGGGCCGCTCCTCGACCTCCTCGGGAAAAGCGAGCGAAAGCCCGCGGCGCTGCGCCTCGGCGACCACCGCCGCGGCGAAGACGTGCAGCGAGACCTGATCGAGCGAGGCGGCGAGCCGGAGCAGCGCGTCGGGCGGGAGGTCCGTGAACACCTCGACGCGGCGCAACCGGGGCCGGCCGGTGGTCACGGTGCCGGTCTTGTCGAGGAGGAGGATCTCGGCCCGCGCCAGGGCCTCCAGGGCGCCCCCTCCCTTCACGAGCACGCCCCGGCTCGCGGCGCGCGAGATCCCCGCCACGATCGCCACCGGCGCGGCGAGGATGAGCGGGCAGGGGGTGGCGACGACGAGCACCGCGAGCGCCCGCAGCGCCTCGCCGCTCCAGAGCCAGGCGCCCCCCGCGGCGAGGAGCGTGAGGGGGAGGAACGCGATCGCGTACCGGTCGGCCAGCCGGGTGAACGGCGCCCGCCCCTGCCGCGCCTCCGCGACCAGCCGCACGATCCCGGCGTAGGTGCTCTCGGCCGCCACGGCCACGGCCCGGAGGCGGAACGGCGCGCCGGCGTTGAGCGCACCGCTCGCCACCCGTTCCGCAGCGGTGCGCTCGACCGGCCGCGACTCGCCCGTGAGGTTCGACTCGTCGAGCACCGCCGAGGCGTCGACGACGAGACCGTCCACGGGCACCATCTCCCCGCCGCGCACGAGCAGGAGGTCTCCGACCCGCACCTCCTCGATCGGGCGGTTGACGAGCTGCTCCCCCTCGTAACGATGGACCTGCCGCGGCGCCAGCTCGACGAGGCGCCGCAGCTCCCGCTCGGCCCGCCCCGCCGCCTGCTCCTCGAGCGCCTGCCCCCCCGCCAGCATGAGGGCGACGACCGCGCCCGCCAGGTACTGGCCGAGCGCGAGGCATCCGGCCATCGCCAGGAGCGCGATGATGTCCACGCCGAAGCGGCCCCGGCGCAGGTCGGCGATCACGCTCCCGGCGAGCGGCAGCAGCGCGCCCGCGGTCGTCACCGCCCAGATCAGGGCGGCCGCGGCCGGAAAGCCGGCCGCCCAGGCGAGACCGCCGGCGAGGAGCGCGACGAGTGCGAAGAGCGCGAGCCAGCGGCTCACACCCTCACTCCGCCGCGAGATGGAGCCGGAGCCAGTCGCCGGCGAAACCGGCGATCCTCGCGAGGCCGCCGTCGTCCGCCGCCGGATCGGCCGCGAGCGGCAGCACCCGCATCTCGGCCGGAGCGCCGAGCTGGCCGAGCACGCCGAGGGTCAGCTCCAGCACCGGCTCGTCCTCGCCATCGACGAGCAGGAGCGTGGGCGCCTTCACCTCGGGCAGGCTGGCGCGGACCAGATCGGCCCGCCCCGCCCAGGAGACGAGCGCGGCGAAGAGGTCCGGCGCGCGCGCCGCAGCCAGGAGCGCCGCCGCGGCGGCCGTGCCCTGCGCGACGGCGCCGAACGGCATCCGGGCGAGGCGTGGGATCCGGCGCAGCACCGTCACGACCTCGGTCAGGCGCTGCGCGAGCAGCTCCACGTCGAAGCGAAACCGCGCCGAGATCTGGTCGAGGGTCTCTTCCGAAGCGGTGAGGAGCGGCAGCTCGACGACGCCGAGAGGCAGCGCGAGCAGGGCCGTGCGGAGACAGGCCAGCCGTTCGGGCGCGCGCCAGAGGCCGAGCTCGGGCAGCAGCACCAGCCCCGGAGCCGAACCGGGAACGGCGACTCTCGCCTCGAGGCTGCCCTCGGGGAGAGGGATCGTCAGCCCGTACTCTTCCTGCGCTGGCGCTCCGCTCATCGCCGCGATCTCCACGCGTCAGGGTAGGCCGGAAGCCCCGTTCTGTCGCCAACTCAACGGGTGGCGGCGCTCACCCCCGTTCGGGCGGGCTCGGAGCGCGGGCGGCCGGCCCCTCCCGTAGAATCGCTTCCGGAGATCGCCATGCCCACGGTACGCCTCGACGACGACACCCCGGTCGTCCAGTTCGACCCTCTGGTCGAAGTCTCACCCTTCCAGCTCTTTCGCCAGCTGCGCGAAGGGAAGGCTCCGCCGCTGTTCGACGTCCGGCCGCAGCCATCGGGCTTCACGCTCGCCGGGGCCGAGCGGATCGATCCGGAGCGCTGGGAGCCGCCGGCGGGCGGCGACGCGGTCCTCTTCGACGACGACGGCGAGCTCGCCGTCCCTCTTGTGCGCCGCCTTCGCGAAGCGGGGCACGTACGGGTGCGCGCGCTCTTCGGCGGGCTCGAGCTCTGGGCGTTCGCCCTCGATCCGGAGGTCGTCGGCGCGGAAACCTTCCTTCGCCCGCTCCCCTGAGCCGCCGTTCGCATGGCGCCACGCGCCGCGACCCTGTAACATTCCCTCCGAGAACGGAGTCTGGATGCGCCAGGCGGCGCGGGAGGGTGGTATGAAGAGCGTCGTCACCGCGATTCTCGGAGGTGGTCAGGGTACCCGGCTCTTTCCCCTGACCCGTGACCGGGCGAAACCGGCGGTGCCGGTGGGCGGCAAGTTCCGCCTCATCGACATCCCGATCAGCAACAGTCTCCATGCCGCGATCGACCGGATCTACGTGCTGACGCAGTTCAACAGCACGAGCCTCCATCGCCACATCGCCCAGACCTACCGGTTCGACACCTTCCGGGGCGGCTTCGTGAACATCCTCGCCGCCGAGCAGAACCTCACCAACCGCGACTGGTACCAGGGCACCGCGGACGCGGTCCGGCAGAACCTCGGCCGCTTCACCGAACCGCCCACCTCCGAGGTCCTGATCCTCTCGGGCGATCAGCTCTACATGATGGATCTCGAGGAGTTCGTGACCTACCACCGCGAGAAGCAGGCGGACCTGACGATCGCGGTCAAGCCGGTCGGCGTGAGCGAGGCCTCCTCGTTCGGGATCCTCCAGCTCGCGCGCACCGGACAGGTCGTCAACTTCGCCGAGAAACCGAAGGACCCGGCGCTGCTCGAGGAGCTCGCGCTCGACGAGGCCACCCAGGCGGCGCTGCCGACGCCGGCGCCGCAGGGTTCGTTCCTGGCGAGCATGGGGATTTACGTCTTCAAGCCGCAGGTGCTCGAAGAGCTGCTCGCCGGCACCCTCTACGCCGACTTCGGCCGCGAGGTGATCCCCGAGGCGCTCTCCCGCTACCGCGTCTTCGCCTATCCGTACCACGGCTACTGGGCCGACATCGGAACGATCCCGAGCTTCCACCAGGCCAACCTCGACCTGACGCTGCCGCTGCCGCCGGTCGACCTCTACAGCTCGGAGTTCCCCATCTTCACCCACGCCCGCTTCCTGCCCGGCGCGAAGATCACGCAGTGCCTGGTCAACTGCTCGATCCTCTGCGAGGGGAGCATCATCACCGGCGCCCGGGTCGCCGACTCGGTGATCGGCATCCGCAGCGTGGTGCGCAGCGGCTCGGTCATCGAGCGGAGCGTGCTGATGGGCGCGGGCTTCTTCGAGCACATCGAGGAGGCGCCGGAGATCCCGCTCGGGGTCGGCCACGACTGCCACCTGCGCAACGTGATCGTGGACACCAACGCGCGGATCGGTGACGGCGCCCGGCTGGTGAACGTCGACAACGTGCAGGAGTACGACGGCGAGAACTACTCGATCCACGGCGGGGTCATCGTGATCCCGAAGGGCGCCGTCATCCCGCCGGGAACGGTGATCTGAGGTCGCGGGTGCGGCCGCTCGCGATCTGTGAGGTGACGGCCGAGGCCGCCCCCTTCGCCAAGACCGGGGGGCTCGGCGATGCGGTCGCCGGGCTCACGCGGATGCTCGGCGCCGCGGAGCAGGACGTCCGCCTCTTCCTGCCGCTCTATCCGGCGATCTGGCGCCAGGGGCACGACCTCGTCCCCGTCGACTTCCTGCGCGACGTCACGATCTGGCTCGGCACGCGCGAGCTGCGCTTCTCGGCCTACACCACGCCGCTGCCGGCGAGCGACGTCGCTGTCTACTTCCTGCACTGCCCGGCCCTCTTCCACCAGGACGGGATCTACACCGCGGGCTGGGACGAGCATTACCGCTTCGCCTTCCTCTCCGTGGCCGCCCTCACCTGCTGTCAGCGGATGGGCTGGGCGCCCGACATCCTCCACGTCCACGACTGGCACGCCGCCCTCACCCCGCTCTACGCCCGCACCCTCTTCGCCTGGGACCGGCTCTTCGCGGCGACCCGCTCGGTGCTCACGCTCCACAACCTCGGACACCATGGCGTCTTCGGCGGGCACACGATCGGCGAGCTCGGACTCGAGCCGTACCGCGGGCTGCTGCCGCCCGAGGATCTCGCCGCCGACCAGCTGAGCTTCCTGAAGAACGGGATCCGGCACGCCGATCTGCTCACCACCGTGAGCGAGACCTACGCCCGCGAGATCCTCACCCCCGAGGGCGGCTTCGGGCTCGACGGCCTCCTCCGCGAGCGGGCCGCGAGCCTGGTCGGGATCGTCAACGGCATCGACTACGGCGACTGGGATCCGCGGCACGATCCTCACCTCCCCCACCATTACGGCGCCACCGATCTCGCCGGCAAGGCGCGGATGAAGCGGGCGCTGCTCGAGCGGGTGGGGATGGAGGCCGGAGACGAGGTTCCCGTGGTCGGCATGGTGAGCCGTCTCGTGGAGCAGAAGGGGATCGATCTCTGCTTCGAGAGCCTGCCCGCGCAGCTCGGGCGCCACGACTTCCGCCTCGTCGTCCTCGGCTCGGGCGAGGCGCGCTACGAGGCGTTCTTCCACGCCCTCCAGGCGACCTTCCCCGGCCGGGTCTGGTTCTACCGGGGCTACCACGAGCCGCTCGCGCACTGGATCGAGGCGGGAGCGGACATCTTCCTCATGCCGTCCCGCTACGAGCCGTGCGGCCTCAACCAGCTCTACAGCCTGCGCTACGGCACGCCCCCCGTGGTGCGCCGCACCGGCGGGCTCGCCGACACCGTCGAGCCGTACTCGTGGGAGGCCGGCACCGGCACCGGCTTCGTCTTCGCCGACTACACCGCCGCGGGCCTCGCCTGGGCGCTCGACTACGCCCTCACCACCTTCGCCCATCCGGAGGCGTGGCGCGGCCTCCAGCGGCGCGGGATGGCGCTCGACTTCTCCTGGGAGCGCCAGGGACGCGCCTACCTCGAGCTCTTCCGGAACCTCGCCGGCGGAGCCTGACGCCCTCCGGCTGCCGGAGGAGAAGACGACGCTGGCGATCCCGAGGGAGAGCGTCAACCGCCTCGTCTTCCGCTAGCCGGCCGCACCCCTCCCGCCACCCACCACCACCGTCGGCCGAAGCGCCGCCCTGCTGCCGCCCCCCCGCACGCCAGTCCGACGGCATCCCGATTGGGACAACAGCTCCGCGAGCGGATTCTTGACAAATAGAATTATACATATCCTAATTTCCCCAACTCTCTTCTGAGGAGGAACGCCCAGCCGAGGCGTCGACTCGGGCTGGACGTGAAGGCGGATGATGGTGCCAGCACCGCGACCGCTGCGCACGCAGCACATGGCGCCGCCGCTGCCCGGACGCAGGAGAGACTCCGGCGCTGCCAGCGCCCATCCCGCGACACGCAGGTCATCGCGCCGGTACCCTCTTTGCCGGCCAACCGCCTCCCCCCGCTCTCAGCTCACCCGCTCCCGCAGACAGTCCGACTCCGGCCGGAAGCGCCGGCCCGAGTCTCCCGCAGACAGGGGACCGGCCCCCTGACTGCCAGTTCGTTCGGTGCGCCGAACAGGAGAGAGCCATGACGCAGGCACGCTCCACCCCGAGCTCCCCGCGGACGACCAACCGTCCGCCCCTTTTCGCCCGCACCATGCGGTGCGCTGCGCTCCTCGCGCTCACGATCACGATGCTTGCGAGCGGTGCCCATGCGACGAGCGCACCCGCTACCCCTGAGCTGCCCGCGGTGCAGGAGGCCCTCGCCGGCCTCGCGGTGCCGTTCGAGCAGAACACGGGGCAGTTCGATCCCCAGGTCGCCTACCTGGCCAGGACCTTCGCCGGCGCGGTCTTCGTCACCCGGGACGGGCGGCTCGTCTACAGCCTGCCGGGGAAGGAGATCGAAACGGCAGCGGACGACGCCGCGACCGAGAGCCATCTCGCACGCCGGCAGCGTCCCGCGAAGCGCGGCCCCGGTTGGGCGCTCGAAGAGCGGCTGCTCGACGCCCGGCCGCTCGCGCCGCGGGGCACTGTGCCCGCCGTCACCCACGTCACCCGCTTCACGCCGAAGGGCACCTTCCAGGCCGGGACGTGGCAGGGGGTGCGCCTCGGCGAGGCGTGGGCCGGCATCGAGGTCGAGCTCGCCGCCCGCGGCCGCAACTTCGAGAAGCTCTTCCACGTCGCCCCCGGCGCCGA
>JAAYLR010000103.1 GCA_012521815.1 Acidobacteriota bacterium
CTCCTCCTCTACGCACTCACCACCTACGGCGGGATCCGCTCGCCCGACGGCGAGGTCGTCTACCGCTCGTGCGAGGCGCTCGGCGAACGCGGTACGTTCGCCGTCGCCGAAGGGCTCGAGTGGCGGGGCTTCGGCACCGCCGCGGGCCGGGACGGGCAGCTCTACCCGGTCTTCGGGCCGCTCCAGACGGTCGCCTGCGTGCCGTTCGATCGCCTCGGCGCCGCCTGGCTCGGGGGGAGCGAGGCGCGGGCGGAGCGCACGCCGGCGGGGATCAGCTACCACGTCGATCGTGGCCTCTTCACGGCGGTGCGCGGCGGCCGCCCCGCCGCGCCGCTGCCGCACGCCCGCCGCTTCTTCGCGAGCTGGCTCAACGTGGTGGCCGGGGCGGCGGCGGCGCTCCTCTTCCTCCTCCTCGCCCGCCCGGTGGCCGGGGAGCGGACGGCGGCCCTCTACGCGGCGCTCCTCTGTGCCATCGGCTCGCTCGCCTGGCCGTACGCCGGCACCTTCTTCTCCGAGCCGCTCGCGGGCGCCCTCGCGGTGGGAGCGCTCGCGCTGCTGGTACGCACCGACCCCCGGCTGGTGCCCGCTCCCGCGGCCGGTCCGGGTGCGGCCGCCGGGGCGGGGCTCCTCGCCGGCCTTTCGACGACGGCCCACCTCACCTCCGCGCTCTTCCTGCCGCCGTTCGCCCTTTACGCGGCGGCCGCGGCCCCCGCGGGGCGGCGCGGGCGCCAGCTGGCGGCGTTCCTCGCCGGTACGGTGCCGCCGCTCGCGGCGCTCGCGCTCTACGACCAGGCGCGGTTCGGTGCGCTCTTCGAGACCGGCCGGGGGGTCGATCCGGCGGCCGCGGCCGCGCTCGGCTACGGCCGGTTCACGGCTCCCTGGGAGGGGCTCGCGGGGCTGCTCGGGTCGAGCGGCAAGGGACTCTTCTTCTACTGCCCGGCGGTGCTCCTCGGGCTCGGGGCGTGGCCGGCGCTGCGGCGGCGCAACCCCGCGCTCGCCTGGACGCTCGCCGGCACGGCGCTCCTCCGCGTGGGCTTCGTCGCCGCGCGCAGCGACTGGCACGGCGGCTTCGCGCTCGGCCCCCGGCTGCTCGTGACCCTCGTGCCGTTCCTCCTCCTGCCGGTCGCCGCGTGGCTCGCCGAGGAGCCGCGGCGGTGGCGGGTCGCGGGCCTCGTGCTGCTTGCCGCGGCGGCCCAGCAGCTCTACTTCGCGCTCGCCGAGCCGTTCGTCTACCTCCACCTCACGAACCGCCCGGACGGCGACTGGGCCTGGGCGGTCTCGCCGCTCCTCCACCTCTGGGAGGCGCCGCTCGCGCCGTTCTGGCTCGCGCGCTCCGGGCTGCCGGTGGCGCTCGTCTGGCTCGCCGGGGCCCTCCTCCTCCTGCCGCTGCTCGGCCTCGCCACCGCCCGCCTCGCCCGCCGGGCGGCTGGTGCCTGAGCGCCCCGCATCGAGCGGGTAGACTGGCGCCTTTCCGGGAAGGGGGAAGCGATGACGCGAGCTTTCCGGTGGGCAGCGGGACTGCTCCTGATCTGCGGGCTGAACGGTCCGGCTCTGGCGGAGGTGGCGGTGCGGCTGCCGGCCGCAGTAGCGGCGACGGCCGACCTCGCCGGGATGCGGGTGATCGACTACGGCTCGTACGTCTGGGTGACCGGTCCGGAGGCGGACCGCCTCCCCGGCGCCGAGCCGTTCGCCGGGGCGGGCGAGGTGCGGCTGCCCGGCGTCCGGTTCGATCCGCTCCGCGACGGCGAACCGCCCCTCCCGGCCGGGGTGCTGCCCGATTCGGGCGAGCGCGGGTTGCGGCTCGTGCAGCTCGTGGGGCCGCCGAAGAGCGCGTGGGTGGATGGCTGGGCGGAGCGAGGGCTCGAGATCGTCGCCTACTTCCCGCACTTCACCTACCTCGTCCGGGCCGAGCGGGCGGCGGTCGAGGCGGTGGCCGGCGAGGGGTACGTACGCTGGCACGGCCGCTTCGAGCCGCCGTATGCGGTCGATGGCCTGTTCCGCGCTCGCGGTGCCGCCGGCGACCGGATCGCGCTGCTCCTCGACACGGGCGGTGAGCCCGAAGGGCTCGCGGCGGCGAGCGCCCGGCTCGCCGCCCTCGGGGCCGGGGTGGAGCGGGTCGCCCGGGCCGCCGCCGACGGCCGCCAGTGGCTCCTCCAGCTCGTGGCGCCCGTGACGCGCGCGGACGCGATCGCGGCCGTGCCGGGAGCGATCTGGGTCGGCGAGGGGAGCGCCGGCATCCGGCTCGAGGACGAGATGTCGGATCAGATCGTGGCCGGCAACCATCCCGGCGGGACTCCGGTGCTCGGCTACCGGCCGCACCTCGCCGCCCTCGGCTTCGACGGCACCGGGGTGATCTGGACGATCGCCGACACCGGTGTCGACTGGGATCATCCCGATCTCGCCAGCCGTCTGGTGGGCGGGCTGACGCCGCCCGGCGCTGCCTGCGACATCCCGGGACAGCCGGGGAGCGACTGCGCCGGGGGCGGGCACGGCACCCACGTCGCCGGGATCGTCGGCGGCGACGCCACCGCGGGCTTCACCGACGCCGCCGGCTTCCTCTACGGCCTCGGGGTCGCGCCGGCGGTGAGCCTCTTTGCGATCAACGTCTTCTCCGACATCGAATTCGAGGAGATCACGGAGGCGGCGCTCGCCGCCGGTTCGATCGGCGCGAACAACTCCTGGGCGAGCGGTGGCGCGGGGGTCGGCTACACCGCGGCGGCGCGGATCCAGGATCTGCTGGTGCGCGACGGCGACCTCGGCACGACGACGGTGGCCGAGCCGTTCATCCAGGTCTTCTCGGCCGGCAACTCCGGTCCCGGAGCCTCGACGATCACCGAGCCGAAAGAGGCGAAGAACGTCATCTCGGTGGCCAACAGCCTCAACAAACGGGCGGGCAGCATCGACGCGATCGCGACCGGGAGCAGCCGCGGTCCGGCGCGCGACGGGCGGATCCTGCCCACGGTGGCCGCCCCGGGCTCGACGATCGCCTCGACCCGCAACGATCTCGGCGGCAACTGCGCCGTGCCGATCGGCGGCACGAACGGCCACTACGCCTTCTGCTCGGGCACGAGCATGGCGGCGCCGCACGTCTCCGGCCTGCTCGCGGTCGCGAGCGAGTGGTGGCGCGCGCGCACCGGCGGCGATGACTTCAGCCCGGCGATGGCCAAGGCGCTGCTCGTGGCGAGCGCGGTGGACATGGGGGTGGCGGACGTGCCGAACAACCAGGAGGGGTGGGGCCGGGTGCAGCTCACCCGCCTGATGGCGCCCGGGGTGAGCGCCGCCTATCTCGACCAGACGCACCGCTTCGGGGAGAGCGGCGAGGCGTGGAACTGGTACTGCGATGTCGACGTCCCCGGCGAACCGCTGCGGGTCGTCCTCGCCTGGAGCGACGCGGCAGGAGCGGCGGGCGCGAACCCCGCGCTCGTCAACGACCTCGATCTCACGGTCTCCCACGGCCCCACGAGCTGGCTGGGGAACGTGCTGAGCGGCGGCTGGTCGGTGAGCGGCGGAAGCGCCGACCGGCTCGCCAACCTCGAGAGCGTCTTCGTCCAGAGCCCCACGGCCGGGCCGGTCGCGATCACGGTCGCGGCGCCGGTGATCGCCGGCGACGGCGTTCCGTACAACGGCGATCCGACCGATCAGGACTTCGCGCTCGTCTGTATCAACTGCCGGCAGTGCGACTCCGGCGGCTTCTTCTCTGACGGCTTCGAGAGCGGGAGCACCAGCGCCTGGGCGGCGGTATTTCCGTAGCCATCTGCGGCGGGCGGTGCCAGAGGCGGCGCCGACGGCGTAGACTCTCGCTCTCGGTAGCACCGGCACGACTCGTGCCGGTGCGCACCTCATGGATCCGGAGACCCCCACCGACCGTCGTGCCGGGGCACGCCCCGCGAGCGATCCGCTCGCCGGGTTCCCCCATGCGGAGCCGGGCGGCGAGCTCGCCTTCCGGGATCCGCTCACCGGTCTCCTCAACCGCCGCGCCCTGAACCTCCTCTTCGCGGAGCGGTGGCGGCCGCTGCTCGCCGCCCACGGCGAGATCACCCTCCTGCTCTTCGATCTCGATCTGTTCAAGCAGATCAACGACGCCTACGGCCACCTCGCCGGCGATCAGGTCCTGCGGCGGGTGGCGGAGCTGATGCGGGAGACCTTCCGCGCGGAGGATCTCCTCGTCCGCTTCGGCGGTGACGAGTTCGTGGCGGTGCTGCCCGGAGCCGGCGCCGAGGCGGCGCCGCCGCTGGTGACGCGGCTGCGGGAGGCGCTGGCGGCCGAGAGCCTCCCCGAACCCCTGCGGGCGCGTGCCCGGCAGCTCCCGCTCGGCTCGAGCGTCGGGATCGCCTCGGCGCCGGCCGATGGGCTCGGCGGCGAGGAGGTGCTGGCGATCGCCGATCGCCGCCTCTACGCCGAGAAGCGGCAGCGGCGCCGGCCGCGCCGCCGGCGGGCCTGGCTCCTCGCGGCGCTGCTCGCGACGGTGGGCGCGGCCGCCTGGGTGACGGCGCAACGCGAGGTGCGGCCGCTCGCGATTCCGGTCGCCCCGGCCCCGGTGGCCACCCTCGAGCCGGCGCGGGCGGCCGAGATCGCCGCCCTGCAGGCCCAGGTCGCGCGGCTGACCGAGGAGCTCGCCGCGGCGCGCCTGGCGCACCCCGCGAATCAGGAGCCGAGCGCCCGGGAGGGGGAGCTCGAGCGGACGATCGCCGCGCTCCAGGAGGAGCTCGAGCGCCTCTCCGAGCCGCCCGCGCCGGCGCCGGTGCCGCCCCCGTCGCCTCCGGTCCGGGCAACGCCCGCGGCGGCTCCCCCGCCCGCGCCGGCTCCCGTGCCGGTGGTACGTCCCGCCCCCGCGCCCCGCGCGGAGGCGCCCCGGGTGACGGCGCCCGTGCTCCTTTCGGTCCCCCGGCCGGAGTACCCGCCGCTCGCCCGGCGCCTGCGCCGGAGCGCGAACGTGGAGCTGCTCGTCGAGATCGACGCGGACGGCCGGGTCACCGCCGTCCGGCAGGAGGGCCCGCCGGTGGGGCTCGGTTTCGACGAGCGGGCCCGGCAGGCGGCGCTGCGCGCCCGCTACCAGCCCGCCACCCGGGACGGCGAGCCGGTCCCGGGCATGGCGCGCCTCACCGTGAGCTTCCATCTCGGCGAGGGGGAGGGGCCATGAACCCCGGGCCGTGGCGGTGGGAGGCGCTCCATCCGCTGGTGGTCCACTTCCCCGTGGCGCTCCTGCTCGTCGCGCCCTGGCTGACGCTGCCAGCGTTCTGCCTCCGCCCCCGCCGCGCCCGGCCGTACCTGCTCGCGGCCCTCGCGCTCCTCGCCGTGGCCACGCTCGCCGCCGGGCTCGCGGCGGCGACGGGCGCCGCGGCGGCGGCGACCGTCCTCCTGCCGGCGGGGGGCGAGGAGCTCCTCGCCCGCCACACGGCGCTCGGAAGGCTCGTTCCCGCGGGCGCCGGAGTGCTCACCGTGGGGCTGATCGCCCTCCTCGTCCGGTTCGGACGGCGCCCGGTACCACGGCCGGCATGGCGGCGCACCGCGCTCGCCGCCTGGCTCGTGCTGGCGCTCGCCGTGGCGATCCTGGTGGCGGCCACCGGCGGTGCGGGCGGCCGGCTCGTCCACGAGCTCGGGGTGCGGGCGGCGGCCGGCGGCTGACGGCGGCGCCCCCGCCGCGCTACTGCAGGAACTCTTTCGTGGTCCGGAAGCGGATCCGCGGCCAGTCTTCCATGGCCGCCTGGAGCCGCCAGGCGGAGGGGGCGAGGTAGACCGGATCGCCGTGGACGTCGTCGGCGAGATGGGGGGAGAAAGCGGTGAGGAACCGCTTCAGCTCCCCCTCGTCGTCGGCCTCGAGCCAGCGGGCGGTGTGGAGGCTGGTCGTCTCGAAGCGGGCCTCGAGCTCGTACTCGGTGCGGATCCGGTCGGCGAGGACGTCGAACTGGAGCGGTCCGGCCACCCCCACGATCCACTCGTTGCCGACGCGGGGGCGGAAGACCTGCGCCGCCCCCTCTTCGGCGAGCTGCTGGAGCGCGCGGCCGAGGTGCTTGGCGCGCAGCGGATCGACCGGACGCACCCGCTGCAGCAGCTCCGGCGCGAAGGAGGGGATGCCGGTGAAGCGGAGCGACTCTCCTTCGGTGAGGGTGTCGCCGATCCGCAGCAGGCCGTGGTTCGGGATCCCGAGGATGTCGCCCGCGTACGCCTCCTCGGCGAGCTCCCGCTCGCGGGCGAGGAAGAGGACCGGCGTGTGCACCGCGAACTGCCGGCCGGCGCGCACGTGCCAGAGCCGCATGCCGCGGGTGAACCGCCCGGAGCAGAGGCGCACGAAGGCGATCCGGTCGCGGTGCTTCGGGTCCATGTTCGCCTGGATCTTGAAGACGAAGCCGGAGACCGCCGCCTCGCCGGGCTCGACGGTCCGTTCCCGCGCCGGCGCGGGGCGCGGCGGCGGGGCGAGCTCGACGAGCGCGTCGAGCAGCTCGCGCACCCCGAAGCTGTGGAGGGCGGAGCCGAAGAAGACCGGCGTCATCTGCCCGGCGCGGTACGCCGCCGGGTCGAAGGCGGGGTAGCCGCCGGCGGCGAGCGCCACCTCCTCGCGGAGCTGTTCGAGGGCATGGCGCGGCAGCAGCGTGGCGAGCGCGGGGTCGTCGAGGCCGCTCACCCGCGCCCGCTCCACCGGCCGCTGCCCGCCGCCGCGGTCGAGCAGCACGAGGCCGTCGTCGAGCAGGTCGTAGCAGCCGAGGAACTGCCGCCCGGCGCCGACCGGCCAGGTCGCCGGGGTGACGTCGAGCTGCAGGTCGCGCTCGACCTCGTCGAGGAGCGAGAACGGATCCCGCCCTTCGCGGTCGAGCTTGTTGACGAAGGTGACGATCGGCACGTCGCGCAGCCGGCAGACCTCGAAGAGCTTGCGCGTCTGCGCCTCGATCCCCTTGGCGGCGTCGAGCACCATCACCGCCGAGTCGACCGCGGTCAGGGTGCGGTAGGTGTCCTCGGAGAAGTCCTGGTGCCCGGGGGTGTCGAGGAGGTTGAAGGTGCAGCCCCGGTAGTCGAAGGTCATCACCGAGGCGGAGACCGAGATGCCGCGCTCCTGCTCGACCCGCATCCAGTCGGAGTGCGCCCGGCGCCGCTCGCCGCGCGCCCTGACCTCGCCGGCGAGCTGGATCGCGCCGCCGAGCAGGAGGAGCTTCTCGGTGAGCGTCGTCTTCCCCGCATCGGGGTGGCTGATGATCGCAAAGGTGCGCCGGCGGGCGACTTCGGCGGCGAGGCGGGTCATGGCGGAGGTCATCGCTCCCCGGCGCGGGCTGCCGCGGGCGGGCGGAGGTGGGGTTGCCGGCGAAGGTGGCGCATCGGATCGTCTCCCGCGGCGGTCGCCTCCGGCGGCCGCGAGGGGGGAGGATGGTATCAACCCCGGGCGCCCGCCGGCAGCATCGCCTCCGGACGAACAAAGGCCCCGGCCCGCACGCGGCGGGACCGGGGCCTCGGGTTCGTATCGGCGGCGCTGGGTTGCCCTCTGTCGTCGAGGGCCCCCCCGCGGCGCGACGTCCGCCCCAGGAGGTACCTCTAGGAGGACGCCACCTCCACGAAACCAGGTTGACGACTACTGTCCACTGGACCACCTCCTTCCTGGGCGTGTCCGTCGGCGGCGGGCCCCACCCCGCCCGGTCCCTTGGGCCGCCCGAGCCTCTTCGGGACCGCCGCGTCGTCCCTCCCGGACGCGCGGATGGATCCCGTGCATCCTCGGCCCCGCCGGGCGTTCTGTCAAGCCGGGGCGGGGAGCTCCTGCTCCCGGTACCAGGCGACGGTTGCGGCGAGGCCGGTGGCGAGGGGGGTGGGGGGGGTGCCGAAGCGGGCGGTGAAGCGGGAGTGGTCGACGAGGTAGGGGCGGTCCCACTGGAACTTCAGCTCGGCGAGCTCGCGCAGGAGCGGGACGAAGAGGCCGAGGAGGCGGAGCAGCGGCCAGGGGAGGACACGCAGGCGGGGCCTGGTGCCGGCGAGCGCGGCGATCCGGGTCACCACCTGACGGAGGGTGACGGGCGGGGCGTTCGGTACGTGCCAGATCTCGCCGAGAGCCGCGGGCGCATCGGCGACCGCGAGCATGGCGGCGGCGAAGTCGGGCAGGTAGGTGAAGGTGTGCGGCTGGTCGGCCTCGCCGAGGAGGCTCGCCGGCCGGCCGGCGAGGAGGGGCGCGAAGACCCGCTCGCCCAGCCAGGAGAGGCGCACCCGGGGGCCGTAGAAGTCGCTCGCCCGCACCAGCGCCACCCGCGCCTCGCCGCGCTCGTGGGCGGCGAGGAAGCGCGCCGCCATCCGGGCGCGGAGCGCCGGCTTGCTCCCGAAGGTGGTGCCGGGGAGATCCTCCCGGAGCGGCTGCTCCTGCGGGCCGCAGGCGTAGAGGTTGTCGGCGAAGAGGAGCGGCGCCCCGCTCGCCGCGGCGCCCGCCAGCAGCCCCTCGACGATCGGCGGCCAGAGCTCCCGCCAGCGGGTGAAGTCGACGCCGACGCAGCCGTGGATGACGTCCGCCCCGGTGGCGGCGCGGACCATCGTCTCCCGGTCGGCGGCGTCGCCGGCCAGGATCTCGACGCCGGGCGGCGCCGCGGCCCGGCCGCTGCGGCAGAGGCCGCGCACCCGCTCTCCGCGGGCCACGAGCTGTGCCGTCAGCTCGAGCCCGAGGGGCCCGTTGCAGCCGACCACCAGGTGCAGTCTCGATCCGTCGCTCATCACGATTCCCTCCGGAGGGCGATGGTAGCCGCGTTCGTGATTGACAGTCTCCCGGCCGCTGCCTAGACTTCCAGACTCGGTCGGGGCGTAGCGCAGCCAGGTAGCGCACCTGCCTTGGGCGCAGGGGGTCCCCAGTTCAAATCTGGGCGCCCCGAGATTCGAAAGCCCGCGCCGCCCGCGGCCGAGCGGTCGGCTGGCCGGACGTCGCTGGAGAGACCGAAACCAGGGGCTGCCTGTAGCTCAGCTGGATAGAGCGGCGGCCTTCTAAGCCGCGGGTCGGGGGTTCGAGTCCCTCCAGGCAGGCCAACTTTGAGCAGTCGAGCGGTGAGTGTAGCTCAATGGTAGAGCACCGGACTGTGGCTCCGGACGTTGTGGGTTCGAGTCCCATCACTCACCCCAATCTTCTTCGCGCCCGTAGCTCAGCTGGATAGAGCGACGGCCTCCGGAGCCGTAGGTCAGAGGTTCGAATCCTCTCGGGCGCACCACCTCCCCCCTTTCCCGCCGCACACCGTTTCCCGCCGGGCTGTGGAGCCGCTCACTTGAGTCGAGAGGCGGTTCCGGGTAGACTCCACCCCCAAACCCGGGGAGAGGAGTCGTCGCCATGCGCGCAGCCATCGCCCTCGCAATCGCCGCCCTGCTCTTCGCCGCGCCGGTCGCGGCCGAGATCTTCGTGGTCAAGCTCACCAACGGCAACGAGTTCGAGACCCGCTATCGCCCCCGCGAGGCGGGCTGGGATTCGAGCAAGGTGGTCTTCGTCACCGACGTCGGCAACCCGATCGCGCTCCCCAAGGCCGCGATCGTCTCGGTCATCGGCCGGAGCGAGGATCGCGGCTTCGGACGGGTGATCGACAACACGACGTTCGAGCTCGGGCTGGCGCCGAACGACGCGCCCGATGCCGAGGAAGGCGCCCCGGCCGATCAGGTGCAGGCGTTCGTCGACGCCCTCCAGCAGTCGCAGGGGCAGCCGGTGAACTACAACGTGCAGCAGTTCGCCGAGCCGTCGGCCACCGGTGGCCTGCCGGTCAACTGGGTGGCGCCGCCGCCCACGCCGCCGACCGGCACCGTGGTCTTCCAGGGTACCCAGAGCCCGCCGCCCCCGCCGCCGGAGCAGTAGGCGGCGACAGCCGGCCGGATCGAGCTTCACCGCCCGCCCCGCCATGCCGGCCGGGCGGGCTTTTGACAACCAGCGCCGCGGTGACCCGGCTCTCAGGCCGGGTCGATGAGGGAAGCCGGTGCGAGACCGGCGCGGCCCCCGCCACTGTTACCGGGGACGAAACCGGGGATGCCACTGTGCCCGCGAGGGCATGGGAAGGCCCGGGAGTAGGGAGATCCGGAAGCCAGGAGACCTGCCGCGTGCGCCCGATGCCACGATCCCCCGGGGTGCGGGGAGACGGGCGTGGGGCGTCCGCCGGACGCCCGGCCCCCCTCCCGCCAACCCGTTCCGATCGCGGCCTCGGTTTCCGAGGTCAGGAGCACGCGATGCGGATTCGCGCCCTCGTCCTGGCCGGGTTGCTCGGTGGGAGCTTCCCGGTCGTCGCCCAACCCACCGCACCCGAGTACGCCGAGACGATCCAGGTCACGGCGTCCCTGCGCGAAGAGGAGGCCGACACGGTCGCCGCCTCCGTCTCCGTGCTCACCGCCGCCGAGGCCGAGGCCCGGCAGGCGGTTTCGGTCCACGAGCTGCTCGCCGCGCTCCCCGGGCTCACGCTCGTCCAGAGCGGCTCGCCGGGCAAGGCGGTCTCGCTCTTCGCCCGCGGCACGAACTCCAACCAGACGCTCGTCCTCGTCGACGGCGTGCGCCTCAACGAGCCGCTGCTCGGCGGCTTCGACTGGGCGTTCGCGATGCCCGAGGAGATCGCGCGCGTCGAGAGCGTGCGGGGGCCGTTCAGCGTTCTCTACGGCTCGGCGGCGATCGGCGGGGTCGTGCAGCTCCTCACCCGGCACGAGCCGGGCGCGACGCTCCGGCTCGAAGGGGGAGAGCGCTCCTACCGGCGGGCCGGGCTCGCCACCGGCTTCGTCCGGGGGGCGCTCTCCGGCGCGCTCTCCGGCGCCTGGCGCGAGGGGGAGGGGGAGCTGCCGAACGACGGCTTCGACGGCGGCGCGGGGCGGCTGCGCCTCGACTGGCAGGCGCGGCCGGGGCTCACCGCCGGGCTCGCCGGGCGGTGGCAGGAGGCGGAGATCGGCCTGCCGTACGACTTCTTCGGCGCCCCCGCCACCGAGCGGCGGCAGGAGAGCGAGCTGCGCCACCTCGCGCTGCCGGTCAGCTGGCAGACGCGCACCCTCACGGTGAGCGGGAGCGCGGCCCGGGTCGAGCAGGAGGTGATCCTCGCCGATCCTCACGATCCGTTCGCGGCGAGCCGGAGCGAGGCGTGGGGGACGCAGCTGCGGGCGACCGCGCAGCGCCACCTGGGCGAGCAGTGGGAGCTTGCCGCGGGGGCGGAGTGGGAGCGGCAGCGGGCGAGCTCGGCCGACGCCTTCGGCGGCGGTCTCGACGGGGCCCGGGAGCGGCGGAGCGGCGGCTTCGTGCAGACCACCTGGCGCGGGGCGCGTGCCCGCGTCGAGGCGGGGGTACGGCGAGACGACCACGACAGCTTCGGCGGCGAGACGAGCTGGCGGGGCGGCGCGCTCGTGCGGGTGCACGACCACCTGCGGCTGCGGGCGAGCTACGGCGAGGCGTTCCGCGCGCCGTCGCTCGGCGACCTCTACTTCCCCGGCTTCGGCAACCCGGAGCTGCGGCCGGAGCGGAGCCGCGGCGCCGAGCTCGGCGCGGAAGGGGAGGCCGGGCCGTGGCGGCTCGCCGCGACCCTCTTCGAGAACCGCCTCCGCGACCTCGTGCAGTTCGACTTCGTCTCCTTCCTGCCGTTCAACACCGGCCGCGCCCGCACCCGGGGGCTCGAGCTCGAGGCGCGCGCCACCTTCGCCGCCGGCTGGCTGCGCGCGAGCGCCACCCGGCTCGAAGCCGAGGACCGGGCGACCGGCGCCCCCCTCCTCCGCCGCCCGCGCACGGCGGCGGCGCTCGCCGGCGGCGTGGCCGCCGGCCAATGGGCGCTCCACGGCGGGGTGCGCTACGTCGGCGAGCGGACCGATGTCGGGAGCGTCGAGCTTGCGGCGTACACCGTCGCCGAGGCGGGGGTGAGCTGGCAGGCCACCGCCCGGATCCAGCCGTACGCCCGGGTGGAGAACCTCTTCGATCGCGCCTACGAGGAGGTCACCGGCTACCCGGCGCCGGGGCGGACCTGGATCGCCGGCGTGGCCTTCCGGGCCGGGCGCTGAGGATGCCGCACGGAGGCCGCCGCGCGCGGTCCGGGTTCGCGCTCGCCGGCGCCCTCCTGCTCGCCGCCTGCCGGGCGGCGCCGGCGCCGCCCGCCGCCCCGAGCCCGCGGGTGGTCGTCATGGCGCCGGCGGCGGCCGAGACGTTCGCGGCGCTCGGCCTCTCGGGGCTCGTGGTCGGCGTCGGCGACTTCGTCACCTACCCGCCCGAGCTCGCCGCCCGGCCCCGGGTCGGCGGCTACGACGCCCCGAACCCCGAGCGCCTCCTCGCGCTCGGGGCGACCCACTTCGTCACCAGCGCGAGCGAGGCGGCAGCCGCCTCACGCGCCCGGCTCGCGGCGCTCGGCGTCGAGGTGATCGCGCTCGACGGCGCGAGCTGGGAGGGGGCGCTCGCCGGGATGGCGGCGCTCGGCGCCCGCTTCGGACGGGAGGAGGCGGCGGCCGCGCTGGTCGGCGGGATCGAGACCCGGATCGCCCGCCTCCGCGAGCGGACCGGAACGCTGCCCCGCCGCCGGGTGCTCTGCGCCGTCGGTCGCGACCCGCTCTACGCCGCCGGCCCCGGCTCCCATTTCGACGCGCTCCTCACCGCGGCCGGCGGCGAGAACCTCTTCGCCGACGGCCACGGCACCTATCTGCTCGCCTCGCTCGAAGCGGTGCTCGCGCGCGGCCCCGAGGTGATCGTCGACAGCGCCGACAACCGGCCGGGAGCCCCGTACGGGGCGCTCTCCGGGCTCTGGGGGCAGTGGCCCCTCCTGCCCGCGGTGGCGGCGGGGCGGGTCTGGCAGGTCTCGCCGGACCGGTACGCGGTGCCGGGGCCCCGGCTCGCCGAGATGGCCGAGGCGTTCGCCCGCTTCGTCCACCCGGAACGGTTCGGGCCGCCGACCGCGGCCGACTTCGGCCCGCCGGGAGGGGAGTAGCCGCGTGCGCCGCCCCCGTCCGCCCCTCTCCGCGCGCCGCGCCGCCGGCTGGCTCGCCGGGCTCGGCGCGCTCCTGCTCCTCGCCGTCGCGGCCGGGGCGGCGCTCGGCGCGAGCGGTCTCGCCTGGCGCGACCTCGCCGCCGGCGACGGCACCGCGCGGCTGGTGCTGCTCGAGGTCCGCCTGCCGCGGGTGCTGCTCGCGGCGCTGCTCGGCGGCGGGCTGGCGGTCGCCGGGGCGGCGCTCCAGGGGCTCTTCCGCAACCCGCTCGCCGATCCGTACGTGCTCGGCATCGCCGGCGGCGCGAGCCTCGGCGGGGTGCTCGCGGTGGTGCTCGCGGGGGCGGCCGGGGCGCGGCTGGTGCCGGCCGCCGCCTTCGCCGGGGCGCTCGGCGCGCTCGTGCTCGTCGAGCGGCTGGCGACCTCCCGCGGGCGGCTCGACCTCTACGCGCTCCTGCTCACCGGCGCGGTGCTCAACGCCTTCAGCGGCGCGCTCATCTTCTTCCTCCAGAGCGTCGCCTCCTCCGAGCAGCTCCACGCCATCGTCTTCTACCTGATCGGCCGCCTGCCGAGCCCGCCGCCGCGCACCCTCCTCTTCACGGCGCTGGCGACCGCGGTGGCCACCGCCGCGCTCGTGCGCCGGGCGTGCGACTACAACGCGCTCGCGCTCGGCGAGGAGGGGGCGGCGCAGCTCGGCGTCGATCTCGAACGGCTCAAGCGGGCGACCTTCGGCTGGGCCTCGCTCCTCACCGCGGTGGCGGTCGCGGCCGCGGGGCCGATCGGCTTCGTCGGGCTGCTGCTGCCCCACCTCCTGCGGCTCGCCGCCGGTCCCGACCACCGGCTCCTGCTGCCGGCGGCGCTGCTCGGCGGCGGGGCGTTCCTGGTGCTCGCCGATCTGGCGGCGCGGACCCTGCTCGCGCCGAACGAGCTCCCGGTGGGGGTGCTCACCGCGCTGCTCGGCGGGCCGTTCTTCCTCTGGCTGCTGCGGCGGCGGGCGCGGGAGGCCCCCGATGGATGATGCCCGGAGCGCGCCGGCGATCGAGCTCGCGGGCCTCGGCGCCCGCTACCGCACGCGGGCGGTCCTCCACGACCTCACCGCCACGATCGCGGCGGGAGAGGTGGTCGGGCTGCTCGGGCCGAACGGCTCGGGGAAGACGAGCCTCGTGCGGGTGCTCAGCGGGGTGCTGCGGCAGTACTCGGGCGGGGCGCGGGTCTGCGGCGAGGAGGTGCGCGCGACCCCGCAGCGGGAGCTCGCGCGGCGGGTCGCGGTGGTGCCGCACGACGCGCGGGTCGAATTTCCGTTCACCGCCCTCGAGGTGGTGCTCCTCGGGCGCCATCCGCACCACGCGGGTTTCGCCTTCGAGGCGGCGCGGGACATCGAGCTCGCCCGCACGGCGCTCGCCCGCGCCGGGGCGGCGGCGCTCGCCGACCGCCCGCTCGGCGAGCTCTCCACCGGCGAGCGGCAGCGCGTCCTCTTCGCGCGGGCGCTCGCCCAGGAGCCGCGGGTCCTCCTGCTCGACGAGGCGGTCTCGGCGCTCGATCTGCGCTATCAGGTCGAGCTCTGCGACCGGCTGCGCGAGATCGCCGCGGCGGGGACGGCGGTCGTCTCTGTCTTCCACGACCTCAACCTCGCCGCCGAGTACTGCGATCGGGTGCTGCTGCTCCACGCCGGGCGCCTCGCGGCGTTCGGCCCCACCGCCGAGGTCCTCACCTGGGCGCGGCTGACGGAGGTCTACGAGACCGAGATCTACGTCGACGTCAACGACCTGACCGGAAGCCTCGTGGTGACCCCCCTCTCCTCGCGGGCGCGGCGGGCGCTCGCCGCCGGCCGCGGCCCCTCGCCTCGCGTAGACTGAGCCGGGGCCGGCCGGCGGAAGGTTTCGAACCCGCTCACGGAACGCCGGGCGCTCGCCCTGAACCGGTGGAGGTGGCGATGGAACGGAGCCTGGTCGTGACGGCGCTCGCGGCGGTCGTGGCGGGGCTGCTCGCCATCCTGATCCTCCATTTCGGCCGCGGCTTTCCCTGGTCGCTCGCCGGGATCGTCGGCGTCGCGGTGGCGGTGCTCACCGCCTCGGCGCTGCGCACCAGCCAGCGGCTCGTCCGCCTCTGGCGCGGACCGGAGGACGACGGCTAGTCCGGTTCCGGACCGCCGCCGGCCGGCGGCGCGCCGAGCTCGCGCCAGGGGAAGAGGAGGAGGCCGGCCGCGAGGAGCAGGTGCACCGCGCCCCGGCCGGTGACGCCGAGGAAGAGCAGCGCCATCCAGACCGAGAGCGAGAGGCCCGCCGCCGCGGGGCGCAGGAGGGAGCGCACGGCGCGAGCCTAGCGCAGAGCCGGAAGGTATGCTCCGCGGATGCGGCGGTGGCTGCCCGAACGGATCGACGAGCTCTTCCGCCACCGGCTCTTCACGCTCGAACGGCACCGGCTCGCGGCCGGCCCGGCGCGGCGGGAGGCGGTGGTGCTGCGGGCTCCGGACTGGGTCAACGTGATCCCGCTCCTCGCCGGCGGCGAGGTCGTGCTCGTGCGGCAGTGGCGGTACGGGACGGCGGCGCCGACGCTCGAGATCCCCGGCGGGATGGTCGAGGCGGAGAGCGAGCGGGAGGCGGCGGAGCGTGAGCTGCTCGAGGAGACCGGCTACCGCGCCCGGAGCTGGCGACGGCTCGGCGAGGTCCACCCGAACCCCGCCTTCCTCACGAACCGGTGCGGCACCTGGCTCGCCACCGATCTCGAACGGGTGGGCGAGCCCGCCGGCGACGGCGAGGAGGAGATCGCGGTCGAGCGCCATCCGCTCGCCGCGATCCCCGAGCTGATCGCCGCGGGGGAGATCACCCACGCCCTCGTGATCGCGGCGTTCCACCATTTCGACCGGCTCCGATGCGCGCGGTAGCGGTCTCCCTCGACGTCACCCGCACGCTGCTCCACGCGCCGCGGCTCGGGGAGATCTACGCCGGGACGCTCGCCCGCCACGGGGTGACGATCGCGCCGGAGGCGGTGCGGCGGACGATGCCGGTGGTCTGGCGCGAGCTCGCCCGGGAGGCGCCGGCGGCGCGGGACCGGTTTGGCACCCATCCCGGCGGCGCCCGCGGCTTCTGGCATGAGCTGATCGGGCGCATCTGCGAGCTCGCGGGCGCGGCCCCGCCCCCCGCCGCGGCGACGGCCGAGCTCTTCGCGCGGTTCGCCGAACCCGAGGCGTGGCGGCTTTTTCCCGAGGTGCCGGAGACGCTCGCGGCGCTCGCCGCCGCCGGCGTGCGGCTCGCGGTCGTGAGCAACTGGGACGAGCGGCTGCCCCTCCTGCTCGATCGCCTCGGGCTCGCGGCGCGCTTCCGGGCGATCGTCACCTCCGCGGCGGTCGGCTGGGAGAAGCCGCACCCCGCGATCTTCGCCCGCGCGGTGGCGGCGCTCGGGGTCGCGCCGGAGGAGGTCGTCCACGTCGGCGACGACCGGCGCGAGGACGTCGCCGGCGCGCGCGCCGCGGGGCTCCAGGCGCTCCATCTCGACCGCGGCGGCGAGGGCGATCTCGCGAGCCTCGCCGAGCTGCCCGGCTGGCTCGGCATCTGAGGACCGGAGCGCGTCCGGCTCGACCTTCGGCGCGGTGCGGGATACCCTCCCGCGCGGAGCGGAAGAGATGCGAGGAGGGTCACGATGAGAGGGTGGAGAGCGGGGATATTCGGCCTCGTGCCGCTGCTGCTCGTGGCCGCGGCATGCGAGCGCTCACCGGAGCGGAGCGGCGGTAACGGCGCGGGCGAGCTCGAGACCGTCGAGGTGGCGCCGGCGCCCGACGCCACGGCGTCGCTCGCGGCCGACGAGGTCGAGGTCCGGCGGGCCGGGAGCGGGCTCGCCGGCGTCCTCCCCTCGGACTTCCCGCGCGATCTGCCGCTGCCGCTGCCCGCGAGCCTGATCGACATCGAGCGCGGCGGCGGCGAGGTCGCGATCGTGCTCGCCACGGCCGCCGGCTGCGACGGGGTGCTCGCCGCCCACCGTTCCCGGATGCTCGCCGCCGGCTGGTTCGAGGAGGCGCCGGGCAGCTACCGGCAGGAGGGGCGCCGGGCGGTGGTCTCCGGCCGCGACAGCCGCCCCGGCTGTCACGTGCGCATCGCGATCCGCGGCAACTGAGCGCGGCCGGGCTACAATGCCCGGAGAGGCCGGAAGGAGGAGCGGAGCGATGTCTCGCGGCAGGGGTCTTGCGGGCGAACCGGGAAGGGCCCGGGCGGTGGAGCGCCAGATGCAGTTCTGGGAGCTCGCGCGGGCGCAGCGGCTGGCGACGCCGGTGGAGAGCCGGCCGGAGATCGAGGAGTTCATCGCCATCTCGCGCCAGGCCGGAATCGACGGCCGGGAGATCGCGAACGCGCTCGGCGAGAGGCTCGGCTGGCCGGTCTTCGACCGCGAGGTGCTCGACCTGATGGCCGGCGACGACGCGATCCGGCGGCACCTCTACGAGGCGGTCAACGAGCGCGACTTCAAGTGGTGGGAGGTGGCGATGGGCCGCTGGGTGGTCGGCCGGCCCGTCGTGGACGACTACTTCCAGCGCCTCTGCGACGCGGTGCTGATGCTCGCCCGCCAGGGCCACTCGGTCTTCCTCGGGCGGGGCGCCAACTACATCCTGCCCGCCGGGCACGGCCTGCGGGTCCGCCTCCACGCGAGCCTCGAGAGCCGCGTCCGCGCCTGCGCCGAGGCGCGGAAGCTCTCGCTCGCGGCGGCGCGCGAGGCGGTCGAAGCCGAGACGCGCGACCGCGCCGAGTTCGTGCGGCGGCGCTTCCGGGCCGATCCGGACGATCCGGCCGGCTACGACCTCGTGCTCGATCTCCAGCGCTGGTCGGTACCGGAGATCGTCGAGCTCGTGCTCGCCGCCTTCGAGCTGCGCCGCGCCCGCGCCGGCGGCTGAAGGAGGGACGCCCGCCGGGTACGCCCGGAAGCGTGTGCCAGAATCCCGGCGTGCCGCTCTCGGGGGTCGATGTCGCCGCCTGTGCCCGCTGGCTCGCCCAGGTGGCCGATCATCCCGGCGATCACGCCGACCTCTTCCTGGAACGCCGCGAGGAGCTGGAGCTGCCGCCGGGCGAACGCCGCCCCGGCCTGCGGGTGGTGCGCGAGCAGGGGCTGGCGGTGCGGCTCCTGCGCGACCGGCAGACCTACCTCGCGAGCGCCGACCGGCTCGACGGCGGGGCGTTCGCCGACGCGCTGCGCCGCGCCGCCCGGGCGCTGCCCGCCACCTCGCTCTCCGAGCCCGCGCTCGCGGTTCCGGCCTGGCCGGAGCCGGCCGGGGGGCGCGAGCTCGTGGCGTTCGCCGAAGCGATCCGCGCCGGGCTGCGGGCGAGCCTCGTCGCCTTTCCGCTCGCGCTGCGGGTGCGCGCCCATCGCCGCTGGGTGCAGGTGGTCGGTGCGCGGCTGCTCGCGCCGAGCGAGCAGGAGGCGTTCTACAGCGTCGTCGCCGAGACGCCGTGGGGGGCGCTCGGCCGGCTCCTCATCGGGCTCGACGACGCCGCGGCGGCGGCGCTCGTGGCGGCGCTCGTGGCCCGTTTCCAGGCGCGCGACGCGGCGCCGCCGGAGCGCGCCCGGCAGCCGTTGCTCCTCGCCCCGCGGGCGGCCGCCGTCTTCCTGCACGAAGCGATCGCGCACACCCTCGAAGCCGACCTGCTCGCGCTCGGCGGACGCCCGGAGGCGGCGGTCGGCGTCGAGCTCGCGCCGCCGTGGGTGAGCGTGATCGACGACCCGGCCGCGGCGCCGCCCTCGCTGCGCCGCGTGACCGACGACGAGGGTCTGCCGGTCGTCCGCCGCTGGCTGCTGCGGGGCGGCCGGGTGGAGCAACCGCTCGCCGACACCCTCTGGGCCCGGCACTCGCCGCAGCTGCTGCCCGGCGCCGGCTGGCGCGGCAGCCGGCACGAGGCGCCGCTGCCGCGCTCCCGGCACCTCGAGCTCGCCCCCGGGGATTTCCCGCTCGCCGCGCTCCTCCGGCGGGCCGAGGGCGGGCTCTTCGTCGAGGAGGTGGAACGGGGCCGGCTCGATCCGCACACCGGCGAGCTCGTCCTCGACCTCCCCTTCGCCCGGCGGATCCGGAGCGCCACGGTGGCCGAGCCGGTCGGCCGCTGCCGGCTGCGCGGCCGGGTGGCCGAGCTGCTCGCCGGCATCTCGGCGGTGGGCAGCGACGTCGAGACGGCGGGAGCGGGCTGGTGCGCGAAAGGAGGGCAGCTGCTGCCGGTCTGGGCCCGGGCCGGCTCGCTCCTGCTCGACCGGGTGGAGGTGGGGCCGTGAGCGGCTTCGGATCGCTCGAGGATCTCCTCGGCACGCTCGCCCGGCGCGGCTGGCAGGAGGCGGAGGCGTACGCCAAGCGGGGACGGACCCGCCGGGTGACGCTCGGCCCCGGCGGGCTCGAGGCCTCTTCGACCGCCGAGGAGGGGTGGGCGATCCGGGCGAGCAACCGTCAGCGCTCGCTCTTCCAGGCCGGGACCGGCCCCCCGGGCTCCGGACAGCCGTTCGCGGCGGGGGAGGCGCCGCCGCTCGCGCTGCCCGCGCCGCAGCCGGTGCCGGCCTGGACGGCGCCGCCGGAGCTCGACGCGCCGCTCGTCGGCGACAGCGAGGGCCAGGCGCTGCTCGAAGGGATCGCGCGGGCGCTCGCGAAAGAGCTGCCGGGAGCGGTGCTCACGACCGCGGCGCTCGTCGACGGCACCTCCCAGGCGTGGCTGCTGAGCAGCCGCGGGGTGCGGAGCGTGACCCGGCAGCGGCTCGCTCTCCTCCGGCTCGAAGCCCGCCTGCCGGGCGGGCGGGGCGGAGCGGTCGGGCTCGAGCGGTGCGAGCGGGAGGCGCGGCGGTTCCGCCCGCAGGCGGTGGCGCGACGGCTCGCGGACCGCCTGCTGATCGCGCGCGACGGCGGCCCGCCCGCGCCCGACGGCGGCGGCGAGATCGTCCTCGCCCCCGCGGTGAGCGCGCGGCTGCTCGCGGCGCTCGCCGGCAGCTTCTGCGGGGCCGGGGCCGAGGCGGCGCTCGCGCTGCTCCTCGACCGCTCCGGTCGCCTCGCTGCGGGCTGCGTGACGCTCAGCGACGACGGCCGCCGGCCCGAGGGGCCGGCCGCCGCCCCGGCCGACGGCGAGGGCCTCCCCACCCGCCGGGTCGTGCTCGTCGAAGCGGGCGTCTTCCGGCAGCCGCTCCTCGCCTGGTGGGAGGCGCGCGAGCCCGCGCTCGCCTCCGGCTGCGGGCGCCGCGACGGCTTCCGTGACCTGCCGCGGCGGGCGCCGACCCATTTCGTCCTCGAGCCGAACCCGGCGCTCGCGCCGGCCGAGCTGATCTCCGGCGTCGCCCGCGGCTACTACCTGCTCGGGCTCGAAGGGGCGCCCCGTCTCGACCTCGCCGCCGACCGGCTGGCGGCGCCGGTCTGCGGCTTCGCGCTCGCCGGCGGCCGCGCGGTCTCGCCGGTGAGGGGGGCCTGGCTGGTGGGCTCGGTCCGGGGCCTGCTCGCCGGCGCGGTGGCGGTCGGGCGCGATCTCGAGTGGCAGGTCGGCGACGGCCTCTTCGGCGCCCCGACGCTCCTCGCCGCCGGCCTCGAAGTCCAGCGCTCGCCGGGCTGAGCGGCCGCGCTTCCTTGACCGCTCCCGGCGCCCCCCGGTACCCTCCCGCGGGCGCGCGGAGCGGCTCGTCAGCCGCTCCCTCCGCACCGGCTGGAGAGAACGAGATGCAGTTCGGCATCCTGGGCCTGCCGAAGGCGGGCAAGACGACGCTGTTCAACACCCTGACCGCGGCGGCGGAGGAGACGGGGAAGTTCTCGGCCTCCGACCGCACCCATGTCGGGGTCGCGCGGGTCCCCGATCCGCGCCTCGCGCGGCTGCGCGACCTCTACCGGCCGCGCCGCTACGTGCCGGCGACGGTCGAGTACGTCGACATCCCCGGCCTCCAGCGCGGCGAGGGGGCGGAGAGCCTCGACCTCGGCAGGCTCCGCACCGTCGACGGCCTGCTCCACGTCGTGCGCGCCTTCACCGACCCGGAGATCCCGCACCCCGACGGCGCGGTCGATCCGCGCCGCGACATCGAGACGATCGACCTCGAGCTGATCCTCGCCGACCACAGCCTCGTCGAGCGGCGGCTCGAGCGGCTCGGCAAGGCGGCCAAGCGCGGCCTCTCGCCACAGGAAGTGCGCGAGGAGCAGCTCCTGGGCGAGGTCGTGCTCCCGGCGCTCGAAGCGGAGCGGCCGCTGCGCACCCTCGGCCTCGCCGGCGACGACGAGAAGCTCGTCCGCGGCTTCCAGCTCCTCTCGGCCAAGCCGCTCCTGGTGGTGGTCAACGTCGACGAGGCAGAGGTGGCCACGGCCCGGCCGGAAGAGTTCGGCCTCGGCCCGGAGGCGGAGGGGCGGGGGCTCGTGGTGAGCGCCCCGATCGAGCTCGAGATCTCCCGCCTCGCCCCCGCCGAGCAGCAGGAGTTCCTCGCCGACCTCGGCCTCGCCGAGCCGAGCCTCGACCGCCTGATCCGGGCCTGCTACCGGCTGCTCGGCGTCCACTCGTTCTTCACGGTGGGCGACGACGAGGTGCGCGCCTGGACGATCCGCCGCGGCACCGTCGCCCGCGAGGCCGCCGGGGTGATCCACTCCGACCTCGAACGCGGCTTCATCCGCGCCGAGGTCGTCGCCTGGGACGACCTCCTCCGCCTCGGTTCTCTCGCCGCCTGCCGCGACAAAGGCCTCCTCCGCCTCGAAGGGAAGGAGTACGTCGTCGCCGACGGCGAGGTGGTGCACGTCCGGTTCAACGTCTGAGGCGGTTTCGCCGCGACGCACCAGGGCACTTGCAGGCAGTCTATATTTCGATTATTCTGGAAAAATGAAAGCACCAGAGGCCGTCGCTCGTCTCGCTGCCCTCGCGCAGGAGACCCGCCTCGAGCTCTTCCGCAAGCTGGTGCGGCGGGGTCCCGAGGGGCTCGCCGCCGGCGCACTCGCCGCCGCCTTGGACGTGCCGCCGCCCACTCTCTCGTTTCATCTGGCCACGCTCGAGCGCGCCGGCCTGATCAGTTCACGCCGCGAGGGACGTTCGATTCTCTACGCGGCGCGGTATCCGGCGATGGACGAGCTGGTCGGCTACCTGCTGGCCAACTGCTGCGTCGAGGGTTCCTGTACCCCCGTTCTCCACCCCGCACCCCGGCCGCACGAGGAGCTGCAATGAAAGAGATCCCGCTTCCCATCGTCCCCGAACGGATCGTCGAGCAGGTGCGGGACCGCTACGGAAGCATCGCCTCCGGCGAGGCCACCGGCTGTGGCTGTGGCCGCAGCGGCGGCGAACAGGTGATCGCGCACGAGATCGGCTACACGGCCGCCGATCTCGCGGCGCTCCCCGCCGAGGCGAACCTCGGTCTGGGCTGCGGCGCGCCGATCGGCCACCTCGCCCTCGTCCCGGGCGAGACGGTGCTCGATCTCGGCGCGGGCGCGGGGCTCGACGCGTTCCTCGCCGCCCGGGCGGTCGGCCCCGCGGGGCGGGTGATCGGCGTGGACATGACCCCGGAGATGGTCGCCCGCGCCCGCGCCGCCGCCGCGCGCCACGGCTATGCGAACGTCGAGTTCCGCGAGGGGCGGCTCGAGGCGCTGCCGGTGGCCAGCGGCACGATCGACGCCGTGACCAGCAACTGCGTGATCAATCTGGTTCCGGACAAGTCGGCGGTCTTCCGCGAGATCGCCCGGGTCCTGCGGCCCGGCGGCCGCGTCGTGGTCTCCGACATCGTCCTCGACCGGCCGCTGCCAGCGGCGCTCACCGGCGACGCGCTCCTCTGGACCGGCTGCGTGGCGGGCGCCGAGCTGCGGGCCGACTACTTCGCGCGGCTCACCGCCGCCGGCTTCGGCGCGGTCGAGATCCTGCGCGACGTCGACTACGCCGGCGCGCTCTCGAAAGCGACCCCGGCCGAAGCCGAAGCGCTGCTCGGCCGCACGGGCGTGAGCCGGGAGGAGCTCGCTGGCGCCATCCGCTCGCTCACCTGGCGGGCGACGAAAGCCGCCGGCTGAAGGCCCGGCGCGCTCACCGGCGGCGCCGGCGCTGGTGAGTCGCAGGGGAGTCGGTCGGGATCATCCGTGCAATCGGGGAGTCGGGATCCGGAATTGCAGGGATGCCGCCGGCGTCGGGGCCCTTGCCCGTCCCGCCGGTTCCTTTGCTGAGCACCTGACGAGAGGGTGCGCCCGGCGGCCGGTTCCTGCCGTTCGGCGGTCTGCGTCTAGAATCCGCTGCCGTGACCTCGGATGACAGGGAGCACCCGGAGCCCGGGCGGCCCGTGGACGACACGACCATCCTCCTGGCCGCGGCGCGGGCGGGGGATCGGGCGGCGTACGACCTCGTCTTCGCGCGCGTCTACGACGAGCTGCGCCGGGTCGCCTCGCGGCAGGCGGCGCGGCTGGGGGCGAACGAGTCGCTCTCGACGACGGTGCTCGTCCACGAGGCGTACCTGAAGCTCGCCGGCACCGAGTCGGCGGGAGGGGCCGGGCACGACCGCGTCCACTTCTTCGCGCTCGCGGCCCGGGCGATGCGGCAGATCCTGATCGATCACGCGCGGCACCGCGGGCGCCGGAAGCGGGGCGGCGGAGTGCGCCCGGCCGAGCTCGACGCGGTGGCGCTGCCCGCCGCGCCCGATGCGCTCCCGGTCGAAGACCTCCTCGCGCTCGACCGCGCCCTCGAGCGGCTCGCCGCGGTCGATCCCGAGCTGGTGCGCCTCGTCGAGTGGCGCTTCTTCGCCGGCCTCACGCTCGAGGAGATCGCCGGCTACGCGGGCGTCTCCGAGCGGACGCTCAAGCGCGACTGGCAGGTGGCGCGGGCGTTCCTGCAGCGGGAGCTCGCGGGCGGCGCGGGATGAGCGCGCTCTCACCGGAGCAGTGGCGGGAGATCCGCCGCCTCGCGGGCGAGCTCGACGAGCTCGACGGCGCGGCGCGCGAAGCGCGGCTCGCCGGCGTCGCTCCCCCGGTCGCCGCCGAGGTGCGGGCGCTTCTCGCGGCCGACGACGCCGCGCTCTCGCACCGGCTCGAGGCAGCCGTCGGACATGGCGCCGCCGACTGGCTCGCCGCGCAGCGGGCGGCGGCCCCGGAGCCCGGAGCGGGCGGCGACCTCGCCGGCAGCCGGCTCGGCGTCTGGCGGCTCGAGCGGCCGCTCGGGCGGGGCGGGATGGCGGAGGTCTGGGCCGCGAGCCGGGCCGACGGCGAGTACCGGCAGGAGGTGGCCGTCAAGCTCCTCAAGCGGGGGATGGACAGCGACGAGATCGTCGCCCGCTTCCGGCGCGAGCGGCAGATCCTCGCCCAGCTCGTCCATCCGGCGATCGCCCGCCTGCTCGACGGCGGGGTGGCTCCCGACGGCCGCCCGTACTTCGTCCTGGAGAGGGTGGATGGCGAACCGATCACCCAGTGGTGCGCGGCCCACGGCGCCGAGCTGCGGCGGCGCGTCGAGCTCCTGCTCGAGGTCGCGGCGGCGGTCGCGGCCGCCCACCGCCAGCTCGTCGTCCACCGGGACCTGAAGCCCGCCAACATCCTCGTCACCCCCGCCGGGCGGGTGAAGCTCCTCGACTTCGGCATCGCCAAGCTGCTCGCGCCCGACGCCGGCGAGGCCACCGACGCCACCCGCACCGGGGTGCGGCTGCTCACCCCGGCCTACGCCGCGCCCGAGCAGCTGCGCGGCGAGCCGGTCTCGACCGCCACCGACGTCTACGCCCTCGGCGTCCTCGCCTACGAGCTCTTCACCGGCCAGCTGCCGCATCGCCGCGCGGGGCGCGACACGGCGACGCTCACCGCGGCCGACGAGCCGGCGATCCCGCGCCCGTCGACGGCGGTGCTCACGGCGACGGCGGCCGGATCCGGCGACGGGATGGCCGATCCGCGCGCCCGGCGCCGCCTCGCCCGGGAGCTTGCCGGCGATCTCGACACGATCGTGCTCGTGGCGCTCCGGCCGCAGCCGGAGCGGCGGTACGGCTCGGTGGAGGCGTTCGCCGCCGACCTGCGCAACTGGCTCGAGGAGCGGCCGATCGCCGCCCGGCCCGACTCGGTCGGCTACCGGTTCCGCAGCTTCGTCCGGAGGCACAGCTTCGGCGTGAGTGCGGCGCTGGCGATCCTCGTCGCCCTGCTCGGCGGGCTCGCGGCCACCGTCTGGCAGGCGGGGCGTGCCCGCGCCAACGCGGTGGCGGCGGCAGCGCACGCCCACCGCGCCGAACGGGTCAAGGAGTTCCTGATCGGGCTCTTCGAGGTCGCCGATCCGGATCAGTCCGGCCTCGGCTCGGTGACCGCCGCCGAGCTGCTCGATCAGGCGGGCCATCGGCTGTCGCGCGAGCTCGCGACCGAACCGGCGATCCAGGCCGAGCTGCTCACGACCGTCGCCCGGATCGACCGGAGCCTCGGCCGCCTCGACTCGGCCGAGAGCCTGGCGCGCGCGGCGCTCGCCTCCCCGGCGGTGGCGGCGAGCGACCGCCATCGCGGCGCGGCGCTCGCCACCCTCGGCTCCGTGCTCCTCGCCCAGGGGCGGCTCGACGAGGCCGAACGCGAGCTCGCGGCCGGCCGCGAGCTGCTCGGCCACGACCCGGCGGCCGACGAGCTCGCGGTCGCGCGGGTGGAGAGCGATCTCGCCCAGGTGGCGTTCTGGCGCGACGACCTCGACCGCGCCCGCGAGCTGGAGGCGGGCGTCTGGCGGACCTACCGCCGGCTCCTCGGCGAGGAGAACGTGCTCACGGCGATCCACCAGCGGAACCTCGGGGTGATCCTCTACCAGCAGGAGCGGCTCGACGAGGCCGAGGCGCTGATGCGCGCCTCGCAGGCGACGCTCGTGCGCGAGCTCGGCGCCGATCATCCGAACGTGGCGCAGAGCTACGTCAACCTCGCGGCGCTGCTCGAGAGCCGGGACCGGGCGAAGGAGGCCGAACGGCTCTACCGGCAGGCGCTCGAGATCCGGCGCCGGCATCTGGGCGACGCCCATCCGGCCACCGGGCAGTCGCTCCAGCTCCTCGGGGTGCTCCTGCTCGAGCAGCGCCGGTACGACGAGGCGGAGGCGGCGTTCCGCGAGGCGCTCGCGCTCTTCCGGGCCATCGACCCGGATCATTTCGAGGTCGGCAAGGCCCTCCACGGCCTCGCCCAAGTGGCCGCCGGGCGCGGCCGGCCGGCTGAGGCCGAACCGCTCTTCGTCCGGGCGCTCGCGCTCTTCCGCGAACGGCTCGGCGAAGAGCACCCGTTCGTCTGGCTCACCCAGGCGCACCTCGCCCGCGAGATCGCCCGCCAGGGGCGGCTCGCGCCGGCCGAGGAGCTGCTGCGCGAGAGCCGCGAGCGGCTCGCCGCGCGCCTCGGCGAGGGGAGCGAGCCGGTCGCCGAGGTCGACCGGTACCTCGCCGAGGTGCGGCGGGCGCGCGGCGAGCCCGCCGGCTGAGGCGCCGCGGCGGTCAGGAGCCGGCCAGGGCGGCGAAGAAGCCGACCGCGCCGCCGATCGCCACCGCGGCGAACGAGGCGACCCAGCGGAGGAACGGCGTCCGGCAGTCGCGCCACTCCCGGATGACGTAGACGATCCCGACCGGCACGAAGAGGAGGAGCGTGCCGAGCCCCCAGCCGACGCTGCTGCGGAAGGCAAGGATCAGGATCTGGATCCCGAAGACGAGCATGCCGATCGAGCCGAGGATGGTGAGAACGGTGCCGAGGATACCCATCGCGAATCTCCCGTGAAGACCCCGCCGCGGCGCCGGAGCCGGTCCGGCGAGCCACGCGCCCGCCTCTGCGAGCCGGCAGCCGTCGCCGTGGCGTGGGTTTCTGACTGCGGAGAACGCGAACCGGGCGAGAAGGGGGCCATCCCGACGGCCCCCTGCTCACCAGACGTACTCGCGGGCGATCCGCCGGGTGGCGTGGCCGGCGAGGAGGTGGACGACCCGCACCTTGCGCACCGTCGCCGGGGAGAGGGAGCCCAGGGGGAGGTAGACGACCCGCTTCCCCTGCCGGGCGGCGTAGCGGGTGAGCCGCGACGGCGGTGCCTCGCGGGCGACGTAGACGATCAGCCGTTCGGGCGAGTAGTCGATGCCGGCGGCGAGGAGGAGCTCGGCCTTCTCCCGCGCGAAGGCGTAGTCGGGGTCGCGCCACGGATCCCAGAGGCGCCCGGGCGGATGGGTGAGCAGGAAGCCGCCGTAGGTGGCGCGGAGGATCCCCGGCCCGACCACCTGCGCGGCGGGGTCGGTGGCGTAGAACGCCATGTCCGACTCCTGGTGGTGCTCGCCGTGCCAGGTCATCGCGAACGGGAAGCGCTCGTTGGCGCGGTCGCGGTCGAAGATCACGACCACCGCGCCGGCCGCGCCGGGCGCGCGGCCCCGCTCGTGGACCCAGACCCGGCCGTCCTCGGCCCAGCGGCGGAGCGTCTCGCGCAGATCGACGCCGTCGAGGAGGCTCGTGGTGAACGGCTCGGAGCGGCTCCGCTCGTCGGCGAGGAGCGAGCGGGCGCGGGCGGCGAGGTGACGGCCGTACTCCTCGACCACGAGGTCCTCGGGAGGGTAGGAGCAGAGCCCGCCGCCAAGAAACGGCCGCAGCCAGTCGGCGGCGTCCTCCGGCCCTTCCGGGCGCGGCCGGCGCCGCACCGGCAGCGCCACCGGGCGCTGCTTCGTGCGGCGGAAGCGGAGCCGGAACCGGAGCCGCCGGGTGCCGAGGTCGAGCTCGTCGCCCTCCACCCGGACCGTCGGCAGCTCGGCCTCCGCCGCCTGCCACGGATAGCAGGTGAGGGCGTCGAACAGCTCCCAGGCGAAGTTGTCGTCGGCGACCCCGCGGCCGGCGACGATCCACTCGTAGAGCCCCGGGACGAGCCGCCCGCCGAGGCGGGCGCAGCGGCGCGCGAAGTCGAGGAAGAGCCGCCGCTGCCAGGGGGTGAGGCGCTCCTCGGTCGCCTCGTGGTGGGAGGCGGCGGCGATCCGCCAGGCGATCCGCCCGAGCGCCCACCGGTCCGGAGCAGCCTGTCCCCTCACGAGGGAGCGCACGGCGTGCCGGGCGGCGAAGCGGGCGACCTCGGCGGCGCGTTCGGCGGCGGTCGCGCTCTCAGCGCCGGCGAGCAGGCGGAGCCCGCCCCGTGCGAGCACCACCCGGGGGGCCACGGTCCGTTCGAAGGCGGTCTCGGGCGGTGCTCCGCCGTCGCGCCGGAGCTCCCAGACCGCCTGCGCGAGCGGCGGCTCGCGCAGGAGCGCGGGGAGGCTCTCCGGGTGGAGGTGCCGGACCTCGACCCGGGCGCGGCGGGGGCGGGCGAACGGCGCCGGGGCCGGCCGCGCGAGCTCGCGCCGGAGCCCGGCGAGGTGGGCGGCGCCGGCGAAGACGAGCAGCTCGCCCGCGCTCCCGAGCGCCGCCCGGGCCCGCTGCACGAGATGCGCCATCCCCGCCTCGCGCCGGGCGTCCTCCTCGCCGTGCCGGTCGGCCGCGGCCCTCGCCACGAGGTCGAACCAGGCGGCCGGCGCGAGGCTGAAGAGGGCGTACGGATCGGGGACGGGGTCGCGGTGGCGTTCGGTGTACGGCAGGTCGGGGTCGACGAGGAAACGGCCCCGGCCGCGCGCGCCGGCCCAGCGGAGCGCCTCGGCGAACGGCTCGCCGGGGGTGGCGAGCCAGACGAGCGGCTCCTCGCCCTGGTGCTCGGAGACGACGAGCGAGAGGCGCGGCAGCCGGTCGGCGGCGGTCAGCGCGGCGGCGCCGAGCGTCGCGGGGAGCTCGACCGCCACCGCCGCCGGGTCGAAATGCTCGAGGAGCGCCCGCACGAGCGCCGCGCTCTCGAGTGCCTCGTGCACCACCGGCGCGAGCCGGATCCCCGGCGCGACCCGGGGCGCGAGGCGTTCGGGCGCGAGCGCCCGCCGTACCGCCGCGCGGGCGTCGGGCGCCTCGCGGCGGTGGAGCACCTTCATCGCGTAGCGCACCAGGTTGATGCCGTCGCGCGCGGTGTAGCGCAGATCGGCCGCGTGGGCGGCGCGCAGGAAGCGCAGCACGTAGGCGAGCACCTCCTCGTCGGCGAACGGCACCCGGGCGCGGAGGATCGCGCGCTCCTCCTCCTCTTCGGGGAAGTCGAGGACGATCTGTGGCATCAGCCGCGAGTGGATGTACTCGGGGATCTCGAAGGTCGAGGCGTCCTCGTTCATCGTGGTGACGAAGCGGAAGCGCGGGTCGGCGGCGATCCGGATCCCCGCCACGGCGCTCTCGACGTAGCGGCGGTGGTCGAGGAGCGGGGCGAGCGACGCCCACGACTTCTCGCTCATCCGGTTCCCCTCGTCGAGCACCAGCGCGCCGCCGGCGAGCATCGCGGTGACGAGCGGCGAGGCGACGTAGCGGAGCCCCCCCTGCGGATCGAGGACCGGCGAGACGAGGAGATCCTCCGGGCGGGTGTCCATCGTCGCCTGCATCACGAAGACCGGCAGCCCGAGCTCGTGCGCCGCGGCGCAGGCGAGCGTCGTCTTGCCGACGCCGGGCTTGCCGAGCAGCCGCGGGTGGAGCGGCTGATCGCCCTCGTCGACGAGCGTCCAGGCGGCGAGGAGCGGGAGGAGGACGTCGCGCTGGCCGATCCAGTCGGGGATCTCGGCGAGCGGCCGCGCGAGGTGGAGGCGCACGCCCTCGATCTCGACGGAGCGGGGGATCGCGGCGGCGTCGTGGGTTCCGGATTCCGGCATCGCCGGCACTCTAGCAGCGCCGGCGGCGGGCCCGACGCACCCCGGGGTTGACGGGGCACGGACGGAGTGCTAGCCTCAAAAGGGTTTTTCAAAATATCACCAGCGGTGCGCACGATGGCTCTCGTAGCGCACAGCGCATTTCGAAAGGAGAAACGAGATGTCTCGGAAATCCCTCTGTCTCGTCTTGCTGCTGGCTCTTTTCACGCTCCTCTCGCTGCCGGGCGCGCTACTCGCGGACGCCTGTGATGAGTGGGCGTATGCGGCTGACCCCGTCTTCTCGGTCGCCATCCGTCACGCGAGCGACTCGAACCTCATGACGATCAAGATCGCCAACTCGCTCGCCGGCGTGCGGGCGATCGTCGTCGGGGTGAGCGGCGAGGAGGAGAGCTACGACCAGCTGCTCGTGGTCGCCGAGCGCGCGGCGGCGGACGATGAGTCGGCGGCCGCGATCCGGGCTCTCACCGCCCGGGACCGCCTGAGCTTCTCCACCGAGGAGCTCCCCGTCGGCCTCTCCCACCTCTTCGAAGCCCCCCGGGACGGTTCGGCGCGGCTCTCGGTGCGGCTCTACTTCGCGGACGGCTCGGAGCGCACCTTCCAGCTCTGCGAGGCCGGCGCGCAAGCCCGGCTGACCGTGCGGCTGCGGCTGACCACTACCGGTGCCGACAACGGCGACGCAGACATTAGTAGTAGATGCTACTGCGTGAGGCTCGAGTGTACCGGCTCTACGTACTGCAACATCGAAAAGGAGTGCTGCGGGTTCCCAATGGCGCCCTGCGCCTGCTGTTCGTGCGGACCGGGTGGGAACTGCGCTATCGTCTGCCCGCCCTGCGATCCGATGCCCTAAGACGCTCGCTCAGCCGAGCTCGACGAGCAGGTCGTCGCCTTCGACGTTCTCGCCGGCGGTGACGTGGATCTTCCGGACGACGCCGTCGGTCTCGGCCTGGATCTCGTTCTGCATCTTCATCGCCTCGAGCACGAGCAGCGCCTGGCCGGCGACCACGGCGTCCCCCTCCGCGACCGCGATGCCGACCACCCGGCCGGGCATGTAGGCGCGCACCTGCCGGTGCCCCTGGGCGCTTTCCCCCTGGCGGCTGGCGCGGGCGAGGTGGGTGAGGGGATCGGCGACCTCGACGATCTCGCTCTGGCCGTCCCAGCTCACCCGGTACCGGTCGCCCGCGAGCGGCGCGAGGCCAACGTCGAACTGGCGGCCTTCGATGAGGAGGCTGCGCAGCCGGGGACCGAGCGTGACGGCGTCCACCTCGTAGTGGCGGACGGAGTCGCCTTCGCCCACCCGGACGAAGTAGCGCCCCTCGCGCCGCTCGACGCGCACCCGCTGTTCGCCCCGGGCGTCGCGGATCACCAGTTCCATGTCGTCCCCCGGAGCGCCGCGCGGCGGGCGGCGAGCTGCCACGCCGGCCGGTGCCCGCCCCGCTGGCTGGCGGCCCGCCCGGCGGCCTCGTGGTGCGCGATCGCCGCCGCCACCAGCGGCAGGTCGCCGAGGCGGGTCTCTGCCGGCCGGGCGAGCTCGCCGGCGGCGAGGCGGCGGTCGAGCCAGGTGATGTCGAACTCCCCGGCGCGGAACGCCGCGTCGGCGAGGAGCGCCCGGAAGAACGGCACGTTCGTGGCGATCCCCTCGATCCGCAGCTCGGCGAGCGCCCGGTCGAGCCGGGCGAGCGCCTGGGCGCGGTCGGCGCCCCAGACGATCAGCTTGGCGAGCATCGGGTCGTAGTGCACCGGGACCGTCGCGCCCTCGTAGATCCCGGCGTCGATGCGCACGCCGGGGCCCTGCGGCCAGCGCAGGCGGCTCACGGTGCCCGGCGAGGGGGCGAACTTCTGATACGGATCCTCGGCGTAGAGCCGCACCTCGATCGCATGGCCGCGCGGGCCGGCCGAGTCGAACCCGGGGCCGAGCGGCTCGCCCCGCGCCACCCGCAGCTGCGCGGCCACGAGGTCGAGGCCGGTCACCAGCTCGGTGACCGGATGCTCGACCTGGAGGCGGGTGTTCATCTCGAGGAAGTAGAACTCGCCGTCGGCCGCGAGCAGGAACTCGACGGTGCCGGCGTTGACGTAGCCGACCGCCTCGGCGGCGCGCACCGCCGCGGCGCCGAGCCGCTGCCGGAGCCCGGGATCGACGACCGGCGAGGGCGCCTCCTCGACCACCTTCTGGTGCCGGCGCTGCAGCGAGCACTCCCGCTCGCCGAGCGAGACGGTCCGGCCGTGGGCGTCGGCGAAAACCTGGATCTCGATGTGCCGGGGGCGGTCGAGGTACTTCTCGAGGTAGACCGCGTCGTCGCCGAAGCTCGCCGCCGCCTCGGAGCGGGCGGTGCGGAACGCCTCGCCCAGCTCGGCAGCGCTCCCGACGCGGCGCATCCCCTTGCCGCCGCCCCCCGCCGCGGCCTTGAGCATCACGGGATAGCCGATCTCCGCGGCGAGCCGCCCGGCGCTCGCGAGGTCGGCGAGCGGCTCCTCGGTACCGGGCACCACCGGCACGCCGGCCGCCCGCATCAGCCGCCGCGCCGCGGTCTTCGAGCCCATCGCCGCGATCGCCTCCGGCGGCGGGCCGATGAAGACGAGACCGGCATCCCGGCAGCTCGCGGCGAACTCGGCGTTCTCGGCGAGGAAGCCGTAGCCGGGGTGGATCGCGTCGGCGCCGATCCGCCGCGCGAGGTCGATGAGCCGCTCGCCGCGGAGGTAGCTCTCGCGCGACGGCGCCGGGCCGATGCAGTACGCCTCGCCGGCGAGCAGCACCGGCCACGAGTCGCGGTCGGCCTCGCTGTAGACGACGGCACCGGCGATCCCGAGGTCGGCGAGGCCGCGCAGCAGCCGGACCGCGATCTCGCCGCGGTTGGCGATCAGGACTTTGCGTATCGGTCTCACGGGGCGGCGTCCGGACGGCGGATCCTAGCAGGAGGCCAGCCGGCGAGCGCGAGCGCCGCCGTGAGGCCGAGGGCGAGGAGCGCGATCGCGAAGGCGATCCGGGTCGGCCTCCGGTCGGCCCGGATCCGGACGGTGTGCGCCCCCGGCGGCAGCTCGACGGCGAGCCGGGTGAGGTTCGCCACCTCGGTCGGCACCACGTGGCCGTCCACCTCGGCGCGGTAGATCGGCAGGTAGGCGCGGCGGAGCACGAGCGTCCCGCCGCCCGGCGGCGCTTCCGCCTCGACGACGATCTCCTCGGCGTCGAAGCGCTGGATCCGAACGGTGCCCGGCGGGCCGTCGCGGGGAGGGAAGTCGCCGGCCACGACCGCCACCCGCCGGGGATCGAACTCCGGCGCGACCACCGCCGCGAGCGCCGCCGGCAGATAGGGAGCCGGAAGGCGGGCGCCGGTCACCGCCGCCTGCGGCAGCGGCTCCGGGATCGCGAAGATGCGCAGGCGGGAGGTGCCGAGCGGAGCCTCGGCGAGCTGGGTGAGCCCCGGCCAGTCGCGGTCGAGGAGCAGGATCTCGACGCCGGTGGCGCGGAGCACCCGGAGCTGCTGCGCGGGGCCGAGCCGCTTCATGTCGTTGGCGACGACGAAGGTCATGAACTGGTCGAGACCCTCCGGCGACAGGTCGAGCTCGAAAAGGAGCCCGAGCGGCTGGCCTGCCCAGGGCGCCACCGCGGTGTGGAGGTAGCGGAGCAGGGTGGCGGGGTTCCGCTCGCCGAGGCCGTCGATCTCGAGGTTCGATTTGCCGAGGAGGCCGGTGGTGGCGCCCTGGGCGATGACGCTCCCCGGAGGGATCAGCGCGGCGGCGGCCGGCGGCTCCAGATAGGGCGCCGCGGCGTCGTGGTACCGGGCGGGGGCGAGCAGGAGGAGCTGGGTGGCGGTGTGGAGGGCGAGCGCCGCCGCCAGCGCGCCCGCCGGATGCCGCCGGCCGAGGTAGAGCAGCAGCCCGAGGAGGAGCGCGATCAGCAGCCCCCAGAGGCTCAGGCCGGCGAGGCGGAGCCGCTCCCAGCCGATCACGAGGTCCGGGATCTCCCGCGGCGCAACCGCTCTCAACAGCCGCCAGCCGGCGCCCGCGCCGGGCAGGAGCGCGATCCAGGCGGCGAGGTAGATCCCGGCGGCGGCGGCGAGTGCCGAGCCCATGAGCCGCCGCCCCTGCCCGGCGAGCCAGCGGGCGGCGCCGATCCCTCCCAGCAGGCTCGCCCCGACGGTTACGAGGAGCCACGCCTTGGCCGGGAAGCGGAGGAGGGAGCCGCCCGGAAGACGGAAGACCCAGCCGAGCACCGGCCCGGAGGCGCCGACGACGATCAGCAGTCCGAAGCCCGTCAGGCCGGCCGCCCACGCCGTCCGGCGATCGCGCGACCCGGCCGCGGCCGCGGCGAGGACGAGCGCGAGCAGCCCGGGGAAGAGGGTGAAGAGGAGCGGGCTGTCGCCCCCGGTCAGCCGCCCGCCCCAGAAGAGGAGCTCGTCGGGGCGGCCGAAGGCGAACGGCCAGAGGAGGTCCGGCGCCAGCCGCAGATCCCAGCCGCCGACCGGCCGGCCGGCGCCGCCGTACCCCCAGAAGCCGCGGAACGAGACGGGCAGGATCCGGACCATCTCGACGAGCTGCGGCAGCGCGACGAGCGTGCCGAGCCCGACCCCGGCGGCGAAGCGCCCCCAGCCGGCCCGCCGCCCGTGGAGCACCGCCGCCGCGCTGAGCGCGAGCAGCAGCGCGAAGGCGGTCGTCATCGGGTCGCCGGCGAGGAGCAGGAGCGCCCAGAGGAGCGCCATCGCCGCCGGGGCCCGTCGCCGTTCGGGTTCGGCGCCGTCGAGCACCGCGGCCGCGAAGGCGGGGGCGAGCGCGGCGCCGCCCAGCATGTTCGCGAGGTTCAGGAGAGAGGCGATGAAGCCCGAGCCGGCATAGAGGGCGCCCGCCACCCAGGCCGGCTCGCGGGCGAGGCCGAGCCGGCGGCCGAGCCAGTAGAGCGCGAACGGAGCGAGCAGCCAGTGCAGCCAGAGGTGGGCGTTGAGCCCCCAGAGCGGGGAGCCGGCGAGGAAGAGCAGGTTCGTCGGATAGAGCGGGAAGGCGTTCGGGTTGCCGAGGTACGGCTGACCGCCGCCGCGGGTCGGATCGACGAGCGGGATCTCGCCGTGCCGGAGCGCCTCGGCGCCGAAGATCTTCAGGCTCAGGTGGGTGTTGAAGATGTCGCGCAGCACCAGCGTCTGCTCGCCGGTGGCGAGCGGCCAGACCGCGAGGACGAGCAGCAGGAGCGTCGGCGCGAGCCAGAGGAGCGCAAACCGCCTCATCGTGGCCTCCAGGTGAGCAGTGCGAGCAGCCCGAGCGCGGCGAGGACGGCCAGCAGCCCGGCCACGCGCTCGGGAACGGAGTCGATGGCGATCGTGATCCGGTGGCTGCCCGGCGGGACGACGACGCCGAGGAGGGCGACGTCGGCGGGCAGGGTGGGGAGCGGCTCGCCTTCTGCGGTCCCGGCCCGGTAGAGCGGGAGGAAGGCGCGCCGCACGACGAGGAGCCCGCCGTCACCCGAGACCTCCGCCTCGATCCGGTCGGGCGCGGCCGCGACGAGCGTGACCGTGGCCCCCGGCTCGTGGGCGACCGCCTCCGGGACGAGGGCGAGCGCGAGCGGATCGCGCTCCTCCCCGAGCCGCGCGACCGCGGCGTGCGGGTCGGGCTCCATCTCCACCCGCCGCGGCCAGCGGAGGAGCGGCGCCGGTTCGGGGATCGCCCGCAGCCGGGTCTCGACGCCGAACTCCGTGTGGGCGGCGAGCTGCGGGAGCGGCACCCGCGCCGGGTCGCTCGCCCGCTCCACGAGCGCGTCGGCGCCGAGCCGCCGGAGCCAGGCGGCGCGCCGCGGCCAGTCGAGCCGTCGGATCTCCACGTCGAGCCGCGCCGAGAGCGGCGAGAAGATCCCGGCGGTGTCCGGGGCGATCGGGTAGCTGAGCCCATGGAGCCGCCCCGGCGCCGGGTCGAGCTCGCGCGCCCGGAGCCAGGCGAGCTCCCCCATGCTCTGCAGCGTCGGATCGAACGCCGGCGGCGGTTCGGCGGTGGGGACGAAGTGGGCGACCGCCGCGCCGGGCGGCAGGAGCTGCTGCCACTCCGCGGGGGCCCGGAACGGCGCGACCGGCACGGTCGCCCAGAGCGGCGCGAGCGGCGCGAGCGCCGCGAGCTGGAGGAGCACGACCACGCCCGGCCGCCGCCGCGCGAACGCGAGCGCGGCGAGGAGGAGGGCGGCGCTCAGGAGCCCGGCGATCAGGAGCCCCGCCTGCGTCGCCGGCGCGTGCGGCTTCGGCGCCGGGGTCATCCAGGAGGCGAAGAGGCGGCTGAGCTCCGGGAAGGCGATCATCCCCGCGACGGCGAGGAGGAGCGGCCCGAGGGCGCTCAGGAGCAGCTTCCGGCGGGTGCGCCATCCGGTCAGGGCGAGCTGTTCGGTGCCGGCGCCGGCGAGCAGGGCGCCGGCGAGCGCAAACCAGAAGAGGAACTTCTCGGGGTAGCGAAAGAGGCCGGCCGAGGCCCGTGCGAGGAGCCCGGGCGCGACGCCGCCGAGCCAGGCGGCGGCGAGGCCGGCGGCGGCGAGGATGGCCAGGCCCCGCTGCCGCCGCGCCGCCACGACGGCGGCCGCGAGGCCGACGATGCCGAGGTGGAGGCTCATCACGAACGGCACGAGCGGGAAGAGGTCGAGGCTCCAGAAGTCGAACCGGTCGAACCGCGTCGGCCAGCCGAACGGGAGCGGCAGGAGGAGCTCGACGAGGCGGACCGGATGGAGGGCGAAGCGGCCGACCTGCGCGGGCGCGACCCCCCAGGTGCCCCGGGTCGTGAAGCCGATCACCCGGGCGGTGGCCACGAGCTGCGGCGCGGCCACGAGGAGCGCGCCGGCGCCGGCGGCGGCGAGACTGGCGAGCCCGCGCCGCCAGCCGTGGCGGTCGAACGCCACGAGCGCGAGCGGCACCAGCCCGAGCGCCGCGGTGACCGGCTCGCCACCGAGCAGCGCGAACCCGAGCGCGAGCGCGGCGCCGGCCACCCCGCGGCGTCCGCCCCGCGCGAGGCCGGCCATCGCCCACGGCCACCAGGCGGCCACCACGACGAGGTTGTAGAAGGTCAGCAGGCTCAGCCCGAAGCCGCACCCCGCCCAGGTGAGCGCGGCCACAAGGGCGGCCCGGCGCGGGCGGCCGAGGGCGAGGAAGAGCGCCCGCATCCCGAAGAAGCCGAGCAGCCAGTGGAGCAGGTAGTGGAGGTTGAACGCGCTCCAGAAGGGGAGGGCGAGGTAGAGGAGGTTGTCCGGATAGAACGGCAGGACGTTCGGATCGCCGCGGAACGGCTGGCCGAGCGCCCAGCCCGGATCGACCGCGGGGATCCGTCCGGCGGCCAGCTCGGCGGCCCCGAACGCCTTGCGTGGCAGGTGGAGGCCGAAGACGTCGCGCTGGAAGAGGGTGCGCTGGCCGCTCGCGAGGGGGAGGGTGAGGGCGAACCAGAGGGCGACGAGGAGCGTGAGCAGCAGCCGCTCCTCGCGGCGCGCTCGCGTTTCGCCCTGCCCCGGCGCGGCATCTAGAATAGCCGCCATGCTCCTCGCCCTCCTCCGCTCGCTGCGCCCGGCGCAGTGGACGAAGAACCTCTTCGTCCTCGTCCCGCTCCTCTTCGCGGGGCGGCTCTCCGACCCCGCGGCGGTCGGCGCCGCCCTGCTCGCCTTCGCGAGCTTCTCGGCCGCCGCGAGTGCCGTCTATCTCTTCAACGACCTGCGCGACCGGGAGCGCGATCGCGCGCACCCGCTCAAGCGCCACCGCCCGCTCGCCTCGGGCCGTCTCTCGCCGGCGGTGGCCGCCGTCGCCGCCCTCCTGCTCGCCGCCGCGGCGGCGGCCGTCGCCGTGCGGCTGGGGGTGGCGTTCGGCCTCGCGCTGGGGGCGTACCTGGCGATCAATCTACTCTACACGCTGGCGCTCAAGCGGCTCGTGATCCTCGACGTGATGGCGATCGCGGCCGGCTTCCTCCTGCGGGTGCTCGGCGGGGCGGCGGCGATCCCGGTGGCGGTCTCCCCCTGGCTGCTCCTCTGCACCGGCTTCCTCTCCCTCTTCCTCGGCTTCTCGAAGCGGCGCCACGAGCTGCTCCTCAGCCCCGACGCCACCGGGGGGCGCGAGGTGCTCGCCCACTACTCGCCGGCGTTCCTCGACCAGATGATCAACGTCGTGACCGCCTCGACCGTCGTCTGCTACGCGCTCTACGCCGTCGACGCGCAGACGGTCGCGAAGTTCGGCAGCGAGCGGCTGATCCTCACCCTGCCGATGGTCCTCTTCGGCATCTTCCGCTACCTCTACCTCGCCTACCAGGTGAGCGATCCGCGCAGCCCGACCGACGCGATCCTCACCGACCTGCCGTTCCTCGCCAACCTCCTGCTCTGGGCGGCGACGGCCGCGGCGATCGTCTATGCGGCTCCCTGAACGGCGCACGGCGCTCCTCGTCGCCTGCTTCTTCCTCTCGGGCGCGGCGAGCCTGATGGCGCAGGTGGTCTGGCTGCGCTACCTCGCCCTCACCTTCGGCAACACGACGCAGGCGGCGGCGACGCTGCTCGCGGTCTTCATGGGCGGCCTCGGGCTCGGCGCCTTCCTCTTCGGCCGCCTCGCCGACCGGTGGCGGCGGCCGCTGCTCGCGTACGCGGTGCTCGAGGCGCTCATCGCGCTCTTCGCGTTCGCCAGCCCGGCGCTCCTCCGGCTGATCGACCAGGGGTACATCGCCGCCTACCGGGGGCTCCTCGAAGGGGCGCCCGGCCTCTTCGTGGCGGCGCGGGTAGTGCTCGCGGCCGCGGTGCTCCTGCCGCCGACGCTGCTGATGGGCGGCACGCTGCCGCTCCTCCTGCGCGGCGTCACCCGGCGCGACGTCGAGGTCGGCCGCCACACCGCGCTCTTCTACGCCCTCAACACCCTCGGCGGCGCCGCCGGCGTGGCGCTCGCGGGGTTCGTGACGATCCGCCTGCTCGGCCTCCACGCCACCCTCCTCCTCGCCGCGGCGTGCAACCTCACGGCCGCCCTCGGCGCGGCGCTCCTCTCGCGTCCGCTCGCGCCGGCCGCTCCGGCCGCGGCCACCGCGCCGTCCCCGCGCTGGCGCCTGCTCGCCCTCTTCTTCACGATGGGGCTCGCGAGCCTCGGCTACGAGGTGCTCTGGACCCGCGCCCTCGTCTTCCACCTCGGGTCGAGCGTCTACGCCTACAGCCTGATGCTCTGCCTCTTCCTCGCCGGCGTCGGGCTGGGCTCGTGGCTGATCGTCCCCTGGGCCGACCGGCTGCGCTCGCCGGGTGCCGCGCTCGCGGTGGTGGAGGCGGCGCTCGCGCTCGTGGCGGCGATCCAGGTGCTCCTCTTCGCGCGCCTCGCCGACACGATCGTCTTCTGGTCCGAACGGGTCCGGCCGGTGACCTTCTCCGGCGGGGTGGCGGTGCAGCTGCTCTCGCTCGTGCCGCTGATCGCCCCGGCCACCCTGCTGATGGGGGTCTCCTTCCCGCTCGCGGTGCGCCTCTTCCACCGCGAGCTCGGGCGGCTCGGCGGCGACGTCGGCGCGGTCTACGGCGCGAACACGATCGGCTCGATCGCCGGCTCGCTCGGCACCGGCTTCGTGCTGATCCCCTGGCTCGGAACCCAGAACAGCCTGCTCGCGCTCGGCGCGGTCAACGGCCTGCTCGCGCTCCTGCTCGCCACCGGCCGGTTCGGCGCCCTGGAGCCCGCCCGGGGCTGGCACTGGCTGGTGGCAAGCGCGCCGCTCGCCTGCCTCCTGGCGATGCCGCTCCTGCCCGCCGACCGCGTGATCCTCGCCGCCGGGATCTTCCGGGGCGACCGGCCGGAGGATCTGCTCTACTTCGACGAGGACGCCGCCACCTCGGTGACCGTCCGCCGCCGGCACGACGCGTCGCAGCCGTACCTCTCCCTCGAGCTCAACGGCGTGAACGTCGCGGGTACGAGCCCCGACCTCTACGCGGTGCAGAAGATGCAGGGGCACCTGCCGCTGCTCCTCGCCGGTGGCGCCCGGGACGTCGTCCACATCGGCTTCGGCTCCGGCGGCACCGCCTGGGCGGTCTCCCGCCATCCGGTCGAGAGTGTCCTGATCGTGGAGATCAGCCCCGAGGTCATCGCCGCGTCGGACCGCTTCTTCCCGGAGATCAACCACGGCGTGCTCGCCGATCCGCGGGTGCGGGTCGAGATCCACGACGGGCGGAATTTCCTCCTCGCCAGCCCGCGCACCTTCGACGCCGTCCTCTCCGACTCGATCCACCCGCGCTACTCGGGCAACGGCAGCCTCTACACCCGCGACTACTTCGAGCTCCTCCGTGCCCGGCTGCGCCCCGGCGGCGTCGCTTCGATGTGGCTGCCCGCCTACGGCCTCCTGCCGCGCAACTACGCGATGATCGTCGAGGCGTTCCGCGAGGTCTTCCCCCACACCACGATCTGGTACGAGCCGAGCGCCTTGAACTCGTTCACGATCGTCACCGGCCGGCTCGCCGACGACCCCTGGGACGGCGAGGCGCTGGCGCGCGCCTTCGCCGTGCCGGAGGTAGCGGCCGAGCTCGTCGACCTCGGGATTGACGGCCCCGCCGACCTGCTCCTCTGCTACCTCGTCGGCGGCGATGAGCTCGCGGCGCTCTTCGCCGGGGTGCCACCACACCGCGACGACCTCCCGGTGGTGGAGTACGAGAGCGGTCAGCTCCTCGACCGCAACCGCCCCTGGCTCGCCACCTTCTCCCGTCTGCTCGCCGCGCGGCCGGCGGCCCCGCCGGCCGACTACCTCGCGGCGCTCCCGCCCGCGGAACAGGAGCGCGCCGTCGCCCGCTGGGAGGAGCGGGGCCACCTGCTCGCCGCGCAGCGCGCCAGTCTCGCCCAGCAGGTCGCCGTGGAGCCGCGGCAGCGCTGATCGCCCCGACAGTGCTCAGCCGCCGGAGGGTTCGGAGCGCGCCCGCCGGCGCGAGAGGAGGGCGGCGGCGAGCGCGAGGCCGGCGAGCGGATACTGAAACGAAGGGAGCGCGAGGTGGAGGAGCGCGTGGAGGGGGTGCGGCCGGCGCACGAACGCGTCGAACCAGATCGCGCCGCTCCCGACCGTCGCGAACAGCACGCTCGCGAAGACGATCCAGACCGCGCGCCGCGAGCGGGCGAGAGCGGCCGAGAGCGCCAGGAGCGCGAACGGCCCGGCCACCCAGACGGCGAGCGCGAGAACGGGGAGGAACGCCCCGGCCGGCACCTCCCACGGAGCGCCCTGCCAGACGACCAGCGCCCCCGCCGCGACGGCGGCCAGAAGCGCGAGAAGGAGGGTGAGCTGCTGCACGGTCGGTCTCCGGGAGCGGATCGTACCGGGCTCCGGGGGCGCGCTGGTATCCTCGCCGAAACCGCTCGTCCCGCCGCCCGCCGGCCTCCGGGCGGCGTCCGGAGGTCGCCGATGCGCCTGCTCCCCGCCGCTTTCCTCCTCGGTCTCCTGCCGCTCCTCGCCGCCGTGGCGCCCGCCGCCGAACCGCCGGCGGAGGCTCCGTTCGAAGCGCCCGACCACCGGGGGTTCGACCCGACCGGCGTCTGGTACGGGCTCCACGGGCCGCTCGTGCTCATGCGCGCCGGCGACACCCTCTCCTTCTCCTACTCCGCGGTCTTCGGCGCGACCGCCCACACCTGCGACGGGATCGGGATCGCCGGCTTCGTGGGCGACGGGCGGTGGGAGTACACCGACGCGGAGGGGACGGTCACCTTCACCACCCGCGACGACGAGGTGACGATGAACGTCACCGACGGGATCGCCTCCTTCTGCGGCGCCTACTGGCCCGGCGACCGGTTCGTCCGCGACGGCTGGAAACCGCCGTTCTCCTGCGTCGTCACCGCGGCGAAGGTGCACTTCCACGTCGTCGAGCCGCCCCCGCCCGGGCAGCGGTACGGCTACGTCCTCGCCGGCGACCGGGTCGAGGCGGCCGGCCTCGTGAGCGAAGGGGGCGCCGCCTGGCTGCTCGCCCGCTACGTCGGCGAGCGGACCACCGCCGGCCTCCTCGCGCGCGAAGCGCTCGCCTGCGAGGAGGAGTAGCGGCACCCCGCCGCGCTCAGGGGCCGCCGGCGCGCTCCGCCGCGGCCTCGCCCCGCACCCGCTGCCGGAGCAGCTCCCGGTTCCGGAGCGCGGCGGCAAAGCCGGGGTCGAGCGCGAGGGCGCGGTCGAGGGCCGCGGCGGCGGCGGGGAGATCGCCGAGGGCGAGGCAGGCGGCGCCCAGGTTCGCCCACGCCTCCACCGCGCCGGGCTCCCGCGCGACCGCCCGCTCCAGCCAGCCCCGCGCCTCCTCCGCCCGCCCGCTCCGGCCGGCGAGCGCGCCGAGCTCGACGAGCGGCAGGAAGCTCTCCGGGTTCGCGGCGAGCGCGGCGCGGAAGTGCGCCTCGGCGGCCGCCGGCTCACCCCGGTCGGCGGCGAGGCGCCCGAGGTTCTGCTCGACGAGATCGAGCCGTGGCGCGGGAAGCGCGAGCCGGGGGAGCCCCCAGGCGGCGACGAGGAGCGCGAGGGCGGCGAGCCGCGCCCGCCGGGAGGCGCCCGGCGCGAACCCCGCGGCGAGCGGCAGGCCGGCGAAGAGGAAGAGCGGCACGAGGCCGGGGAGGCGGTAGCGGGAGAAGAGGAAGAACGCCACCGTCGAGGCCATCCAGGCGAGCGCGAAGAGCCAGGCGGGGGCGAGAGCCCCCCAGAGGCGCCGCCGCCAGGCGACGCCGGCGCCGGCGAGCGCGAGCAGGGCAAGCGCGCCGAAGTCGAGCCCGACCGCCGCGAGCGCCGGCGAGCGCGCCCGCAGCCAGTAGAGATCGACCGCGTCGGGCCACTCGTAGAGGGCGAGGTAGAGGCCCGCCTTCCGGAGCTGGAGGCGGAGGAAGGCGAGCGGCTCGGCGCGCGCCCAGGCGAAGGCGCGCTCGTACCAGTAGGCGGAGACCTCGTTCGCGGTGAGTGGCCGCCCCGCCGCCGCCTCGGCGAGCCGCCACGGCTCCCGCCGCTCGTGCGCGGGGATCTGCCGGCCGGGGGTGAGCGGGCGGTAGGTCCCGTCGGCCTCCGGGTTGTTGCCGATGTAGTAGTTCGCGCCCCCCTGGTAGGTCGTCGGCAGGAGCCCGCCGCCGACCCAGGCGTTGCGGGCCGCCACCGGCAGGAGCGGCAGCGCGATCCCCACGAGGAAGAGCAGGCCGCGCCCGAGGCTCGCCCGGTACTCGCCACGCCGCCAGGCGAGCGGGAGGAGCAGCGGCAGGGCGGCGAGCGCGTTCTCCCGCAGCAGGACGAGGAGCCCGCCCGCGGCGCCCGCGAGGAGCCACGCCCGCCCCCGCCCGCTCGCCCGCGCCGCCGCGACCGCCCAGAGGAGGGCGGCGACGAGGGAGACGGCGAACGGCTCCTTGAGGAGCTGGACGTCGTGGAGGACGAACGGCGCGTAGAGGCCGGCGAGCGCGGCGGCGGCGAGGCCGGTCCACTCGTCCGCCAGCCGCGCGCCCGCCCGCGCGAGGCACCAGAGCCCGGCGACCGCGGCCGCGATCTGGAGCAGGTAGACGGCGTGCGGCGTCGCCGCGAGCCGGTAGACGAGCCCGATCAGGTACGGGTAGAGCGGCGCCTGGAAGAACGGCTCGCTGCCGAGCCAGTCGCCGGCGGCGAGGGTGCGTGCCCAGCGGTCGTACTCGGCGCTGTCGAGGACGAGCTGATCGACGAACGGCAGCCGCCCCACCGCCGCCCAGTGGAGGAGGCGGAGCGCCGCGGCCCCGGCGAGCACGGCGGGCAGCGCCCAGCGGGGGGGCGCCGCCCGCGCCGCGCCTCCGCTCAGGTCCGCCGGGCGAAGAACTCCGCGATCGCCTCGCAGGTCCGGTCGACCTCCTCGCCGGTCAGCTCGGCGAAGATCGGCAGGCAGAGGACCTCGGCCGCGGCGCGGGTGGCGACCGGCAGGTCGAGGTCGGGCGGGACAAGCCCGGCGAGCGCCGGCTGCTGGTGGAGCGGCGCCGGGTAGTGCACGGCGCAGCCGATCCCCGCCGCCTGCAGGTGGGCGAGGAGCGCGTCGCGGTGCGCGGTGCGGATCGCGACCTGATGGAAGACCGGCTCGTCGCCGGGCCGCTCGGTGGGCCAGCGGAGATCGCCGACTCCCGCGAGCCGCTCCTGGTAGCGCGCCGCGTGCCGGCGGCGGGCGGCGTTGTCCTCGTCGAGGAGCGCGAGGCGGCAGTTGAGCACCGCCGCCTGGAGGGAGTCGAGGCGGCTGTTGGCGCCGACGAGAGTGTGGTGGTACCGCCCGGTCTGGCCATGGTTCGCGTGGAGGGCGACGCGCGCCACGAGGTCGGGGTCGCGCCCGCTCACCGCGCCGCCGTCGCCGTAGCAGCCGAGGTTCTTCGTCGGGTAGAAGCTCCACGCCGCGAGCTCGCCGAGGCCGCCGACCCGCCGCCCCTGCCAGCGCGCCCCGTGCGCCTGCGCGGCGTCCTCGACGATCCAGAGGCCGTGCCGTGCGGCAAGCGCGCCGAGCGCCGCGAAGTCGAACGGGCGGCCGTAGAGGTGGACGCCGAGGATCCCCACCGTGCGCGGGGTGATCCGGGCCGCGGCGGCGGCCGAGTCGAGGTTGCAGGTCGCCTCCTCGACGTCGCAGAGCACCGGGGTGCCGCCGGCGAGCACCACCGCCTCGACGGTGGCGAAGAAGGTGAAGGCGGGCAGCAGCACCTCGTCGCCGGGGCCGACCCCGAGCGCGCGGAGCGCGAGGATGAGGGCGTCGGTGCCGTTGGCGACCGCCACCGTCTGCGGCACCTCGAGGAAGCGCGCCCACGCCGCCTCGAACTCCCGCACCTCGGGGCCGAGGACGAAGGCGGTGCGGGCGACCACCTCCCGCCAGCGGCGGTCGAGATCGGCGGCGATCCGGCGGTGGGCGCGGGTGAGATCGAGGATCGGGACGTTCATGGTACGGGGCTCCTCGGCCGCTCCGGGGCGGCCAGCGGGTGACGGGTCCACGGGGTCGCGTAGAGCACGAGCTCGTCGCCCACCATCGTGATGTTGCCGGGAACCGGGAAGCGGAGCAACGGCGGGAAGAGATCGGGCCGGCGGGCGAAGAGCGGCGTCGCCGCCGGGAAGGTCGCGACGTAGTCGACCTCGCGCGCAGCGAGGAAGGAGAGCAGGGCGTCGTCGCGCGAAGCGCCGGCCGCCGCCGCGGCGGCGACGTGGGCGGCGAGATCGGGCGAGACGAGGAAGCCGAGATCGACGATCCGGTTCGGCAGGAGGTAGCCGAGCGCGCCGATGTCGGCGGCCGCGAGGAGCGCCTCCGGAGGGAGCGTCGCCGCGAGCCGCCGGGCGAGCGCGAGGTCGCTCGCGGCGACGTTCGCGACGCTCTGCGCGTACCGCCCCCCGGCACGAACGGCGGCCGGGAGCGACGGGAGGAGGACGAGCGCCGCGAGCGCCCCGGCGGCGAGGCGCCGCCGGACGCCTCCGCCGGCGAGGGCCGCGGCCGGGCGGGCGAGCGCCGCGGCCGCCACCACCGCGAGGGCCGGGTAGACCGGGAAGAGGTAGCGGCCGAAGTTCCCGAACCGCGGCGGCCCGGCGAGGGTCGCGAAGGCGAGCGGGAGCGCGGCGAGCCAGAGCGCCGGCAGGAGGCTCCCGCGCCGCCCTTCGAGCCGCTGGGCGAGGAGCGCGACCGCTCCGCCCGCGGCGAGGAGCGCCGGGAGGGGGTGGGAGCGGAAGAGGAGCCCGAAGGCGGCGTAGAGGGTCGCGAGCCGGGGCAGCCCCGGACCGGCGCCGCCGACCTTCGCGGCGTAGGTCGTGGGCAGCGGCGAGCCGCCGATCGCCGCGTAGGCGGCGAGCACCGGCAGGAGGAGGGCGGCGGCGAGAAGAAGGTCCCCGGCCGCCTGCCGGCCCCGCGCTCCCGGCGCTGAGAACGCCCACCGCTCGGCGAGCGCGAGGGCGAGGAGCAGGAGCCCCTCCGGCCGCGCGAGTGCGGCGAGGGCAAAGAGGAGCACCGGGGCGCTGCCGGGCGGCCGGCGCCCCGCGGCAGCCTCGGCCTGGAGCGCCATGCCGAGGGTGGCGAGGAGCGCGAAGAGCGGCACCTCCATCCCCGAGAGCGCCGCCCAGAGGAGCGCGTCGGAGGTGACGAAGAGGAGGGCGGCGAGGAGCGCGAGCCCGGCGCCGAGGCCGAGCGCCCGGGCGAGCCGGTGGGTGGCGGCGAGCGCGCCCAGGGTGAGGAGCGCGCCGAGGAGCTTCACCGGCAGGAACGGGGCGCCGGGCAGCGCCTCGACGAGCGCGACGAGCGCCGTCCAGAGCGGGGCGGTGGAGGCGGTCACCAGCTCGCCCGGCCGGAAGGCGAGCCCGTCGCCGGCGGCGAGCGAACGGGCGAGCGCGAGGTGGATCCAGCTGTCGTCGAGCGGCAGCCCGGAGACGCCGCCGGTCAGGTGCAGCTCGGCGGCGAGCGCGGCGAGGAGCGCGGCGAGGAGGAGCGCGCCGGCAATCCCGAGCGCGCGGGGCGCCCGGATGGGCAACTGGGGATGGGAAGCGGCCGCAGGCATCGGCTCAGTCGGTATCGTCGTCGCGCGGCAGCATACCCCGCCCGGCGGGGCCGTTATGATTGGCGCAGGTCCCGCCGTGAGAAGAGCCCGCACCGTCACCCTCCTGGCCATCCTCCTGCTGATCGTCCTCGCCGCCCTGGCCGGGCTCAGACGCCTGCGCCAGGAGCCGGTGGCCGCGGCCGAAGAGACGTTTCCCACGGGACGGTGGCATCGGGCGGCGCCGGACTCACCCGCTGACGCGGTCGAGCGGGCGCGTCTCCTGTCGCTTCCCTATCTCGCGGGCCGGCAGCCGGCGCCGGCCGCCACCGGCGTCGTCCGCGCGGTCGCCGGCCGGGTCGCCCCGGTCCGGCGGCTCTACACCTCCGGCCACGGGCCCGAGGCCTTCCTCATCGAGCCGGACGGCACGGTCGCGGGGAGGTGGCGACAGCCGTACGAGCGCGCCTTCCCCGGCGCGCACGGGGGCAGCGATCTCGCCTACTTCCGGCGTGCGGTGCCGCTTCCGGACGGGGGCCTCGCGGCGCTCTTCCAGGGGGGCGGCGTGGTCCGCCTCGATGTCCGCTCCCGGCTGGTCTGGGCGTGGCGGGGGGCGACGTTCAACGACCTCTGGCCGCTGCCCGGCGGCGGCTTCCTCGTGCTGACCAAGGAGGCGCGGACGGTGCCGGAGATCGTTCCGGGGCGGGAGGTGCTCGAGGACAGCGTCACCGAGCTCTCCCCCGAGGGCCGTCCGGTGCGGAGCGTGTCGCTCCTCCGGGCGCTCCACGACTCCCCGTTCAGCGAGGTCCTCGAGCCGCTCTCCACCGGCGAGGACATCCTGCACGCCAACACCATCCAGGTGCTCGACGGCCGCTGCGCCGGCCGGTCGCCGCTCTACGCCGAAGGGAACTGGCTCGTCTCGCTCCGCGAGATCGACACCGTGGCGATCGTGGATCCGGCGGCCGGGCGGGCGGTCTGGGCCCGGCGCGGCCCCTGGCGGCGGCAGCACGAGCCGACGCTCCTCTCCTCCTGCCGGATCCTCCTCTTCGACAACCGGGGGCTCGACGGCGCCTCGCGGGTGCTCGAGGTCGATCCGCTCACGGGCGAGATCGCCTGGAGCTGGGCCGGAGAGGCCGGGCGGCCGCTCTCCTCGCCCGAGGCCGGCACGGCGGAGCGGCTCGCGAACGGCAACACGATGGTCGTCGAGTCGGAGGCGGGCCGGGCGTTCGAGATCGGGCCGGAGGGCGAGGTGGTCTGGGAGTTCGTGAGCCCGCACCGGGCCGGGCGCGCCAACGAGCTGGTGGCGACGCTCTTCGAGATGCGGAGCGTGCCCCGGAGTGAAGAGGGCGACGGAGGCGGAACGTGAGCGAGCCGCGCTCGCAGGCGGATCTCCACCGGCGGCTCCGCCGCCGGGCCGCGCGCACCGCCCTCTACCTCGCCCTGATCGGGGCGCTCGGCAGCGGTTTCCTGCTCCACCGCTTCGTCGCTCGGGTCCTCGCGCACGCGCCCGAGGTCTCGAGCGAGTCGGAACGGTGGCTCGGCCGCGATTTCACCGCGCTGCCCGAGGTCCGGCTTCTCCAGCAGTACGTGGCGATCGACACGAGCTGGCCCGACGGCGACGAGCTCGCCGGGGTGCGCTTCCTCGAGGAGCTGCTCGCGCAGGAAGGGATCCCGTCGGAGGTCGAGTACCTCGGCCAGGGGCGGGCGAACCTCTGGGCGGTGCTCGAAGGGCACGAGCGGGGGGCGGTCGTCCTGCACCACCATGTCGACGTCGAGCCCGCCAGGCCGTCCGACGGCTGGCGGGACGCTCCCTTCTCGGGGACGATCGACGGCCCCTGGATCTTCGGTCGCGGCGTCTACGACATGAAGAGCCTCGCGGTAGCGCAGCTCCAGGCGTTCCTCGCCCTGAAGCGCTCCGGCGTCACCCCGCGCAAATCGGTGATCCTGCTGGCCACGAGCAGCGAGGAGACGGGCAGCGACGTCGGCTCGAAGTGGATCCTGCGTGCCCACCCCGAGCTGGTCGCGCGGTTCGAGCTCTTCCTCGACGAGGGAGGGGTGGTCGAGGCCGTCAACCCGGGGGAGGCGAAGTACTGGGGGATCGAGTTCGCGCAGAAGCATTACGCCGATCTCGTCTACTGCGGCGACGACCGGGCCCGGCTCGAAGAGCTGGGGGCCGATCTCATGGCCGAGAGCCGGCGGCGGGCGCCGCTCCGCCTCGACCCGGCGGTGCTGGAGTTCGTGGCCGCCTACGGGCCGAGCCGGGACCACACGAACCTCCAGCGGATCCTGGGGCGGCCGGAGACGCTCCTCGAGAGCGTCCGCGACCGCGAGGCGCTCACCCCGTTCCTCCGGGCGCTCTTCCACAACAGCCTGAGCGTCGGCCCGGTGCGGGAGGCGGAGGGTGGCGGCTGGGAGCTGCCGGTCATCGTCCAGGCGCTGCCCGGCTCGAGCCTGGAGGAGGCACTCGCCGACACCCTCGCGCCCGGCCTCGGCGCGGGGCTGGCGGCTACGCTCCAGGCGCGCGGAGGCGGCGGGGAGGCGAGCCCGATCGCCCACCCCGCCTTCCGCGCGCTCGCCGCGGAGGTGGCTGCGAGCCACCCCGGGGTCCGCGTGGGGCCGTACCTCCTCCCCTGGTCGGCCTCCGACGCCCGCTTCTTCCGCGCCGCGGGGATCCCAGCGTACGGCTTCTCGCCGTTCCTGCTGGTGGCCGCCGACACCTTCACGGCCGCTGAGCCAAACGAGCGGATGGCAATCGACGCCTTCGTGGACGGCGTCGCCCTCTACGAGCGGGCGGTGCGGCGCCTCGTCGAGTGACGTTTTTTGTCAGGAGACGGGCCGTTTCGTGACGCTCGCTTTCCGAAAGCCGTTGAATTTGCATCAGAAAAATCGGGCACGGTTCGTGCTCTATTGATGCGCGTAGCTCTCCGGAATGAACCGGGAGGGAGATCCCCGAGAGGGAAGACGAAGGAGACCAGATGCTGCAGAGACTCAAGAATCGGCAGCGGGGCTTCACGCTCATCGAGCTGCTCATCGTGGTCGCGATCATCGGCATCATCGCCGCGATCCTGATCCCGAACCTGATCGACGCCCTGCAGAAGTCGAAGCAGAAGCGGACCATGGCCGACATGCGCAACCTCGGCACGGCCTGGACCTCCTGGCTCACCGACCAGCTTTCGGCTGGCGCGGCGGGCTCCGCCAGCAACACGTTCGACTGGGATTTCAACTCCCCGGATCTCGACCACTCGGCCCTCGTTTCGACCCTGCGTCCGAGTACGACGTTCTTCTACATGCAGGAGATCCCGCAGTTCGACGGCTGGCGCAACGAGTACGTCTTCGGGATCAACGACGACAACCTGCTCGCCAACCGTGTGCTCGGCATCGGCAGCGGCGGCCGCGACGGTGGCGCGAATGCGTTCGGCGCTCCGTCGAGTGTCGTGGTCGGCCCGTTCATCGCCACCGACTACGACCAGGACATCATCTGGTCGGACGGCTACTTCGTCCGCTGGCCGGGTGGCTCGGGCAACAACTAGCCCACCCCCGGGCGTCATCCTCTGACGCTCGCACCGGCGCCGCGGGTCTCCCCGCGGCGCCGTTCTTTTTGCCTGCGGTAGCCTAGGCCCATGCCGCGCTCCCGCCGTCTCCTCGGCGCTCTTGCCCTCGCCTCCCTCCTCCCGGCCGCTGCCGGCGCCGCGGCGCCCCTCTCCCCCGCGGCGGCGCGGCTCCAGGCGTACCTCCGCCTCGACACCACGAACCCGCCGGGCAACGAGGGGATCGCCGCGGCCTGGCTCGCCCGGGAGCTGGCCGGAGCGGGAATCGCCGTCGAGCGGTACGTGAGCGGCGCGGGGCGGGTGAACCTCGTCGCCCGCCTGCGTGCCAACTCCACGCCCACGGGCGGGGCGATCGCGCTCCTCCACCACATGGATGTCGTCCCGGCGGGAGAGGGGTGGTCGGTGGCGCCGTTCGGGGGCGAGGTGCGCGACGGGATGCTCTGGGGGCGCGGGGCGCTCGACTGCAAGAGCCTCGGCATCGCCCATCTCGAAGCGATGCTCGCACTCGCCCGGAGCGATCTGCCGCGCCATCGGGATCTCCTTCTGGTCGCGGTCGCCGACGAGGAGGCCGGCGGCGGGGAGGGGACGGCCGCCCTCTGGGAGCGGCACCCCGGGCTCTTCGCCGACGTCGCCCTCCTGCTCAACGAAGGGGGAGCGAACAAGGCGGTGCTCGGCCGCCATCTCCTCTGGGGGATCGAGGTCGCCCAGAAGCGCCCGCTCTGGCTCGAGGTGAGCGCGAAGGGGCGTCCCGGCCATGCTGCCGGGATCCAGCTCGGCAGCGCCGTCCACCAGCTCGTGGCCGGCCTCGCGCGGCTCGTCGAGCGGCCCCCGGTCTGGAAGATCGACCCCGCGGCGCGCGCCTACCTGGCCGCGATCGGCCGCCTCGACCCGAACCTCGGCCGCCTCGAAGCCGACCTCGACGAGGTGATCGCGCCCGACGGGCCGCGGCGGGCGATCCCGCCAGGGCTGCCGTCGCTCTTCCTCGACTCGCTCCAGGTGACGGTCCTCGCCGCGGGAGAGGAGATCAACTCGATCCCCGCCGAGGCGCGCGCCCGGATCGACATCCGGCTCCTGCCGTCGACCGACACCGACGCCTACCTCGCCGGGGTGCGCGAGGCGCTCGGCAAGGAGATCGAGACCCGGGTGCTCCTCGCCGCGCCTCCCTCGGAGCCCACCCCGGCCTCCGGGCCGCTCTGGGAGCGGCTCGTCGCGGCGCTCGCCGACGAGGCGCCGGTGATACCGATCTTCCTCGCCGGGATCACCGACTCGCGCTACTTCCGCGAGCGGGGCGTGGCCGCCTACGGCTTCTCCCCGTTCTGGGTGGAGGCCGAGCCGATGCGCGGCGTCCACGGCCCGGACGAGCGGATCCCCCTCGACGCCTTCGACCGCGGCGTCGAACGGATGCGCCGGGTCGTCGAGAGCCTCCTCGCCACCCCCTGAGCCCCACCCGCACCCGAACGCAAGGTGCCACCCGCTTTTCGCCGGCCGAAAGGTGCCAGCCGTTTTGCGCCCGGAAGGTGCCAGCCGCTTTTCTGCCGGAAGGTGCCGCCCGGAAGGTGCCAGCCACTTTGCACCGGCTCCGGTCGGAAGGTGCCAGCCGCTTTGTCAGACGCGGGTGCAGGGTGCCGCTCGCTTTGTATGTCCGGGAGAGGTGCCAGGGGATTTGCGGGGGGGCGGGC